>NZ_JBEYVS010000002.1:0-309534 GCF_040644095.1 Streptomyces sp. NPDC047028
AAACGCCCGGTTACATTCCGAACCCGGAAGCTAAGCCTCACAGCGCCGATGGTACTGCAGGGGGGACCCTGTGGGAGAGTAGGACACCGCCGAACTCCTTTTGAAGCTCCGGCTCTTGGGCACTGCCCAGGGGCCGGAGCTTTTTTGCGTTGAGGTAGGGTCGGGGAGCATCGTTGGCTCGTTTCGCACAGGAGGCCCCCGGGTGGAGGTCCAGGAGACCCGTGTCCAGACGGACCGGGTCCTCACCATCCCCAACATCCTCAGCATGGCACGGCTCGTCGGCGTACCCGTCTTCCTGTGGCTGATTCTCCGGCCGGAGTTCGGTGGCCCCAAGAGCGACGGCTGGGCTCTCCTCGTGCTGGCGTTCAGCGGGGTCAGCGACTATCTGGACGGCAAGCTCGCGCGCCGCTGGAACCAGATCAGCAGCCTCGGCCGGCTCCTCGACCCCGCCGCCGACCGGCTGTACGTCCTCTCCACGCTGCTCGGGCTCACCTGGCGGGAGATCCTGCCGCTGTGGCTGACCGCCCTCCTGCTCGCGAGGGAGCTGATCCTCCTGGTGATGGTGGGCATCCTCCGCCGGCACGGCTACCCGCCGCCGCAGGTGAACTTCCTCGGCAAGGCGGCCACGTTCAACCTCATGTACGCCTTCCCGCTGCTGCTGCTCAGCGACGGCACGGGCTGGATCGCGTCAGTCGCCGCCGTTTTCGGATGGGCGTTCGCCGGATGGGGTACAACCCTCTATTGGTGGGCAGGAGTGCTCTACGTGGTACAAGTCCGCCGTCTCGTTCGTGCGGACGCCATGGCCGATTGAGCTCGGCGATTGTCCGGACGTATCTCTCCGATGGCCTGCCGCGGAAAAGTGCGCGACAATCTTGACGGGTGAAGTCGGCTAGACCGTCGTCTCTTGGAGGAGGACGCTTCCGACATGAAGGCCGTCGTGATGGCCGGAGGCGAAGGCACGCGCCTGCGCCCCATGACCTCGAGTATGCCCAAGCCGCTCCTGCCCGTGGCGAACCGCCCGATCATGGAGCATGTGCTACGGCTGCTCAAAAGGCATGGGCTCTCCGAGACCGTTGTCACCGTGCAGTTCCTGGCATCGCTCGTCAAGAACTATTTCGGTGACGGCGAGGAGCTCGGAATGGAGCTCACCTATGCCAATGAGGAGAAGCCACTCGGTACCGCCGGAAGCGTCAAGAACGCCGAAGAGGCGTTGAAGGACGACGCTTTCCTGGTGATCTCCGGTGATGCCCTCACGGACTTCGACCTCACGGACCTCATCAATTTCCACAAGGAGAAGGGCGCGCTGGTCACCGTCTGCCTGACCCGCGTGCCGAATCCGCTGGAGTTCGGCATCACCATTGTCGACGAGGAAGGCAAGGTCGAACGCTTCCTGGAGAAGCCGACCTGGGGTCAGGTCTTCTCCGACACCGTCAACACGGGCATCTACGTCATGGAGCCCGAGGTGTTCGACTACGTCGAGGCCGACGTGCCCGTCGACTGGTCCGGCGACGTCTTCCCGCAGCTGATGAAGGAAGGCAAGCCGATCTACGGCTATGTCGCCGAGGGCTACTGGGAGGACGTGGGCACCCACGAAAGCTATGTGAAGGCGCAGGCCGACGTCCTCGAAGGCAAGGTCAACGTCGACATCGACGGATTCGAGATCTCGCCGGGCGTCTGGGTGGCCGAGGGCGCCGAAGTGCATCCCGACGCGGTACTGCGGGGGCCGCTCTACATCGGTGACTACGCCAAGGTCGAGGCCGGCGCGGAAATCCGTGAGCACACCGTCGTCGGATCCAACGTGGTCGTCAAGAGCGGCGCCTTCCTGCACAAGGCCGTCGTCCACGACAACGTGTACGTCGGACAGCACAGCAATCTGCGCGGCTGCGTCGTCGGCAAGAACACCGACATCATGCGTGCCGCGCGGATCGAGGACGGCGCCGTCATCGGCGACGAGTGCCTCATCGGTGAAGAATCGATCGTTCAGGGCAACGTCCGGGTCTACCCGTTCAAGACGATCGAAGCCGGCGCCTTCGTCAACACGTCGGTCATCTGGGAGTCCAGGGGCCAGGCCAACCTGTTCGGGGCTCGCGGCGTCTCCGGCATCCTGAACGTGGAGATCACGCCCGAGCTGGCCGTACGGCTCGCCGGCGCGTACGCGACGACCCTGAAGAAGGGCTCCACGGTCACCACGGCCCGCGACCACTCCCGCGGTGCCCGTGCGCTGAAGCGGGCGGTGATCTCGGCGCTCCAGGCCAGTGCCATCGACGTACGGGACCTGGAGAACGTGCCGTTGCCCGTGGCGCGGCAGCAGACCGCGCGCGGCAGCGCCGGCGGGATCATGATCCGTACCTCGCCCGGCGTCCCGGACTCCGTCGACATCATGTTCTTCGACGGCAACGGGGCGGATCTCTCCCAGGGCAGTCAGCGCAAGCTCGACCGTGTGTTCGCGCGCCAGGAGTACCGGCGGGCGTTCCCCGGTGAGATCGGTGACCTCTACTTCCCGGCGAGCGTCTTCGACTCGTACACCGGATCGCTGCTGCGGAACGTCGACATCACGGGGATCGCGGACTCCGGTCTGAAGGTCGTCGTGGACGCCTCCAACGGCAGCGCCGGCCTGGTGCTGCCCAGTCTGCTCGGCAAGCTCGGGGTGGACTCGCTGACCATCAACCCCGGCCTGGACGAGTCCAGGCCCACCGAGACGGCCGAGGTGCGGCGCAAGGGCCTGGTGCGGCTCGGTGAGATCGTGGCGTCCTCCGGTGCCGCGTTCGGCGTGCGGTTCGACCCCGTGGGCGAGCGGCTGTCGCTCGTCGACGAGAAGGGCCGGATCATCGAGGACGACCGGGCCCTGCTGGTGATGCTCGACCTGGTCGCCGCCGAGCGGCGCAGCGGACGGGTGGCGCTCCCGGTGACCACGACCCGGATTGCCGAGCAGGTGGCCGCCTATCACGGCACCCAGGTCGAGTGGACCACCACCTCTCCCGACGACCTCACGCGCGTGGGAGGCGAAGAGGGCACCATCTTCGGCGGCGACGGCAAGGGCGGCTTCATCGTCCCGGAGTTCAGCAGTGTGTACGACGGCACGGCGGCCTTCGTACGGCTGATCGGGCTGGTGGCGCGGACGCAGCTCACGCTGAGCCAGATCGACGCCCGGATCCCGCGGGCACACGTCCTCAAGCGGGACTTGGCGACGCCGTGGGCCGTCAAGGGTCTGGTGATGCGGCGCGTCGTCGAGGCGGCCGGGGACCGCTCTGTCGACACGACGGACGGCGTACGGGTCGTGGAGACCGACGGACGCTGGGTGATGGTGCTGCCCGACCCGGCCGAGGCGGTCACCCACCTGTGGGCCGAAGGCCCGGACGACGCGTCCGCGCAGGCCCTGCTGGACGAGTGGTCGGCCGTCGTGGACAGCGCCGGACGGTAAGCCCCGCACGGCGGGACGCCGAAACGTCTTCCACGCGCGCGTGCCGGACAAGTGCCCCCAAGGGGGCCTGTCCGGCATGCGGGTGGGGCCGTTCGGAGGTACTCCCGGCGACATGCGACGATGTGCGGCATGCCGCAGCAACCCCCCGTTCGGAGCAGCCCCACCCGGCCGCGGCGTCCGGACGCCTCCATGTCGTTGATCACCAACGTCATGGACCACAGCCTGGACGACGGGTATGCCGAGGCTGCCGCCCGGAAGACGTCCGAGGGCGGAGGCGGTCTGCCGAAGACCCTCAGGGCGAAGCTGGGCTTGGCCGTCGGTCTCGTCCTCACGGCGCTCGTCGTCACCGTCGGGGCGGCACAGGCGCACCACGCCGCGCCCGTGGTGGCCAAGGAGCGGACGGAACTGATCGACCGCGTCGACAGCGAGACGGCGTCGGCGGACAAGCTGCAGACCACGGTCGACAAGCTGCGTGACGACGTCAGCGCACAGCAGCGGGCGGCCCTGAAGCAGAGCGGCGGCAGCGCCCAGGCGGACCTCGTGGGCCTGTTGTCGGGCGCCACGGCCGTGCACGGCCCCGGTGTGAAGCTCGTCGTGAACGACGCCAAGGAAGCCAGCACCGGTGGCGACGGCACCAACCCGCGCGAGACGTCCGGGTTCTCCGACACCGGGCGGGTGCGCGACCGGGACATGCAGCGGGTGGTCAACGGGCTGTGGGCCTCCGGCGCCGAGGCCGTCTCCATCAACGGCCAGCGGCTGACGTCCCTGTCCGCGATCAGGGCCGCGGGAGACGCGATACTGGTCGACAACAGGCCGCTGGTGCCGCCGTACACGGTGCTGGCGGTGGGGGACGGGGAACGGCTGAGCACCCGCTTCCAGGACAGTGCCGACGGCCTCTACCTGCACGCGCTGGAGCAGAACTACGGCATCCGGGCGACCATCTCCACCGAGGGCGACGTCCGCTTGCCCGCGGCACCGAGCGTGATCGTACGCACCGCGCAGCCGACCACCGAGAAGACTGAGAAGGGCACATCGTGATCGCCGTACTGGGCCTCGTCGTGGGAGTCGTGGCCGGACTGTTGGTCCGGCCCGAGGTTCCGGCGGTCGTCGAGCCTTATCTGCCGATCGCCGTCGTCGCGGCGCTGGACGCCGTGTTCGGCGGCCTGCGGGCCATGCTCGACGGCATCTTCGACGACAAGGTGTTCGTGGTGTCGTTCCTGTCGAACGTGGTGGTGGCCGCGCTGATCGTGTTCCTGGGCGACAAGCTGGGTGTCGGCGCCCAGCTGTCCACCGGGGTCGTGGTCGTGCTGGGCATCCGCATCTTCTCCAACGCCGCGGCGATC
This sequence comes from Streptomyces sp. NPDC047028, assembly GCF_040644095.1. NCBI lineage: Bacteria > Bacillati > Actinomycetota > Actinomycetes > Kitasatosporales > Streptomycetaceae > Streptomyces > Streptomyces sp. NPDC047028. The sequence goes on from NZ_JBEYVS010000002.1 coordinate 4,765, forward strand.
CGCCGGCACGTCTTCCGGGCGTGAGGCCGATGAGCGAGAAGGACGAGCAGCCGGAGAACAGGCTGCGCAGGGAGCTGCCCGACGAGGTGCCCGCGCCCGCCCCGCGCGCCGAGGTCCCGCAACCGACCGGGGACGGGGACGACCGGGACACGCCCGGGGGACCCGGGAAGCCCGAAGGGGCGCCCGAGCCGGAGGAGACTCTGACCGGACGCGGACGGCTGCTGAAGGGCCTGTGGCCGCCGCGGCTCACCCGCGCCCAACTGATCGTCGCGCTCCTGCTGTTCGGCCTCGGCTTCGGTCTCGCCGTGCAGGTGGCGTCGAACAGCGACACCGACAGCGCGCTGCGGGGCGCGCGCCAGGAAGATCTCGTCCGCATCCTCGATGAACTCGACGACCGCACACAGCGTCTCCAGGACGAGAAGCAGGGACTCGATAAGCAACGCCAGGAGCTGCAGAGCAGCTCCGACCAGGCATCGGAGGCCCGCAGACAGACGGCCGAGAAGGAGAAGCAACTCGGCATTCTGGCGGGCACCGTGGCGGCGCAGGGTCCCGGCATCACGATGACGATCGAGGACACGAAGGGGACGGTCCAGGCGGACATGCTGCTCGACGCGGTCCAGGAGCTGCGCGCGGCCGGCGCGGAGGCGATCCAGGTGAACGGCGTACGCGTGGTCGCCGGCACCTATCTGACGGACTCCGGCAAGAGCGTGAGCGTCGACGGGAACAAGATCAGTGGCCCGTATCGTTTCAAGGTCATCGGGAAGCCGCAGGACCTGGAGCCGGCGCTGAACATTCCCGGAGGCGTGGTGCAGACGCTGGAGAAGGAGCAGGCCACGGTGACGGTCGAGCGATCGACCAAGATCGTCGTGGATGCCTTGCGGCAGGCGAAGCGGCCTGACTACGCTCGGTCGTCCTCCCCGTGACCCGCCGGTGCATGGGGGGTGTCCGGCAGGGGCATGAGGTTGCGGGGGGTCGGCGCACCGAAGAGGTGGTGCGTGGTGGAAACTGTTTGGCGGATACGGACGTTGTGAGGATGTCCGGGTCGGCCGGTGTAGGCAATCAGGGTTCGTCCTGCCCCACGGGCGGGTCTGTTTCGGTCAAGGGGAATCGCCCGTGAAGTTGTTTGCGAAGTTGTTCGGCAAGAGCGCGCGAGAGGACAGCGACAACGCGACCGCTCGTCATCGCGCACAGCCTGACGCAGAGGGGCAGCGCCCCCTGTTCCGCGACCAGGTCGCTGGTCCGGGCGGTGACATTTCCGGAGGTCGGGGCGCGGCGTCTGTTGACCCTGCGCAGTCCGGCGGCATAGGTTTCGGGCAACCGTCAACCTCAAGTACGGGTGGAGGGTTTGGTCCCGGCCCGTACGCGTCCAATGCCCCGGCGGGGCAGCCGCGGCAGGAGGATCCGTCCATGTCGGTCCTGGTGTGTACGAGGTGCGGTAACCGCAACGCGGAGAACGCCCGGTTCTGCTCCAACTGCGGTGCTCCCCTGCGGGCGGGGGCGACGCCGGAGCGGCCGTCCGAGACGACGTCGACCATCTCCATCTCCGGCCTCGAGGCGTACGACGCCGAGGTGACCGGTCAGACGCAGATGCCGATGCTCTCCCCGGAGGCGCAGGCGGCAGTGGACGCGCTGCCGCTGGGCTCGGCGCTGCTGGTGGTGCGCCGCGGGCCGAACTCGGGCAGCCGCTTCCTGCTGGACAGCGACCTGACCACGGCCGGCCGGCATCCGCAGAGCGACATCTTCCTGGACGACGTGACGGTGTCGCGCCGTCACGTGGAGTTCCGGCGCTCCCCGGACGGCTCGTTCACGGTGGCCGACGTGGGCAGCTTGAACGGCACGTACGTCAACCGCGAGCGGATCGACCAGGTCGCCCTGTCGAACGGTGACGAGGTGCAGATCGGTAAGTACCGGCTGGTGTTCTACGCGAGCCGGCAGGGCATCTGACCGTCCCCCGGACCCGGTTCGGGGGACCCGAGGGAAGGTCCATGCGGCGATCACCGAGCGGCGGTGCCGGAAGTGGTACCGCCGCCAGGGACAGTGGGCTGATGAGCATCGGCACGGTGCTGAACGTGCTGCGCGACGAATTCCCCGAAGTCACCATCTCCAAGATCCGTTTCCTGGAGTCCGAGGGGCTCGTCGAACCGCAGCGGACCCCTTCGGGCTACCGCAAGTTCAGCGCCCAGGACGTCGAGCGCCTCGGTCACGTCCTGCGGATGCAGCGGGACCACTATCTGCCGCTCCGGGTCATCCGCGAGCATCTGGACGCCATGGAGCGGGGCGAGGCGGCCCCGCTGCCGCTGGTGGGGCGACAGCGGACCGGTGAGGCCGTACCGGAACCGTCCGAGGCGCCCGTGGCGCCCGCGGTGGCCAGAATCGGGCGGGCCGACCTGCTGGCCGCCGCCGGCATCGACGAGGGCGCACTCCAGGAGTGGGAGTCGTACGGCCTCATCGCTCCCGTGCAGGACGGGGCGTACGACGCGGAGGCGGTCACCGTGGCCTCTCTCGTCGCCGAGCTGGGCCGCTTCGGGATCGAACCGCGCCACCTGCGGGTGATGAAGGCCGCCGCCGACCGAGAGGCGGGCCTGGTCGACCAGGTGGTGGCCCCCCTGAAGCGCCACCGCAACCCGCAGACCAGGGCTCATGCCGAGGAGCGGACGAAGGAACTGGCGGCGCTCGCCGTCAGGCTGCACGCGGCGCTGGTGACGACCGCGCTCGGGATCCGGCTGCCCTGACGAGGCCGCGGGGCCTATTCGTCCGCCCGCACGGCCGGATCGGCCACCTGTTCCCGGCCCGACTACCCAAACGTCCCGAGCACGGCCTAGGGTTGCTGTGTGAACGAGCTCGATGTCGTAGGTGTCCGGGTGGAAATGCCCTCCAACCAACCGATCGTGCTCCTGCGCGAAGTGGGAGGCGACCGTTACCTCCCCATCTGGATCGGGCCGGGGGAGGCGACGGCGATCGCCTTCGCCCAGCAGGGCATGGCCCCCGCCAGGCCGCTGACCCACGACCTGTTCAAGGACGTGCTGGAGGCCGTCGGCCAGGAGCTGACCGAAGTGCGCATCACGGACCTGCGTGAGGGCGTCTTCTACGCGGAGCTGGTGTTCGCCAGCGGGGTCGAGGTGAGCGCGCGCCCCTCCGACGCCATAGCGCTGGCCCTGCGGACCGGCACGCCGATCTACGGCAGCGACACCGTGCTCGACGACGCGGGCATCGCGATCCCGGACGAGCAGGAGGACGAGGTGGAGAAGTTCCGCGAGTTCCTCGACCAGATCTCGCCCGAGGACTTCGGCACCAGCAGTCAGTGAGGGACGCGGCGGCACACGCCGACGCGATGGCACATGCCGACGGTCTGTGAGAGCGTCCTACGGCCCCCCGCGAGCGCATTCGGCTAGCCTTTCCCCGCGGTGGGACACGGGAAACCACTCCTAGGGTGATTATCACTCGGCGTGCCGAGTGTGGCGATCGTTGACGCACCCCCGGTGACTGCCTACCGTCGAGAGGGCAGGTCAAGTGACGGAGGTCGGCGTGAGAAGCAGCGGCGACGGTACGGCTGGGGGTGCCCCCGGACGCGTATTCGGGGAGAGCGGTCCGTACCCGCTTCACGGCAACGCGGCCGATCACGCTCCGCAGCGACCGACGGCGGTGCCGAACGGCGGAGGGGCGGCGTCCATGACGTCCGAGCAGATCGGCTACCGGGGCCCCACGGCCTGTGCGGCCGCCGGCATCACCTACCGGCAGCTCGACTACTGGGCCCGCACCGGCCTCGTCGAACCGAGCGTACGGCCCGCGTACGGGTCGGGCACACAGCGTCTCTACAGCTTCCGGGACGTCGTCGTCCTGAAGATCGTCAAGCGGTTCCTGGACACCGGGGTCTCCCTGCAGAACATCCGGTCGGCCGTGCTGCACCTCAGGGAATGCGGCTTCCGCGACCTGGAGCGCATGACGCTGATGAGCGACGGCGCCACCGTCTACGAGTGCACGTCCCCGGACGAGGTCCACGCGCTGCTCCAGGGCGGTCAGGGCGTCTTCGGGATCGCCGTGGGCGTGGTCTGGCGCGACGTGGAGAGCGCCCTCTCCCAGCTGCACGGTGAGCGGATCGACACCGGGGAGACCCTCGTCGGGCCCAACCCGGCGGACGAGCTGGCCAGGCGGCGCAACCGGGCGGTCTGAGGGGCGCCACCCGGTACCGGGTCATTGTCAGTGGTGTGGTGCAGCATCGGAGATGTGAGAAACGCGCCCACGATCCTGCATCTCGACATGGATGCCTTCTACGCCTCGGTGGAGCAGGCGGCGAAGCCGAGCCTGCGGGGGAAGGCCGTCGTCGTGGGCGGGCTCGGGCCGCGCGGTGTGGTGGCCACGGCGTCGTACGAGGCGCGGGTGTTCGGGGTGCACTCGGCGATGCCCACGGCCCAGGCGCGGCGGCTGGCACCGAACGCCGCGTACCTCGTGCCGCGGTTCTCGGTGTACCGGTCGATCAGCGAGCAGGTGATGGCGCTGCTGGGGGAGCTGTCGCCGCTGGTGGAGCCGCTGAGCCTGGACGAGGCGTTCGTGGACCTGGAGGCCGCGGGAGCGGCCTGGGACGAGGAGTCGGCGCGGCGGACCGGGGTGAAGCTGCGGGCGGACATCCGGGCGGTCACCGGGCTCACGGGGTCGGTGGGGCTCGCTGCGTCCAAGATGCTCGCGAAGATCGCCTCCGAGGAGGCCAAGCCGGACGGGCTGATGCTGATCGAGCCGGGCTCCGAGCGGACCCTGCTCGGGCCGATGCCGGTGCGGACCCTGCCCGGCGTGGGGCCGGCGACCGGCGACCACCTGCGGCGGGCCGGGATCACCACGGTCGAGGAGCTGGCCGAGGCCGGTGAGGACGAACTGGTCCGGCTGCTCGGGAACGCGCACGGGCACGCGCTGTACGCGATGGCGCTGGCGCGCGACGACCGGCCCGTGGTGTCCGACCGGGAGACCAAGTCGGTGTCCGTGGAGGACACCTACGACGTCGACATTCACGACCGGCTGCGGGTCGGCATGGAGGTGCGGCGGCTCGCGGAGCGGTGCGTGCGGAGGCTGCGCGAGGCCCGGCTGTCGGGGCGGACGATCGTCCTGAAGGTGCGGCGGTACGACTTCTCGACCCTCACGCGGTCCGAGACGCTCCGTGGGCCCACGGACGATCCGGCGGTCGTCCGGGAGGCGGCCGCGCGGCTGCTGGAGTCCGTGGACACGACGGGCGGGGTACGGCTGCTCGGAGTGGGGGTGACCGGGCTCGCCGACTACACGCAGGAGGACCTCTTCGCCCAGGCGGCGGGGGAGGGCGGGGCGGAGCCGGCGGAGGAGGTCGTGGCCGAGCCCTCGGCGGCGGAACCGGAGTCGCCCGCCGAGCGTCACTGGCGGGCCGGGCAGGACGTGCGGCACGCGGAGCACGGCCAGGGGTGGGTGCAGGGCAGCGGCGTCGGCAGGGTCACTGTCCGGTTCGAGACGCCGTACTCGGGGCCGGGGCGGGTCCGGACGTTCCCGGCGGACGATCCGTCGCTCGAGCCGACGGAACCGTTGCCGCTGGTCCCGGCCCCCCTCGCCCCCTCACCTGCCCCTCTGTCGGACACCGGCCGCCACCGGACTCCACCCCGGACCCCGTCGGACCTCTCCGGGGAGCCGGCGACGGAAGTGTCCTCCAGGGCCCCTTAGGGGACTGGCCGGGTCGTGGGGAGCGGGGTAGGGGTGGTCAGGGGTTTTCCGGGCCTGCCAGTTTGCCGAAGGTGTGGTCCGGGACGGAGGGAGGTGGGGCCACGTCCAGGCCGTAGTGGTGGTACAGCTGGAGTTCCTGTTCGGGGGAGAGATGGCGGCCGACACCGAAGTCGGGGGCGTCCTTGATCAGGGCGCGGTCGAAGGGGACGTGCAGGGAGCCCTCGACCAGCTCGCTGGGCTCCAGGGGGACGAACGCGTCCCGGGAGAACAGTCCGGTCCGTATGGCCGCCCACTCGGGCACGCCGGTCGCGTCGTCGAGGTACACCTCGTCGATGGTGCCCAGCTTGGTGCCGGAGCTGTCGAACGCCTTGCGGCCGATCAGGTTGCGCGGATCGATGTCGGTCTGCACGGTCCCTCTCCCTCCACGTGGTCGCAACTCATCCGTAAGCACTACAAAAGAGCACATTCAAGGGCGCGGCCACTCGAAGGCTCGTGCGCCGCCCCCGCTGGTACCCTGGCAGCGGCTGCTGACCCCGCGCGGGAGAGTCCTCCGACCACTTCGGAGGCGCCGAAGGAGCAAATCCTCCCCGGAATCTCTCAGGCTCACGTACCGCACGGACGAGGTCACTCTGGAAAGCAGGGCGGGCGTCGACGGCTTCCGCTCTCACCGACGGTGAAAGCCGGGGCTCTCGGGCGCCCGGTGAAGCTCTCAGGTTGAGATGACAGAGGGGGAGGCCGTCGGGGTACCCGTGCCGGGGTGCCCCTCGAAGGTCGCGTCAGACCAGGAGGCCTCCGCAATGACCGCCCATCGCATTCCGCTCTCGGATCTCGAAGCGGGCATCCCCTTCGAGCAGCGCCACATCGGCCCGGACCACGAGGCGCGGGCCAAGATGCTCGCCCACGTCGGCTACGGCTCCCTCGACGAGCTGACCGCCGCCGCGGTCCCCGACGTCATCAAGAACGCCGACGCCCTGGACCTGCCGGGCGCCCGCACCGAGGCCGAGGTGCTCGAAGAGCTGCGCACGCTCGCCGACCGGAACCAGGTCCTCGGCTCTATGATCGGCCTGGGCTATTACGGGACGTTCACCCCGCCCGTCATCCTGCGCAACGTCATGGAGAACCCCGCCTGGTACACGGCCTACACGCCGTACCAGCCCGAGATCTCCCAGGGCCGCCTGGAAGCGCTGCTGAACTTCCAGACCGTGGTCGCCGACCTGACCGGCCTGCCCACCTCCGGCGCCTCCCTGCTCGACGAGGGCACCGCCGCCGCCGAGGCCATGGCGCTGTCGCGCCGCATGGGCAAGAACAAGAAGGGCCTGTTCCTGGTCGACGCGGACACGATGCCGCAGACCATCGCCGTGATCGAGACCCGCGCGGAGCCGACCGGCGTGGAGATCGTGGTCGCCGACCTCAGCGACGGCATCCCGGCCGACATCGCCGCACGCGAGATCAACGGCGTGCTGCTCCAGTACCCGGGCGCCTCCGGTGCCGTACGCGACCTCAAGCCCGTCATCGACCAGGCCCACGAGCTCGGCGCGCTCGTCACCGTCGCCGCCGACCTCCTCGCGCTCACCCTGCTGACCTCGCCCGGTGAGCTGGGCGCGGACATCGCCGTCGGCACCACCCAGCGCTTCGGCGTGCCCATGGGCTTCGGCGGACCGCACGCCGGCTACATGGCCGTGCACGAGAAGTTCGCCCGCAGCCTGCCCGGCCGGCTCGTCGGTGTCTCCGTGGACGCGGACGGGCACAAGGCCTACCGGCTCGCCCTGCAGACCCGTGAGCAGCACATCCGCCGCGAGAAGGCCACCAGCAACATCTGCACCGCCCAGGTGCTGCTCGCCGTGATGGCCGGCATGTACGCCGTCTACCACGGCCCCGAGGGGCTGCGGGCCATCGCCCGGCGGACCCACCGGTACGCCACGATCCTCGCCGCCGGTCTGCGGGCGGGTGGCGTCGAGGTCGTCCACGGCACCTGGTTCGACACCCTCACCGTCAAGGTCGGGGGCCGGGCCGCCGAGGTCGTCGACGCCGCACGCGCAGGCGGCGTCAACCTGCGCCTCGTGGACGGCGACCTCGTCTCGATCGCCTGCGACGAGACCACCACACGCGCCCAGCTCCGCGCCGTGTGGTTCGCGTTCGGCGTGGACGGCGCCATCGACGCGCTCGACGCCGCCACCGAGGAGGTGCTGCCCGAGGCGCTGCTGCGCACCGACGACTACCTCACGCACCCGGTCTTCCAGGAGCACCGCTCCGAGACCGCCATGCTGCGCTACCTGCGCAAGCTGGCAGACCGGGACTACGCGCTCGACCGCGGCATGATCCCGCTGGGCTCCTGCACGATGAAGCTCAACGCGACCACCGAGATGGAGCCGGTCACCTGGCCCGAGTTCGGCCAGCTGCACCCCTTCGCCCCCGCCGAGCAGGCGCAGGGCTACCTCACCCTGATCCACGAGCTGGAGTCCCGGCTCGCCGAGGTCACCGGCTACGACAAGGTGTCCCTGCAGCCGAACGCCGGTTCCCAGGGCGAGCTGGCCGGCCTGCTCGCCGTGCGCGGCTACCACCGTGCCAACGGCGACGAGCAGCGCACCGTCTGCCTCATCCCGTCCTCCGCGCACGGCACCAACGCCGCCAGCGCCGTGATGGCCGGCATGAAGGTCGTCGTCGTCAAGACCGCCGAGGACGGCGAGATCGACGTCGAGGACCTGCGCGCGAAGATCGAGAAGCACCGCGACGAACTCGCCGTTCTGATGATCACCTATCCGTCCACGCACGGGGTGTTCGAGGAGCACGTCGCCGACATCTGCGCCCAGGTCCACGAGGCCGGCGGGCAGGTTTACGTCGACGGAGCCAACCTCAACGCCCTGGTCGGTCTCGCCAAGCCCGGCCACTTCGGCGGCGACGTCTCCCACCTGAACCTGCACAAGACCTTCTGCATCCCGCACGGCGGCGGCGGCCCCGGCGTCGGCCCGGTCGCCGTACGGTCGCACCTGGCGCCGTACCTGCCGAACCACCCGATGCAGCCGGAGGCCGGCCCGGCCACGGGCGTCGGACCGATCTCCGCGGCCCCCTGGGGCAGCGCGGGCATCCTGCCGATCTCGTGGGCGTACGTCCGCCTGATGGGCGGCGAGGGCCTGAAGCGGGCCACGCAGGTGGCCGTGCTCTCCGCGAACTACATCGCCAAGCGCCTGGAGCCGCACTTCCCCGTGCTCTACACCGGCCCCGGCAACCTGGTCGCCCACGAGTGCATCATCGACCTGCGCCCTCTGACCAAGGCGACCGGCGTGAGCGTGGACGACGTGGCCAAGCGGCTCATCGACTACGGCTTCCACGCGCCGACCATGTCCTTCCCGGTGGCCGGCACGCTGATGATCGAGCCGACGGAGTCGGAGGACCTCGCCGAGATCGACCGGTTCTGCGACGCGATGATCGCCATCCGCGCGGAGATCGAGAAGGTCGGCGCCGGCGAGTGGCCCGCGGAGGACAACCCGCTGCACGGCGCGCCGCACACCGCGGCCGCGCTGGGCGACACGTGGGAGCACGCCTACACCCGCGAGGAGGCCGTCTTCCCCGCCGGTGTCTCGGCCGCCGACAAGTACTGGCCGCCGGTGCGCCGGATCGACCAGGCCTTCGGCGACCGCAACCTGGTGTGCTCTTGCCCGCCGCTGGACGCGTACGAGGACTGAGACGCCCTCCGCGCAGGCAGTTTGAACGGCCGTTCGAGGCCCCCGTCCGGATCCGCCGGGCGGGGGCCTCGCCCGTGTCAGGCGGTGGCCAGCGCCACCTCGGTCGACTTGATCAGGGCGATCACGGAGGAGCCCACGAAGAGACCGAGGTCCTCGGCCGCCTCCTTCGTGATCGCCGCCGTGACCTCGGTGCCGTCCAGAGCGATCTTCACCGTGGCCATCACCTCGCCGATGGCGAGGTGGGTGATCGCGCCGGACAGCCGGTTGCGGATCGACAGGCCCTCGACGGGGCCGGTGGCGAGGGACACCTCGGTGGACTTCACCAGGGCGCGGACGGCCGAGCCCGGGGTGAGGCCGAGGTCCTCCACGGCCTCCAGGGTGACGGCCGCCGTGAGGTCGTGGCCGGCCGCCAGACGGATCTTGACGGTGGCCATGACCTCACCGGGGTGTACGGCGGTCACGGTGCCGGGGAGCTGATTGCGGATGCTCAGGGTCATGGGCACCCACCGTAGAGCCCGTGTCCGGTCAGGCCGGGTATGCGTGCGTCTGCGTCGCCTTGACGGTCGCCCAGACCGACGCGCCCGGGTGCAGGTCCAGCTCGGCGGCGGCGACCGTGGTGAGGTCGGCGGCGAGGGGAAGACCGCCGGAGAGATCGGCGCGGATCTGGTCGCCGTGCGTCTCCAGGCCGGCGACCTCGCAGCGCCACAGGTTGCGGGCGCTCGCCCCGGTCGGCCGGTCCCGGAACAGGGTGACCGCGCCCGGCGGGAACGCCACGAACACCGGCCCGGACAGGTCCTCCGTGGTGGTGATCACGGGCCCCGCGTCCAGCCGTACCGTGTGCCCGTCGGCGTGCCCGCGGTACAGGTTGAGGCCGACGAGCTGGGCGATGTAGTCCGTGCGCGGGCGGCGGGCGATGTCGGACGGGACGCCCTCCTGCACGACGTGCCCGTCCTCGACCACGACGAGTCGGTCCGCCAGCACCATCGCGTCCAGCGGGTCGTGTGTCACGAGTACGGCGACGGCCTCGAACTCGGCGAGATGCCGGCGCAGCTGGGCCCGGACCTCCAGGCGCGTCCGCGCGTCCAGGGCGGCCAGCGGTTCGTCCAGCAGCAGCAGGCGGGGGCGGGTGGCCAGCGCGCGGGCCAGCGCGACCCGCTGCGCCTGACCGCCGGAGAGGCGGCGCGGCTTGGCGCCGGCGTGGCCGGCGAGGCCCATGCGCTCCAGCCAGACGGCGGCCTGCGCGCGGGCCTCGGCCTTCCCGGCGCCGTGGCAGCGCGGGCCGAAGGCCACGTTGTCCAGCGCGGACAGGTGCGGGAAGAGCAGATAGTCCTGGAAGACCACCCCGACCGGGCGGGACTCGGGCGGGGTGCGCTTCAGCGAGGCGCCGTCCAGCCGCAGATGGCCCTCCGTGAGCGGGACCAGACCGGCGAGCGCGCGCAGGGCGGTCGTTTTTCCGGCCCCGTTGGGGCCCAGCAGCGCGACCACGTCACCGGGGGCGGCGGCCAGGTCGACGTCGAGCCGGAAGGAGCCGCGCTCGACCACGAGCCGGGCATCGAGTCCCTCATTGCCGCATGCGGCGGCCGGGGCGCCGTTCGGGGGCGCGGCGTCCGGGGCGGACGTCACCTTGGGTGCGCGCGTCATGTCAGACCCCCGTCATCCAGCGGTCGCGCAGGCCCGCCAGCACCGCGATCGACACGGTGAGCAGGACCAGGCTGAGAGCGATGGCGGCGTCCGGGTCGTTCTGGAGGGCGAGGTAGACGGACAGCGGCATCGTCTGGGTGCGGCCGGGGAAGTTGCCCGCGAAAGTGATCGTCGCCCCGAACTCGCCGAGCGCGCGCGCCCACGCCAGAACGGCGCCCGCGGCGATGCCCGGCGCGATCAGGGGCAGCGTGACCCGGCGGAACGCGGTGAACCGGGAGGCGCCGAGCGTGGTGGCCGCCTCCTCGAAGCGGGGATCGGCGGCACGCAGGGTGCCCTCGACGCTGATGACCAGGAACGGCATCGCGACGAACGCCTCCGCGAGCACGACGCCCGTGGTGGTGAACGGCAGGGTGATCCCGAACCAGGCGTCCAGCCACTGGCCGACCACCCCGTTGCGGCCCAGGGCCAGCAGCAGGGCCACACCGCCGACCACCGGCGGCAGCACGAGGGGGAGAGTGACCAGGGCCCGCACGAGACCCCGGCCGGGGAATTCGGTGCGGGCCAGCAGCCAGGCGAGGGGCACGCCCAGGACGAGGCTCATCGCGGTCGCGGACGTCGCGGTGACCAGGGAGAGCCGGAGCGCCTGCCACACTTCCGCGCTGGTCAGCTGGTCCGGCAGGCTGTGCCAGGGCGCGCGGACGAGCAGCGCGACCAGGGGCAGCAGCAGGAACACCAGCGCCAGCACCCCGGGGAGCAGCAGCGGCAGCGGCACTCCGCGCCGGCCGCCGCGGCCACGTCGGCGCCGCGTCCCGCCGGGGAGGCGGCGGGCCGCGGCGCCGGGCTTGTCGAGCGAGGTCATGCCTTGAGGAATCCGTCCTCCGCCAGCACCTTCTGGCCCTCGGCGGAACGCACGAACGCGATGAAGGCATTGGCGGCCGCCGCGTTCTTCCCGTTCTTCAGCCGGGCGATCGGGTAGTCGTTGATCGCCTCGGCGGACTCGGGGAACTCCACGCCCTGCACCTTGTCACCGCCCGCCTTCACATCCGTCCGGTAGACCACGGCGGCGTCGGCCTCCTTCAGCTCCACCTTGGTCAGGGCGCTCTTGACGTCCTGCTCGTAGGAGACCGGCGTGAGCTTCAGGTGACTGGCGTCCAGGGCCTTCTGGGCGGCCGCGCCGCAGGGCACGGTCTTCGCGCACAGGACGACCTTGAGGCCGGACCCGGTGAGGTCCTTCAGGGAGGACACCTTGTGCGGGTTGCCGGGCACGGTGGCGATCTCCAGCTGGTTGCGCACGAACGGGACGGGAGCGCCGGCCGTGTCTTTCTTGCCTGTCACGATCGCCATCGTCTTCGGGCTGGCGGAGGCGAACACGTCGGCGGGCGCGCCGCTGGTGATGTTCGCGGCGAGGCTGTCGCTGCCGCCGAAGCTGAAGCTGACCCTGGTACCCGGGTGCTGCTTCTCGAAGTCCTTGCCCAGCGTCGTGAAGCCCTCCTGGAGGGAGGCGGCCGCGAACACGGTGACGGTGCCGGAGATCTTTTTGGAACCCGACGCGCCGGACGAGCCGGACGAGCCGGTGTCGTCGGAGGACGAGCAGGCACTGAGCGCCAGCAGGGCGGCGGCCCCGGCACCGGCCAGCTGCAGGGTCCGGATCCGGTGCACGGAACGGGTCGTCACGGAGGTACTCCTCGGCATGTAGGGAAACTGCGTCGCGCCCTGCCACGGCCGGGTGCCGGCCATGTGCCGATGATACTGCCGCATCTGCCAGCCAGAAGTCTGCTGTCCTATTGCATGAGCGATGTGCTGACGGGGGTGGGCTCGTATGTGCGTTTGTACGGCGTCGGGCCGAAGGTGGTGAGGGAGGTGCTCAGACCCGGTCGATATGTACGTTCGTCGACTTCACGCGGGCGGTGGCCTCCATGCCGACCTCCAGGCCGAGTTCCTCGACGGCCTCGCGGGTCAGCAGGGAGACCAGCCGGTGCGGGCCCGCCTGGATCTCCACCTGGGCGGCGACGTCGCCGAGTTTGATCGCGGTGACGATGCCGGGGAAGGCGTTGCGGGCGGAGGTGTAGGGGGCGTCCTCCTCGGTGCCGGCCGCCTTGGCCAGTTCGACCGAGAAGGCGGCGAGGTCGCCGCCGCCGATGAGGCGCCGCCCCGACTCGTCGCGATGCGTGGTCACCCGGCCGGCGTCGGCCCAGCGGCGGGCGGTGTCCGGGCTGACGCCGAGCAGCCGCGCGGCCTGACCGATGGTGTAGGACTGCATGCCGGACACGATAGGCGGCCGGGGCGGCACCCGCGGACCGGGGTGATCGAAAGATGTCGGACCGACTCAGCCGGTGTGTACCCGCGGCCGCCTCTCCCGGTCCGGCTCCGCCTCGCGCAGTACCTCGCGGGTGACCGGGGCGACCTCGCCCTGGCCGAACAGGAAGAAGCGCAGGAAGTTCCGGAAGGGGTTGCCTTCGGTCCACTCGAAATAGATGTGCGGGGTGCAGCCGGTGAGGTCCCGGACGTGCAGCAGGAGCGCGGCGAGGGCGTTGGGGATGGACGCGGACTCCACGGCCAGGATGCGGTAGCGCCCGTGCAGCACCTCGCCGCGCACGGTCAGGCACGCCTCGAACTCTGAGGGGTCGGTGACCGTGACCTCGACGAAGACGAAGTCGTCCTGCTCGGGCATGTCGTTGTCGGCCCGGATCTGCTCGATCTTGTCGCGGTACTCGGCCTTGTCGCGGTGGCCGGGGTCGTTGGCGATGAACCGCATCCGGCGGCTGGCCATGTCGCGGACGAAACGTTCCGCCATCGGGTCCATCGCCACGCTCGTCACCCGCAGCTCGAAGGCGCGGGCCAGCCGGGACAACAGGGAGACCAGGATGATGCCCGCGATGAAGCAGGCACCGATCTTCACACCGTCCGGGCGTTCGATGACGTTCACGACGGTGGTGTAGAGGAACACCGCCGAGATGACCCCGAATCCGATGGTCCAGCCCCGCTGCCGCGCCTTGCGGGAGGCGATGGTCACCGCGATCGCCGCCGAGCTGATCAGCACCAGCACACCGGTGGCGTAGGCGCCGCCCTGCTTGTCGACGTTGGCGTCGAAGATCCAGGTCACCAGGAAGGCGACCAGCGTGAAGACGATGACCATCGGGCGCACCGCCCGCGCCCAGTGCGGTGCCATGCCGTAGCGGGGCAGATAGCGCGGCATGAGGTTGAGCAGCCCGGCCATGGCGGAGGCGCCGGCGAACCACAGGATGGCGATGGTGGAGATGTCGTAGACCGTGCCGAAGGCGCTGCCGAGGTACTGGTGCGCCATGTAGGCGAGGGCCCGGCCGTTGGCCTTGCCGCCCGGCTTGAACTCGTTCTCCGGAATCAGCAGCGTGGTGATGAAGCTGGTGGCGATCAGGAAACAGCTCATGATCAGGGCGGCGGTGGTCAGCAGCTTCTTGGTGTCCCGGATCCGGCCCGCGGGACGCTCCTCGGTGTCGCCCTCGTCGCCCCGCACGTGCGGCATGACGGCGACGCCGGTCTCGAAGCCCGACAGGCCGAGGGCGAGTTTCGGGAAGACGATCAGGGCCACGCCGACCATCACGAACACGTTGCCGTGTTCCGTGGTGAGCGCGCTCGTCCAGTCGGTGACGACGTGCCCGGCGGTGAGCACGTGCCACAGCCCGTCGAGCACGACGACGACGTTGAGCGCGAGGTAGACGCCGACCAGGGCGACCGCGACGCCGACAGCCTCCAGGAAGCCCTTGAGGAACACCGCGCCGAGCAGCGCCACCAGGAACAGGGTGATCAGCAACTGTTTGCCCTGGAGGAGGTCCGTCAGATGCGGGTTCTCCACCAGGTGGGTGGAGGCGTCGGCGGCCGACAGGGTGATGGTGATCAGGAAGTCGGTGGCCGCGAAGCCCAGCAGGGTGAGGACGAACAGTTTGCCCTGCCAGAACGACAGCAGCCGCTCCAGCATCGCGATGGACCCCTCGCCGTGCGGGCTCTCCTCCGCCACCCGGCGGTAGACCGGCAGGGCACCGGCCAGGGTGACGATCACCAGCACGATGGTCGCCACCGGTGACAGCAGACCGGCCGCCAGGGCCGCGATGCCGGGCTGGTAGCCGAGGGTCGAGAAGTAGTCGACACCCGTCAGGCACATCACGCGCCACCAGCGCTGGCCCTGGTGCGGCGGCTCCGGCTCGGTGTGGGGGCCCGTGTGGCCGCCGTTCCTGCCCATGTCGGACAGCCCCTCCAGCATCCAGGCGCGCATGCGGCTGGGAGGGTGCTCGGTCGTGGCCATCGGCGTGCTCCTGGTGTGTGGCTCAGCTCTTTCCGGCCATCACACGGACGGCGGCACCAGCGTAAGCAGAGAGTGATGCGCGGGCCCATGGATCGGGGGCCCGGTGGGCGTCAATCCTGCGTTAAGAATGCCCCCGCACGAGGAGCGGCGCATCAAAGGCGAAGGTCGGGGCGCCGATTCCGGCGCGTACGACGGCCCGGCGGGCGCCTGAGCCCGGGCGCTGGCCGCAGACACCGAGTGTCATCGTCGGCGCGGCCGCCGCGCTCAGGCCTGGACACCGCGTACACGCCTGACGCGGCCGCCGGGTGGACCCGCACGGCGAGAACGGCGATGGCGTCACAGCTCCCGGGTGTCCATCCGCCGGTGCCAGGCGTTGCGCCGGTGGACGGCCATCAGGGCCGACGCCAGCGGGGACGGCGGTACCGCGAGGACCGGGCAGACGGCGTGCGCCAGGCAGTGCCGCGACACCCGGCCGGAGAAGGCGCGCCGCAGACCGCGCCGGCCGGCGCCCACGACCAGCAGGTCGGTGTCCCGGTCGGCCGTCGCCACCAGTGCGGGACCCGGCAGGCCGCGGACGACGACGGGGTGCGCCGTCACGCCCGGGCCGTCCTCGCCGAAGATCTCGTCGAGGACCGAGGCCAGCCGCTGTTTGGCGAGCCGCTGCCAGTCCTCGGTCAGCAGTCCGGAGGTGGCGGTGCGACGCGTGGCCGCCTCTCCGCCCGGCGGTTCCCAGGCCAGCACCGGCCACAGCTCGGCTCCCAGTCGGCGGGCCAGCGCGGTGGCGCGGCGCAGGGCCGTGACGCTGCCGAGGGAGCCGCTGACACCGACCACCACCCGGGCGGTCGGCGAGGTGCCGTAACCGGACATGACACCACCCGTTCCTCGCGCGGTCCACGGGCTCCTCCCGCGGACGGGCTGCCGCGGGGCCTGTCTCCCGTTCCCCCCTCCATCCCACTCCCGCGCGCCGGATCCGACCAGTCGACGGATCCAGTCGGCGGCGCTGCGACAGCGGACGGTCACGAGGCGTAGCCGCTCTCGGACATTCGTCGGGGCCGGTGCGCACCGATGGCGGTGCGGCCGGCCCCTTCGGATCACCGGGCGGAGCGGCGGACCGCCCGGGGCGCGCTCAGGCCGCCGTCATCACGTGCTCCGCGCCGAGCCGGTGCGGAGCGATGACCTGGCCGTCGGGCAGAAGCTCGCCGGTGTCCTCGAAGAGCAGGACGCCGTTGCACAGCAGACTCCAGCCCTGCTCCGGGTGGTGCGCCACGAGACGGGCGGACTCCCGGTCGGCGGATTCGGCTGGCGGGCACGGCGGCTGGTGCTGGCACATGGGTGGGATCTCTCGCTCTGTCGTGGTCATGTCCGTCCCCCGTTGTGATAAGTCGGTCGGAACCCAGTGTTGCCCTCAGGGCGTCATTCCGCAGGGATTTCGCAGCACCGCTCCTCACAGGTTCATGACGCGTCACCCGCGCGGACGGTTCAGTACAACTGCACTGTCCCTTTGGGTGGTTCGGGGTGACCGGAAAGGGCTAGTCCACCCGGGCCCGGCGCACGTGTACCCCGCATCCCTCCCGGGAGGCGGGGTACACGCGTCGTCCGGACGGTCGGGGTCAGGCCGGCGAACCGAGGAGAGGGGCGGGAGTGGCGCGGAGCGTGAGCACCGGCAGCAACTCGGCGACGTGGTGCGGGCGGTGGGCGAAGATGCCGGGCGGCGCGGGGGCGAGCGGGACGAGCAGGTCGGTGGCGGCCGGATGGCCCTCGGCGGCGTCCGCGGTGATGTCACCGTGCAGCCAGAGGGTGAGCATGTACAGGCCGGGCACCGACAGCAGCCGCGGCTGGTACGGCAGCGGCAGCGACTCGGCCTGCTGGAGGGCGCGCTCGGTCGACGCCAGGTACGGGCCCTCGAAGAAGTGGGAGAACGCCCAGCCGTCGGGCGTCAGCATGGTCTCCGCCGCGGCCACGGCACGGTCGCCGCAGCGGATCAGGAAGCGCCAGCCGGCCAGCCGGGTCGCGGACAGACCCTGTGCGGTGATCCGGTCCAGCACGTGCACGGGCAACGGGAGTTCGGGTGTCACGGGTCCCTGGGCTGCGCGCAGGGAGGGAGTTCGGGCCTCACGGACCGCGGTGGGGGAACCGAGGGCCGTACGGACGGAGCGCAGTGCGGGCGCGGGAGCAGGGGGCACGTGCAGCGGCATGGTGGGTCGCCTCTCGTTCGACAGGCGCGGCGGCGCGAGGAGGGTGGGGCGGACGGCGCTGTCAGCTCACGGGGAGGTCAGAGAGGCGGGGCCCGGTCGGAGAACGAGGGTGCGTCGGGGGGCCCGCCGTCCGTCGTCCGACGGCGGGAACGCGGCACGGCCAGGACCGGGGGCGCCAACCTTTCTGCCTTCCGAAGTTTATACGACACGTGTTCAGGCCCTGTTTCGTCTACCGGATTCCCGTGCACCCGGCAAGGGTCTATTCGGTCGCCGATTCGCGTTCCTCGTCCCGATTTCCCGACCCACGCCGCACGGTTGACCTCGGAATATGCTGCCGCCGCGGTCGGCCGAATGTCGTCGGCGTTTTTCACGAGACCCACGGGGCACCCGAAGATGCGTGATGCATCATGCCTCGTGAATGTGCCCCGCGGCACATTCCGACAGACTAGCGGGCACCGGGTCCGCGCGGGACGTTATCGATCGCATTCGCTGGGCATCATCCCACCGGACCCGGGACCCCGGCGGCCGGACAAGCGGCTCGCCCAGCCGAGGAGGGACACGTCGATGGGCGAGAAGGTCGTGGCAGGCGAGTTCGACCTGTCCGATCGCGGGCGGTACCGCGAAAAGCTCCGTAAGTGCCTGACGGGGCTTGAGCGCCTGCTGGTCGAGAAGCGGTTCGACCGCCCGAGGAACCTCATGGGAGTCGAGATCGAATTGAATCTCGCCGGTCTCGACGGCATGCCGAAAATGTTGAACGGCGAGGTACTGGAGCGCATCGCGAGCCGGGATTTCCAGACAGAACTCGCCATGTTCAACCTCGAAGTCAACATCGCCCCCCACCCGCTGGGCGGCCGGGTATTCGACCGGCTCGCCGAGGAGATGCGCACCGCGCTCGCCTACGCCGACCGGAAGGCCGGGGAGGTGGACGCCGGCATCGTCATGATCGGCATTCTGCCCACTCTGGACCGGGACGACCTGGTCTCCTCCAACCTGTCCGAGGTCGACCGCTACACCCTGCTCAACGACCAGATCGTGGCCGCCCGCGGAGAGGAGTTCCTGCTCGACATCGAGGGCGTGGAGCACCTCACCTGCACCTCGAAGTCGATCGTCCCCGAGGCCGCCTGTACGTCCGTGCAACTGCATCTCCAGGTCACCCCCGGCCGGTTCGCCGACGTGTGGAACGCGGCGCAGGTGGCCTGTGCCGCGCAGATCGCCGTCGGCGCCAACTCGCCGTTCCTGTTCGGGCGCGAACTGTGGCGCGAGTCGCGGCCGCCCCTGTTCCTGCAGTCCACCGACACGCGGGCGCCGGAACTCCAGGCGCAGGGTGTACGGCCGCGGACCTGGTTCGGGGAGCGGTGGATCACCTCCGCGTACGACCTGTTCGAGGAGAACCTGCGCTTCTTCCCCGCCCTGCTGCCCATCTGCGACGACGAGGATCCGCTGGACGTCCTCAACGCCGGCGGCATCCCCTCGCTCGCCGAACTCGTCCTGCACAACGGCACGGTGTACCGGTGGAACCGGCCCGTGTACGGCATCGCGGACGGCGTGCCGCACCTCAGGGTGGAGAACCGGGTGCTGCCGGCCGGGCCTACCATCACCGACGTCATCGCCAACGCGGCCTTCTACTACGGCCTGGTCCGCGCCCTCGCCGAGGAGTCGCGCCCGGTGTGGACCCGGCTGCCGTTCCAGGCGGCCGAGGCCAACTTCGACGCGGCGTGCCGGTACGGCATCGACGCCCGCTTCGTCTGGCCCCGGCGAGGACGCCACGGCGGTACGGCCGAGGTCGACGCGGTGACCCTGGTCCGCGACGAGCTGCTGCCGCTGGCGTCCGCCGGGCTCGACGCGTGGGGGATCGAGGCCGCCGACCGGGACCTCTACCTGGGCGTCATCGAGGAGCGGTGCCGCCGCCGGGCCAACGGAGCGTCCTGGCAGGCCGCCACGTTCCACCGCGCCCTGGAACAGGGCCTCGGCCGGGACGCCGCCCTGGCCGCCACGACCCGTAGGTACGCCCAGCTGATGCACACGGGGGAGCCGGTCCACACGTGGCCCGTGGGACTCCCGGAGCCGGCACCCCTGGGTTGAGACACCGCAGGCCGGGACCGACGCCCGGTGCCCGGCGTCGTGGCCCGACTGCCGCCCTCCGGGCGCGGAGCCGTACCGGCGGACGGGGCAGCCGGACGCCGTGGAGACCGCCGGCCCGCACCGCGGGGGGTGAGCGCCGTCGCGGCGGGCCACAGGGGACCGAGGGACGGTCGGGCTGAGGTGGTGGTTGCGGCGCTGTGCCGCCGGGGCCCGTGACGGTACGCCGCTGGGCCCCGTCTCCGTACCCGGTGCGTTCGTCACGGGGCTTGTTCTGGGATCCTTGCGGGCAAGGTCGGGCGGGTCGGCGGGAGGTTGTGGTGCAGGTGGGCGAGTCGGCGCTGGTGGAGAGCCCGCCGCGGCGGGTGCTGCGGGACGAGACGTTGCTCGTGCTCGGGCTCTCGCTCGGGGCGAGCGGGGTGTCGGCGCTGATCAGCTTCATCGGCTCGGTCACCAAGCCCGGCGGCCTCAAGGACCAGGCGGCCACCCTCAACGCCTCGGCCGCGCCCGGCCGCCCCTGGCTCGACCTGGCGTGGCAGCTCTTCGGCATCGCCACCGCACTGATCCCCGTCGCCCTCGTCGCCCACTTCCTGCTGCGCGAGGGCGGCAGCCTCCGCACCCTCGGCTTCGACCGCACCCGTCCCCGGCCCGACCTGGCCCGCGGAGCCTGCGTCGCCGCCGTGATCGGCAGCACCGGCATCGCCTTCTACCTGGCTGCTCGCGGCCTCGGCTTCAACCTCACCGTGGTGCCCGAGGCACTGCCCGGCGTGTGGTGGAAGTACCCGGTGCTGATCCTGAGCGCCGTGCAGAACGCCGTACTCGAAGAGGTCATCGTCGTCGGCTATCTGCTGCGCAGGCTCGGCCAGTTGGGCTGGACGCCGGGAACCGCGCTCGTGGCCAGCGCGGTCCTGCGCGGGTCGTACCACCTCTACCAGGGCATCGGCGGCTTCGTCGGCAACATGGTGATGGGCGTGGTCTTCGTGTACCTGTACCGCCGCTGGGGCCGCGTCGGCCCGCTCGTCGTCGCGCACTCACTCCTCGACATCGGCGCGTTCGTCGGCTACGCCCTGCTGGCCGGCAAGGTGGGCTGGCTGCCGACGGCCTGAGCGGCGGACCGGCAGGTCCGCCGCCCGGTGAGCGCGGTCAGGCGCGCAGTTCGCCGTCGAGCACCGTGACCGCGTACCCGGTGAGGAGCGTGCGGTTGCCGCGCAGGCCGGTGCGGACCAGCCCGGTGCGGCGGGAGGCCTGCAGGCCGGTGAGGTCGTCGCGGCCCAGGCGGCCCGCCCAGTGCGGGGCCAGGGCCGTGTGGGCGCTGCCGGTGACCGGGTCCTCGTCGATGCCGACGTTCGGGAAGAAGCATCGGGAGACGAAGTCGTACCCCCGGGACGGGTCCTCGGCCCGGGCGGTCGCGATGATGCCGCGCGAGGAGTAGGCGGCCAGCGCCTTGTGGTCGGGGGAGAGGCCCAGCACGGTCTTCTCGTCGGCCAGTTCGATCAGCAGGTCACCGACGTGCGGCCCGGTGTCGAACGCGGCGACCGGCTCCGCGCCCAGCGCGTCCGCGACGCCGGCCGGCGCCTCGACCGGGGTGAGCGGGGCGGTCGGGAAATCAAGGGTGAGCCGGCCGTCGGTGCCGGGCGTGGAGGTGAGCACGCCGCTGCGCGTGGCGAACCGCACCGGACCCTCGTGAGCCCCGGTGGTGTGCAGCACGTGCGCCGCGGCGAGTGTGGCGTGCCCGCACATGTCGACCTCGGTGACCGGTGTGAACCAGCGCAGCGCCCAGTCCGCCTCGCCTCCGCCGGGCAGTCGGTGGGCGAACGCCGTCTCGGCGTGGTTGACCTCCATGGCGACGTTCTGCAGCCAGTCGTCGTCGGGGAAGGCGTCGTCCAGGAGGAGGACCCCGGCCGGGTTGCCGGCGAACGGGCGGTCGGTGAAGGCGTCGACGATTCGGATGCGCATGGACGCGACGCTAGCGGTGCCCGCGGTCGGCGGACCAAGGCCAATGTGCAGGTCCTGGCCCGTTTCGCGGTTGACCTGTGACAGTGATCGTTGATCGATTGCCAGTGAAGGATGATCAACGCTAGTTTGTGCCACCGCAGGTTGATCATTCGGCGTACAGGTAAGCGGGGGACGTGGTGGGGGCACCTCTTGGCGTGTTCGAAGAGGCTGCCCTCACGTCCTTTGACCTGGCCTTTTCCGTCAATGGGGCGCTCGTACGTCGATCGCTTGGGTCTAGCTGGGATACGCCGTTCGAGGCTGTGGACCCGGTGCGGGAGTTCAGCTGGCACAAAGGCGGTCACGGGTTCGCCGGCTGGTACTACTCGGCGACGCTGCGGGATCACGTGGGCTACGAGTCGTGGCTGGAGCGGGACCGGCTGATCTTGCTGGACCGTGATCCGCAGGTGGTCGCGATCGCCTCGCAGCCGTTCTGGCTGCACTGGCGCGACGGCACACGCAAGCGCCGGCATGCCCCTGACTACTTCGTCCGGCTGTCCGACGGACGTGCCCGTCTCGTTGACGTCCGTGCTGCGGACGAGATGGACGGGGCGACGCGAGAGGCGTTCGAGGCGACCGAGCATGCCTGCAGGGCCGTGGGATGGGAGTTCGAGCGGGTCGGGCGGCCCGAGCCGGTGTTCATGGCGAACATCCGCTGGCTGTCCCGATATCGGCGGGCCCGCTGCGGCCGACCGGTGGCGGTGAGGAATGGCCTCTTGGAGGTCTTCCGCGAACCGATGGGGCTATGGGAGGGCGCTGGGCTGGTCGGAGACCGGTTGCAGGTTCTGCCGGTGCTGTTCCATCTGTTGTGGTCCGGCGCTCTGAGGACCGATCTCGCGGGAGGACTGATGGAGAGCGACAGTCTCGTCTGGACGGAGGGAATCCGATGGGCAGCTTGAAGCGGCCGCCGGCCTTGGTGGTCGGCCAGAGGGTCCGGTTCGAGGGCCAGGTGAGGAGTGTTCTCGAGGTCACCGCACGGGCGGCGGTGCTGGAGGACGCCGAGGCACCGCACCGCGTTGTCGCTCTGATCGACCTGTTCGAAACCGCGGACTTCGAGATCCTGTTCCAGCCCGAACGCATGCCTCTGCCCCAGTCCGGTCTGTTGGAGACCTTCGCACCCGAGGTGATGAAGCGAGCACTGTGGTGGGAAGGACACGTCCTTGAGGTTCTGCACGGGCTGCCGCCAGGCACCGAACCGGGTACACCACCGCGACCGGGCTACGGACCGGGCACATCGGTGACCTCGCGCCAGAAGGCCAAGGCGGCTGAACTCGCCGCCCTCGGCCATGAGATCAAGACCGGAGCGGTGGGCCTCCGGCGACGCCGTTACACGGAGGAAGGCCTGGTCGGCCTGGCTCGGCTGGTCGATCACCGCTCGGTCCGCAAGCGCAAGGAGTTCGGTGACGTGCCCGACGCCATCGTCGAGGCGATGCGGCAGGCGATCAAGGAGGGCGTCGAGACCTCGACACGCAACGGGGCCTACCTGATCTGGAGGACCGGGGAGATCATTCGGGAGAATGGCGGGAACCTGGCCGAGCTGCCCTCGCGACGGACTCTCTACCGACTGGTGGCGAAGCTGACGGCAGGCACACATGCGACCGGGTCGGCCGTCACACGCAGGTCGAAGGCCCATGGGGCCGCGGCCCCGTTCGGTGAGTTGACAGTGTCGGCTCCGGGTGAAGTCATGCAGATCGACTCCACACCGTTGGACGTCATGGTCCGCCTCGACAACGGAGTGGTCGGCAAGGTCGAACTCACCGGCATGATCGACGTCGCCACCAGGACACTGGCCGCGGCGGTGCTCAGGCCCACGACGAAGTCCGTCGACGCCAGCGTGCTGCTGGCCCGCACGGTCACCCCGGAGCTGATGAGACCAAGCTGGGTCGACGCGCTGAAGATGTCCCGCTCTGTGCTGCCGCATGCCCGGATGCTGACCCTCGATGAGCGTCTGGAGCACGCTGCAGCCAAGCCGGTGATCGTCCCGGAGATGATCGTCTGCGATCACGGCAAGGTGTTCGTCTCGCGCAACTTCCGAGCCTCCTGCCGGTTCCTGGAGATCGACTTCCAGCCCACGCACAAGGGCTCGCCCTTCGAAAAGGGCCACATCGAGAAGATGCTCGGCTCCGTCGCCACGATGTTCGCCCAGTTCCTCCCCGGCTACACCGGCCGCAACACCGACCACCGTGGCCGTCACCCGGAGCGCGAGAACCTGTGGGCTCTGCCCGAACTGCAGGAACTACTGGACGAGTGGATCGTCGCCCACTGGCAGAACCGCCCTCACGAGGGGCTGCGAGATCCCGACCATCCGGGCCGGCTGTTCACGCCGAACCAGAAGTACGCCGCGCTGGTCGAGGCCTGCGGTTACGTCCCGGTCGCTCTCAGCGGCCAGGACTACGTCGAACTCCTCCCAGCGGCCTGGCGGGCCGTCAACTCCTACGGAATTCGGATCAACAACCGCACCTACGATGCCCCCGAGCTGGGGCCGATGCGACGGCGCGACTCAGGGGTCACCGCCAAGCGTGGGCTCTGGGAAGTCCACCGTGACCCCTACGACGTCTCCCGCGTCTGGGTACGCAACCACCGCGGCGAAGGCGAGTGGATCCAGGCAACCTGGAAGTACTTGAACCGCGCGCCCGTTCCCTTCGGTGACCTCGCCTGGGACCACGTCAGCCACCAGTTGCCCAAGACCACGGAGGAAGAACTCGCCGAGGCCGTCTCCGCCCTACTGACCCGCGCCCACGCCGGCCCTGAACAGCCGGCGGCAAACAACCGGAAGGCCAAACGGTCCAAGGCGGACCGTCGTGTCACGGCCCGGACCAAGGCCACTACACCGGCAGCAGCCATGCCTCCGCCGCGACCGGAGACGCAACCCTCGCTGGAGCCGCCGGCGGAGGACGAGGAAACGATGGCCGAAGTGATCCCGCTGGGCATCTTCGACCCGCTTGAGGACCCCTGGAGACGTTCGTGAGCACGCCGCTGGCAGACCAGCCGGAAGACGATTTCGGCCGCTACCTGACAGCCCTCCCCGGCTGGCGCGAGTTCATCGCGGGGGCGATCAACGAGCCGATGGCCATGGTGACGCAAGACGAGTACGACGCCCTGACCAAAGAGGACACATACCAGTATGACGAGGACCGGCTCGACCACCATGCCCGCCTGCAAGTGGTCGCTACCTCAACCGTCCGGCACACCGTCACCTGCGGACGCCGCCTGGTCATCCTCAACCGCGGCGCCATCAGCGCGCGCCGGGGCCTCATCGTCACCGGCCCGGCCAACACCGGCAAAACGATCGCCCTGACCCAGCTCGGGCTGGCGCACGAGTTGCAGGACCGTCGCCGGCACCCTGACCAGGACGAGCGCGTACCGGTCATCTACATCACCGTCCCACCCGCCGCGACACCCCGCATGATCGCCGCGGAGTTCGCCCGTTTCCTCGGTCTCCCGGTCCTGAGAAGCTTCAACATCACCGACCTCACCGAAGCCGTGGTCGGCGTCTGCATTAAGGCCCGCACCGGTCTCGTCCTGGTCGATGAGATCCACAACATCTCCCTGCACACCCGCACGGGAGCCGAGGCGTCCGACACACTCAAGTACTTCTCCGAGCGCATCCCCGCGACGTTTGCCTATGCCGGCATCGACATCGAGGGCAGCGGCCTGTTGTCCGGCACCCGCGGCGACCAGATCGCCGCCCGCTTCACCTCGGTGGCCACCCACCCCTTCCCCTACAACAAGGAGTGGAAGGGCTTGGTCGCGCAGATGGAGGCGAACCTCCTGCTGCACCAGCACACACGTGGCACCCTGTCTCGCTTGGACCGCTTCCTGCACACCCGAACGGGCGGCATGATCGGCACCCTTTCCCATCAGGTCCGCGGAGCTGCCGTGGATGCCATCCTCACCGGCGCCGAGAAGATCACCAAGTCCGGCCTTTTGGCAGTCGACCTGGACATCGCCTCCCGTCGCAGGCACCCCGGCGGCCTCTCGGAAGCGGACAAGTGACCCACCCCACCGTGGACAGCGAGCCGATCACCAAGCTTCCCTTCCAGGTCCGGCCGATTGCCGGTGAAGGCTGCTACCCCTTCGTCGCCCGCCTTGCCCGCGCCAACTTCCTTCCGCCCGCCTACCTGCGGCGCTTCCTCGCAGGACCGCCCAGGTATCAGGGCCGTCCAACTTGGGCACGGATCGCCGCCGTCACCGGCCGTGACCCCGAACAGCTACGGAAGACGCTTGACACCGTCAAGTGCAAGAGATGCGGCTCCGACTTCGCGGTCACCCGCACGTTCGGCGTCATGCCCGTTTACTGCTCGACTCGATGCCGCGTCCCCCAGAAGCATCCAGTCATGGAACCCTGCCGAATCTGCCGGCAGCCGATGAAGATCCAGTTCGGTCAACGTCACCGGCTCTGTTCCTCTGCCTGCCGCAGAGTGGCCTACATCGAACGTCGTTCCCGCGAAGAGGACGCGGCTGACCAGCAGCCATTCCGCGATTGCGCCGCTTGCGAAGGCCCCATGCCGCTGGCCCCTCAAATCGCCAAGCGCACCTGCTCGGAGACATGCGAACTGCAGGTCTCCCGCTGGGACCTGCTGATCGAGAGGGACGGGCTTCCCTTGCCTTCCAGGACATGCGTGTTCTGCGGCATCCCGATAGAAGCGAAGTCGCTAGCCGATCCCCCTCGCCGCTGGTGCAGCCGCCGTTGCCGAACATGGTCGTCTGGGGGTACTGACCCATCCATCTTCTTTGGGCCGGTGTCGTGCGGCCAGTGCCAGAAACCCATTGACCGCCGCAAGGACGGCTGGACTCGGCGATGGTGCTCGCGCAAGTGCTACCGGTTGTCCCGCGGCTGGCCTGAGCAGCCGCGACGAAGTTAGGCCGTGCTCTGAACGTGGCCAGATGACCTCGCTTCGCGCAGACCTGAGCGGCCGGTTGCACGAGAGCGATGCAGCCATGGGGTTACCACAGGCTTGAACGGGGCAGCGCCGTCTCAGGCTCGCGCAGTGGCTTTCCAGGCGGCGGTGACACACCCTTCTTCCCAGTGCCACCACTCCTTTGTCTCTCCGTGTTTTCCTGCCTACAAGAGCGCTGTTCGTGACGTCCGCCTTGGGCTGTGACTGGGGACATCCCGACCTCGTTTGCCGACCGGCGTCGCGATGTTGGCGATGTCAGCTCAGTCGGCATGGAGGTCACGTGGCACAGAGACTGGCACTCGGTCAGCTCCGGGTGGAGAAGGTGCGGCACCGGGACGGCCGCTGCTCGTACACCGTCTTCGACTCGGCGAGCGGGCTGCATTCCGGGGCCGACTGGTACCTGTCGAAGTACGCGGGCACGGGTTCGGACAGGACGTATGCATACCTGCTCGTCGATCATCTGCGGTGGCATGAGGGGCTAACGCCCGAGAGCGTGGTCTTCCGCGATCTCAAGCGGTACATGGGGGCCGTCGGGGCGAAGATCCCGATGCCCTACGGAGCCCCGTGGCGGGTGGGTAAGCGCCCCTACCAGAACGACGCTCTGCGCGGGGCGGCCACCTGTCTGAAGGGCTTCTACCTGCGGCAGGCTGAGCTCGGCATCAACACAGCGCTCGTCCAGGAGCTGAACCTGAAGCGGATGCCGACGCAGCAGGACAAAGGACCGCGTCCTGCTCGGACACCTCAAGCGGAGCATGGACGCGAACCCGCTCGCGCCGAAGGAACTGAAGCGCCGGCACAAGAAGATGCTGCCGGACGGCGCCCGTGAGGTCCTGTTGGAGGAGGTAAACGCGGCCCGCGACCGGGTCGTCGTCGAGTGGCTGAGTGACGGCGGCTTCCGCATCGGTGAATTGTGGGTCTCAACCGTACGGACGCCCCGTGAAGCATGAGGACCTTGACTCGGTGCGTAGGAGCGAGGGATCGGAGCGCTGCTTCTCCGAACTGAGGCTGGGCACAGTGCCCCATGAGCGGCTTGTTGGCAGTTCTTGCCCCTCGCACTGCTCGCCCATGGGACGATTCTCCTTGAACATTGGCTATCTGTTCGGGGGCTTCAGTGAACGACGGCGTGCAGCACCTAACTGGTTTGGTCTGGTCCGTCGCTGACCTTTTGCGCGGTGACTACAAGCAATCCGATTACGGGAAGGTGATCCTGCCGTTTACTGTGTTGCGCCGACTGGAGTGCGTACTAGAGCCAACGCGCGACAAAGTTGCGGATCTCGCTGACCAGTATGAGGACAGCGAGATCGCGCCGAAGGGTCTCCTTCAGCGTGCCTCTGGACACGTCTTCTACAACACGAGTCACCTGACGCTGAGGGGAATCGCCTCAGATCCGGCGAACACGGCGAAAAATCTTCAAATCTACGTCAGAGCGTTCTCGGACGAAGCTCGCGAGATTCTGGATCGCTTTGATTTCGACGGGCAGACCCGACGGCTGGACGGCGCTGGACTGCTCCAACATGTGACCGGTAAATTTGCCGATCTCGATCTGCGCCCTGATGTTGTTCCCGACCACAGAATGAGCCCTGTATTCGAGGAGCTCATTCGCCGGTTCGCTGAGCATTCTAATGAGACGGCCGGTGAGCATTTCACCCCACGTGACGTCATCAGGCTGACAGTCACTCTTTTGGTTCCCCCGGATAGCGATATCGTCACTGCTCCAGGCGCTATCCGCACCGTCATGGACCCGGCATGTGGCACGGGCGGAATGCTTAGCGCCGCCGAGGATCACATTAAGGCGCTGAATCCAGATGCGACCGTCGACGTGTACGGGCAGGAGCTAAACCCAGAGTCGTGGGCTCTCTGCCAGTCGGATTTCTTGATCAAGGGAAAGAGTCCAGGTAATATTGCGTTCGGCAATTCCCTAACCGATGACGGGCATGCGCTGCGAAAGTTCGACTACCTCCTTGCTAATCCTCCATACGGCATAGAATGGAAAAAAGCAAAGGCAGAGGTTGAGCGGGAGCACCAGGACCTCGGCGCGTCCGGCCGCTTCGGCGCCGGACTGCCGCGTATCAACGACGGCTCGCTTCTATTTCTTCAGCACATGATCTCCAAAATGAAGCCGGTAGACGCGAACGGAGAGGGGGGTTCCCGTGTCGCGATTATCTTCAACGGATCACCTCTGTCAAATGGTGCGGCCGGATCGGGCGAATCTGAAATCCGGCGATGGATACTAGAAAACGACTGGCTAGAAGGAATCATCGCCCTTCCCGAGCAGTTGTTTTACAACACTGGCATTTTTACATACCTCTGGATTCTCACGAATCGCAAGACATCTGACCGTAACGGCCGAGTGGTCTTGCTGGATGCGCGTGACGAGTGGCAGAAGATGCGCAAGTCCCTGGGGGATAAGCGTCGGGAAGTAGGCAACGAGCACGTCCGTGCGATCGCTGAGCTTTACGAACAGGCGCTGCAGATTTCGCAAGACCCCAAGAACCCACGTCATGCCAAGGTGAAGGTCCTCCCCAACGAATACTTCGGGTACCAGCAGATCACGGTAGAACAGCCATTGAAGTTCCGCTTTGAGGCCAACGACGAAACACTTGCAGCGCTGGCAGCGGCGAAGCCGGTACAGAGGCTTGAAAAGAGTGAGCAGTTCGTGGCGGCCGTGAGGAAACTGCGGGGCTCATCCTGGGACACGCAGGCGCAGGCGCTGACGGCGATGAAGAGGGTCGTGGCGGCGGCTGGCCTGAGTTGGCCCACAGGAGGACCGTGCGCCAAAGCAGTGCGTGACGCGATTGGTGTACGAGACCCAAGAGGCGAAATTCAGCGAGTGAGGGGGCTGGTAGAGGCAGACGCGAAGTTGCGTGAGTACAAGAGGATTCCCCTGGGCGCGGATGTCGATGACTATCTCGCGCGCGAGATCAAACCGAAAATTCCGGACGCATGGATCGACCAGGCCAAGACCAAGACGGGCTATCAGATCAGGCCGGAACTGTTTTTCGCGGCCCGACTCAAGGCTACCTTTGCACCGCTCGAAGATTTCTGTCGCCTTGTGACTGAGAGAATTGATCCCCAAAACAGCGAAACCGAGGAGTCACTCGAGGACGCAAGCTCCTACTTGAAGGAAAAGCTCCGCTGTCTGCGAGCTCAAGATCTTCACGTGGTTGATTCCGCTCTGGAGCTTCCTTCTCCGCCTGAAGGAACAACTGCGCTGACGCCGTGCGCCGGCGGTGACATCGTGGGACGGTCGGGAAGCTGGCGTCTTCTACCTCAACTCTTCGGCCAAGCTGTCACATCCCTGATCGTCCTCCACCCTCAGGATCCAAGGACCGGTAGAGCCCTCTGCGAGTGGCTAAATTCCCCAGCAGCTACGAAGGAGTTGCCAGCAGGAGCTGACCTGATGATGCTGCCGGTTCCTGTCGACGTTGTCGGGGCCGAGGAATTTGATGATCTCCTTGAGAATGTGCAGTCCGCCCGACACAGGCTCCGAGCCGCGACATCTGACCTGCTGCCGAACGTATTCTCAGGAACAGACTCAAATATTCAAGAACTGCGCAGGACCATACAAGCGGCTGATGCTGAGGCACTATTGATTGGTGGACTGACGCAGGCACTCGAAGATCCAGTATCGCGGGCAGAATGGAGCTACCCATTTCATGTGGCAGCACTGGCCCGAAGGTACCGAATCAGCAGTATTGCGCCAAGTACCCATCCGGCGGAGCGAATGGATTCCCTGCTGAAGCTCGGGGAAGGCATCGCGCGAACACTCGGGATCATCGCCCTGGCAGAGCTGGCTCAGGCTGACAGGGAAGAGTTCCTCAAGACTTTGAGGCAGAAATTTCGATCCGGCGCCACCTTCGGCACATGGACGACGATTCTTGGCTGGCAGGCCGCGCCAGGGTGGGCGATCCTAGATCCTGACGCTCGCGGGGATGCACACTTGCTACTTAGAGGTATCAAGGAATTCAGAAATAGTGGGTCAGCCCATGCTCATGGCGTGCGTGAAATGCACGAGATCGGCGACGCTGCAGATGAACTTGAACACCTCGTCCTGCGGACCCTTAGATCGGTATCTTGGCTCGCCACTACGCATTGGGATTGGGTCGAGCGGTGCGAGTACCTCGATACGGCCTCTTTCAACCTTGTAAAGCAGCGTCTCCGTGGGAGCCACCCGGCTTGGGAACCTATTGAGGAATCCAGTCAACGCCCGTTGAGACCCAAGCACATCTACGTAGGGAACGGCCCTAGGAAAGCCCCGCTCGACCTTTGGCCCCTGGCGTCCGTGGACGTATGCTCCGGTTGCAAGACTCGTGAGCTATTTCTTGTCGATAAAGTAGAACAGGGCGTGCTGACGCTGAAGAGCCTGAGGGATCACCCCAAAGAAATTACGTATCCAGATCTCTAAAGGGTGTTGCACAAGGCCGTGATTGTGCAGGCCAGAGGTTTTGATCGCGGTCTTGTGGTCCTGATGCGAGGGCGAGGTTGTGCATGTTGGCGACGGCCTGGACAGCGTGGTGGAGGCCGTCGCCGTGCTGCCGGCAGTCGCGGAGGATCTTGTATTTCTTCATCCGGCCGATCACATGCTCCACCCGCGCATGCACCTTGCGGTGGGCGGCGTTGTCGTCCTCCTCGCCCGGCAGCAGGGGCCGGCGGGGGCGTTTGCGGTGCGGCACGACCATCCCGCAGTTGAGGTAGGCGCCGTCGCCCAGGACGGCCACGCCCTGGCAGTACGTGCTTAGCCCGGAGGCCCGCCAGGCACGGGCGTCCGCGGTGGTACCCGGCACCGGGCGGGCGGCAGCGATCACAGGACGGGTGTCGGGCATCGAGGACGACCTGCACGTTCGTCGAGAACCGGTAGTTGCGTGACGAGGAGCCGACGGTCCGGTCACGGACCGGGACCAGGGTGCCGTCCAAGATCCACAACCGTTCCGCCGCATCGGCCGCGCGGGAGGCAGGCTCGAGTGCCAGCAGCGGGCCCAGCCCCTGGATGACACGGCGGGCCGGGGAGGACGAGACACCGAACAGCGGGCCCAGCTGCCGCATCGTCAGGTTCGTCCGGTAGTAGACCGCGACCATGAGAACCCGCTCGGCCAGCGGCAACGACAACGGTCGGCCCCGCAGCGTGCCGTCACCGCCCCACTCCCGCGCCACCTGCAACAGACTCGAAACTGCGTCACCCGCAGCCCCGAAAACGTCTCCACCCACACCCGCTCAGCCCTCAACACCCCGGCCATACAACGGAGATGCCCAGTTCAGAGCCTTGCGCAACACCCTTTAGACAAACCTCATTCTCGCTGGTCAGAGGCGTTCTTTGTTTGTGTGACCGCCTGCCGGACGGCCCCCTTCATGAAAGCGCGAGGTTAAGCGGAAGGCTGACCACCGAGATAGTTCCACCAGGCCAATACCAGACTGCGGACGAAAGCCTCGCCCTCGGCCAGGGTCATCGTCCGTTTCGGAAGTCCGGTCCCGGTAGCTCTTGCATGACGCGCCTCGCTGCCACTCACATCAGGTCGATTAGCTGATGCCGTAAACGCAGACAGATCACCACTGGACACCCACTGCGTCGCCTTGAGTTGCTTATCGCCTCCCACGTTGCCACGCACAATCTCATAGACCTTGTACAGATCAACCCAGGTTAGTGAAACGCTTGACCTGCCCAGGATTTCCAGAGTCTCGGCCACATCGACGCTGCTCGACGCCAACTGCATGTACGGCGGTCCTTCTGGCGGTGATGGGGGCGGGGGTTGAGATGGTGGCGACTGTCCATCACCCACCGACAGAACTACGCCGTACGCCTTGGACCGAACCACAGCGGTGTCAGCCTGCACAATATGGTGACGCCGCCTGTTACCCGTGCCGTCATCCTCCACGAAGATGCCGGGCAGACTGACGGGCCGAAAGCTGCTGTCCAGGACACGTGCCACCCCTGTCACTCGCTGGAGAAGGTTAGTAGCTGCCTCGAACAACCGCCCACCGTTGTCCATGAGGCCGCCCAACTCAGCCGAGTTCAGGTAGTAGCCGCCCTCCTCCTTGCTAACCCTCGGGTCGCCCTCGCGGAAGAGTTCCACCAAGGCATCCAGATCGAAGGTATGACCCTCTAGCTTTGCCTTTACCGCCATGCCACCTCTTCCCACAATCCATTTTGCGCTGGCCACTACAGCTTATCGATGCACTCCCGTAGCAGCGCGTTTAGGTAAGCCCCGAAGGGCAACAGGTCGTGCATGGCGATGACGTCCTTGCTAGGGCGGATCCGCCGGTGAAGTACATCATCCGCCTGGTTCTTGAATTCCAGCAAACGGGTCATGTACTTCTTGTCGGTCCGGGTCCACTTGTAGTTACTGACTGCTGACTCAAAGGAGTTGGCACCAAGAATCGGCGGGACATGGTCGATGACTGCCCTTACCAGTGCGTGGCAGGCATAGACATGATCTTCCGCGTAACAATCGTTCAGCTCGCGCAGCAACTGCAACAGCTTGTCGAGACTCCAGGCGGTCTGACCCTGCTTCTGCTCCAGTTCTTCAATGAGTCCAGCGTTGACGTAGACTGGAAATCTGATGGTAGGAGAAGCTGTTGGCGCCAGGCCCTCCGGCGCGCCTACGATGATGTTCTGTGCATATTGAGTCACGGAATTGGTTGCCTCAAATAGAAGTTGCTCCTCAAGCAGGATTTCAGTGACCTTTGAAACATATTCGCTGAGGTTGCTGACATTCCGATACTTGACGAGTTCTCGGTTCAGCTCAAACCGCCAGCCGTTGCTGGTGCCCCACGTCGAGTAGCCGCTCCGCAATACTGGTTCGTGGCGGAAGATGCCAGGCAGCGCCCTCAAGAACTCAGGCGTCGCGGCGGAGAAGTCCCTTCGGATGTCGTCCGACGTTACATATGCCTTCTCTACCTTGTCCGGTGAGGGAGTCATGGCCTGCTGATGCTTAATCAGGTACTGCAAGATGGTGATGAAATGATCGCCGAAGACGCGCTCAAGTTGGGGAGCATGGAGGCCAGCGGCGACGGTAAGAACTGGGCGGCTATCGTCGGCAAGCTGGTTCCGGTCGTACCACGCCAGTCCGTATGAACGCTGCCCGATGAGCGGAGACCCCACGCTCGGCAACGACTTAAGAACCGACGCAGCATCCAGACCCTGGCGGTCGAGCTGAGCCTCGACGTAGTGCCAGACCGGCCACTGCCCCTTCTTGAGGTAGGGCTCAGCCATAGTGGTCATCAGGGCAAGCTGGCCGTCATCAAGCTGAGCCGTCAACGCTGACATGGTTCGTCCGATCTTGGAATCATCCGCCTGGATGGCCCCGTATCGTACGCGCCCTGAGCGGTCATCAGCCACGGCTTTCACGCTGGTCAGGCAAGCCGGATCTTCCTGGTCGCCGAACCCCTCGCCGTACTGTTCGCTACCAGCCGCACCGCCATCGCACGCTCCTGAAGAACAGGCGGTTGCTCAAGGCACACGGCATCGTCATTCTGCCCGCGCCGACCCCATCGGCCGCCCAGGCTCGGGCCCACGCCCAAACGAGCACACCCAGCAACAAGATCAAGACGACACGTTAATGATCTGTAAGCCCTTAGACCTATTCGTGCTCCAGCCGTCGCGCTTGCTCACCAATCTTCTTCCGGGGCTTCGGTACGCGATTCAATGCCCGCCGTGACGATTTCCCCGCGGTTGCTCAGGGAGAGGCCGCAGAAGGGGCAGGAGAAAGACTCGACCGTTCCGACGTCGACAACCCCGCCAGGGTGGATACACGACTGCGCCCACGCATCGCAGCGGCAGGGTACGGGGCTGAGGTCCCCGTACACGTTGCCGGCGTAACCGCAAGCCGGGCATTCACGCCACCACACGTGGTCACCGCTTGACCGACTACTTATCAGGCAGCCTCTTTGGTCGAGGTGGATCAGAATGTCAACTAGGGGCATATCGCGGTGGCGACCCTGAACGTCGACGAGTCCAGCGATGACACCTGAAGCAATCATGACCTTGACCGTTACAGCAGTATGGGACCGCTGCAGGACGCCAGGGTCCTCATGGGAGGACAGCGACGCAGGGAGCGGGAGCACTCCGTACTCTACGAGCAGCCTCTCGGCGGCTTGCCCGGCTTGGGATCCCTCGATCCGCAGTGCAGTGACCAGTGCAGCATCCAGCGCAGTGCGGGTGACGTCCCCTTCGAGCTCGCTGGACATTGTGGCCTCGTCCCAGGAGGCGGCTTCAAGGCCTGTATTGAGGGCTACCGAGACAGCCGAGCGGGCACGCTCGCGCGCGGCGAACGCAAGTTGTTGGGCGAAGGGTTCCAGAAGAGGTCGCTTGTCCGGTCCTGCGGGGGCGGGCACGGAGGCAACCTGGCTCAGATCTGCGAAGACGTTCGTGTATTCGCCCCAGAAGCCAGCTGGGTCCAGGCCTAGCTCGGCACGGACAGACTCGACGACCTGGACACCCGTCTCGATGACCTTCCTGACGGCCATGTCATCGAGGTAGGCAGAGTGCGCGACGCCGTTGCGGGAGTCGGCGAACGGCCGAAAAGTCCGTTCATCCACTGGCATACGGCCGCGCATGAAGACGGCTGCAGTCTTGAAGGCTTCGAGTATGCCGATGGTCCTTGCCTCAGAGAGAGGCTTGACGCCGTTCGCGTCCCCGTGGCCAAGAGAGTGAAAACGGAAGGACTGGTCACCCTTCTCAGCGATCAACAAGGGGTTGTGACGGCACAGCAAGGCCTTGAGTATGTGCTCGCATCCGACACCAGCGTGTAGGACAGCAAAGGCGTGGTTCCCCTGGCGCCACGAGTCCAGGGATGCGCGCAGGAACCGGCTCGCCATCTCGGTGAAAGTCTTCTCGTTCAATTTTTCCCTCCCCCTCAACTCGATCTTGACTCAGTGGTCGCACCCTCGTCCAGCACGGGTCCTGTTGAACATCCGGGGGGCATCCCAAGTCGAGGGTCAGCGTCGTGGACATTGCGTGGGATTACACCTCGTCGGCACGTCGTCCGTGAAGTCGCCGGCCGCGCGCCGGGGCCAGGTCGGCGGACGGGTCAGCCACAGGGCGCAGCGGTGCGAGCGCAGCATCGGGAGGGGGTGGTGGCGGAAGATCCGGCCGGGACCGGAGCTGACCGGTTCGCGCCTACCCATCGTCTTCCTTGTCCGCCAGTACGGCCTTCACCCGCTCCTCCAGGGCGCTCTGTCGAGCCTGCTTCACCAGCGCCCCTTCGTAGGCGCCGAGGAAGTCCGCGTGGCGCAAGCTTCTTGATCGCTGGGGCGAGCGAAATGACATCTCCCACACGATCACGCGACGGACAGTTACGCGGCGACCCTGGAGTGTGATACGGGTGGGGATCTTCACGTCTGCTGGCGGAGCAGACGTGGAAAGGAACGCGCTCTCATACGGGGCCGGAGCGGGGGACGTTGATGGTCGACGCGTCGGGCGGAGCCACCAGGGCCGAGCGCCCTGCAACTGCCACTGGTCCGGACGGTTCGACGCACGCGATCTTCAGGCTCGCCCCGGGCGAAGACAGCGGCTCGGATACGTTGGGCCGCTATCGCTACCAAGCGGAAGTAGCCGCGCGGGACTGTCTCGCCATGCTCACGCAAGACGCGATCGACTTCATCGTCTGTGAATGGCACGAAGACTTCGTCGTGGCATTCACCGACGGCTCCGTGGAACTCGTATCGGTCAAGCACCGCGAAGAGAACCAAGGCACCTGGACACTCGTCAAGTTGTGCAAGAGCGGCGGTCTTACTCATCTCTTCGACCGCTGGTGCGCCTGCGAGTGCGCCGCGAACGTGCGGCTCCGGCTGGCCACCAACGCGGCCATGAGCCCAGCCAAGGACAATGCCGACCTCCTGACTCGGATGTGCGGGCCGGGGCCTGAAATCACCGACGGCCTGTCGGCCATGGTCGACACGATCGCCCGCCAGATGTTGAAGGTGCGCTGGGAAGAGCCCTATGACAACGTCCCTGAAACGCCCAAAGTGCCACTCGCGGACATCCAGATACCGGCAGGCTTCGCGGACAAGGTCAGACAGTTCCTCACGGTCCTAGAGATCTCGTGTGATCCGCCGCAGCGCGCGTACATCACCGACGTCAACATTCAGAGCCTTCTGGTACCCGCCGTCGAGCAACTGCAGCTGGCGCACGTCGACACGGAGGCCACCTACCGGAACATCGTGGACCGGATCGAGAGAGCCAACCGTGATGAGAGCGACCGCGGCCAACTTGCCGCCTACATCGCCGATCCGAGCCGCGTCCGCTACAGCACGCAGATGCAGCAGCGCATTGGGCGCCGGAGCATCACCCGCGACGTCCTCCGTGCAGAGATGGCGTACGCATCGGCCCAACTAGCAGCGTTCCCACGGGGCCCGGTCCCCCTGGTGGCACCGGGGGGCGCCAAGCTCAACCGCAAGCTGCTGCGCGGCCTGGTCCCCTCGGATGAAGCGGCGTTCGCGGAGCGGCTCCGCTCAGCGTGGTACGCCACATGGTCCGAGCGGCGCTCCGGCCTGGCCGGAGATGACACCGATCTGCTGAACTTGTCCACGGACGTACTGGAAGTCGTCTTCGAGTGCAAGCGCCACGCCCGCTCACAGACCCAGGACGGCAGCGCGTACGGCAGCACGATGAATGACCTGCTCACCCAGCGACTCAAAGTCGACGGGCTGTCCACGCCGCCGCCATTCCTGGTGAAAAACCAGCATCTGCTGGGGCTGGCCTATCAGCTGTGCGACGAATGCCTCTTCTACTTCTCCGAGAACTTCGATGCGGACGGTGAAGCGTCATGACGCCGAGCGCCGACTTCGAGGCTGCGGCAGTCCGCATGCGCACCCGGCAGCGGCAGGCCGAGCAGCGCGAGAGCCAGTATCACGAAGCGCGAGTTCTCCTGCTCATTGCGCAGTTCACCACCGCCAAGAGCTGCCTCGCGGGTCTGACTAAGCTCGCCAAACTCGACTTTCTGCTGCGCTACCCGGCCATGCTGGAGCGTCTCTTGCCAGCCGGTCAGGCCTCCTGGCCCGAAGGAACCGCCCCGTCCCCGGAGGAGCGTCTGGCGGTGGAGAGCCGGATGACCCGCTACAAGTACGGGCCCTGGGACCAGCGCTACTACAGCATCCTGGGCTCCCTCGCCGCCCGCGGCCTGATCACCTACGGCGACACGGCCCGAGCCGAATTCCGCGTCACCGAGCAAGGCTCCTCTGCCGCTGCCGCCCTGGCCTCCACGCCGGAATGGGCAGTAGTCGCCAGCCGGATCAAGCTACTCAAGAAGCATTTCAACAAAACAGGATCGGCTTTGAAGAACCTCATCTACGACCGCCTGCCCGACGCGGTGGACCGACCCTGGCGGACGGAGATCTGACGTGGCCGTCAACCTGCGCATCCTCTCCCTGACGGTCACCACCGCCGAGACGGAGAAGACCTACCGCTTCAACCGCCCGGCCACCGTGATCACCGGCCCCATCGGGACCGGGAAGTCCAGCCTGCTGATGCTCTTCAAGCACGCCCTCGGCGGCACCGCCATGCTCACCCCGGCCGTCCGCGACCACGTCCTGTCCGTCCAGGCCGAGGTCGTGGCCGGCACCGAACGCATCGTCCTGCGACGCACCATCGGGGGTGACACCGCCGACACCGTCGACCTCCTTGACCCGAACTTCCTCGCCCTTGAGCGCACCCTGCCCCTGCGCAACACGGATAGCGGTGGAACAACGCTCTCCGACCACCTGCTGGACGCTCTTGGCTTTCCCCGCGTACAGATCGCTGCGCGCCGCGAGGGAGTAGCGCGGCAGCAGAACCTCACCTTCAACGACCTGTACACCTACGTCTATCTCCAGGCGCGCGAGATCGACCGCCAGGTCGTCGGCCACCTGGACTCCTGGTTCGAGCCCAAGCGCAAAGAGCTCTTCCGGTTGATGTTCGCGCTGACCGACAGCGTGCTGCTGGAGCTCAAGCGCACCGCGGGCCAGCTCACGGACAGGCTGAAGGCCCGAACCGCCGAGCACGACAACGTGGGCCAGTTCCTGGCCGCCTCCGATCCCCGCAGCGACGACGAGCTGCGGGCCGAGCTCGCGCAGCTGCGCGACACTCTGGGACGGGCCGAGTCCGCGCTGGCGAGTCTCCGCACCGAACTGGAGGAACAGACGGCCGCCGACAGCGCACTGCGGGAGGAACTGCAGGCCGCGATCCACGCCGCACGGCAGGCCGAGGAGGAAGTCTCCGCGGCCGCCGACCTCGTAGAGGCACGACGGGCGGTGGTCGCCCAGGTCCAGCTCGACCTATCCCGTCTCGCACGGTCGGCCACCGCCATCGACCAGCTGTCCCCGTTCGAATTCGTCGTCTGTCCGCGCTGTATGCAGTCCCTGACCACACGGACCGTGGCAGACGACCACTGCATCGTCTGCCTCCAGCCCGAGCCCGCCGAGGCCGATGTCGACCCGGCGGCCATCGAAGAAACACGCACCGTCCTGCAGCAACAACTTGAGGACGCGCGGCACATCGAGCAGTCGGACGAGGCGCACCTGCACGCCTCACGGCAGCGGTCGCAGCAGCTCAACTTCGCTGTCACCAGCTTGCGTCGGCAGCTTGACGCCCAGACCCGCGATGCGGTCGCTCCACGCTTCGACGCAATTACCGATGCGAGCACGCGCGTTGCCACGCTCAAAGCCAGTATCGACGCCATTACCCAGCTGCGGGATTCCTGGACCCGGGTACGCGCCATCGACAAGGACATCCGCGACATCAGAGCGGAGCGGCGGCAGGTCAACAAGGACATTAAGGAAAAGTCGGAGCAGCTCAAGGCCAGCCAGACACTGCTGGGTGACCTCAGCACCGAATTCGGGCAACTGCTCACCAGCTGGAACCTGCCGTGGGTCGACACGGCCGTCATCGACCGCGACACCTACCTGCCCGTGGTCAACGGACAACCCTTCGAGAGCCTGCAGGCCTCCGGCGGCGGCATCGCCACTTCCGTCAGCCTCGCCTACAGCCTGACTCTTCTTGCCTTCGGTCTCGACCACGCCGACGTCCTCGTGCCATCCCTCCTTGTTATCGACTCGCCCCGCAAGGCCTTCGGCAACAACGACTCCGACCGGCAACGCGCTACAGATATCTACAGCCGCTTTCGGACGATGGCCGACGCATACGGTGAGCGCCTTCAACTGATCATCGCCGACAACGACCCTCCGCCAATCACCAGCGACTCTTTCGGCAAGGTGGAGTTCGACTACGAGAACCCCATGGTGCCCGGCGTCGATCATCCGGGCCCCGATCGTGTGACCCGCATCGAAAACCAGACGCAGGACTGACTTCGCGTCCAAGGCTCGGCCCCGGCACCGGGCGCAGACACTCAGCCGAGCGAACGGACGTGCGGCGCCGAAGAGACCGGTATCGGTGGGCGGGTGCGGGCGGCGGCAGACGCACCGGCGATCCCATGCCGGCTCGGCAACACCTGATGGATACTTCCGGCATGGACACGGGCACCCCCGGCGAGTCGGCAAAACCAGGCGACGTACTCCGGGCACGCTACCGCCGCCGCTTGCCCGAACGGCTCACAGCCTGACAGGCCCCACCTGTGGGGTGGTGGCGCTTTCCCTGTAGGTGTCCTGGTCTGGCCCGACCGGAAACAGCAGGAGTCGCGGAGCCAGCACGGAGCGTCAACAACAGGCGATCCCGGGACACCGGGTGACGTCGCATTGCCTATCGGCGGACTCCCTCGCCCGCCCAGGGTCGTGCCTGTACGTCCGCGTTCCGCCGGGAAACGGCAGGAGAAGGCGCTCAGGTCCGGCGTGGCAGTCTCGCCTGTGGCCAATCTGCTTCTAGAAGGAGGTCGAGCTTCTCGGCGTACGCGAAGAGCAGCCTCGCATCCTCCTCGAGGTCCTCAAGGGTGCAGACGATGTTGGCGCCATCCTGCTTCCTGAAGAAGCGGGAGCGCATGACGCCCACGCCGTCCCAGTTCCACCAGGACGCGTGAACGGCATCGTCGCGGCGGCGCTTGAGCTCGTTGACCTCGCCCCACTCAAGGATCTCGGCGAGTGCGGTGGCCTGTGGAATGCTCCTGCGGGATTGCGCCACCAGCAGTTTGTGAAGGTCGGACCATGTTTTGTCGACGAGCGAGAAGCCGCCCTGCTCGTCTCTCAGTAGCAGTATGAGCCGCTTCATGGCCGCCTCGACATGGCCGCCGGCGACCACGATGGCGCCGATCAGCCCGTAGAGGCGTTCACGGTAAGCGAGGTCGGCTTCGTCCGGGCCTCCGTGGCGCCCGACCCTGAAGGTGGAGATGTCCACGCTCGACCGGGCTCTGGGAGTGGTGATGTCCAGGTCGAAAGACGGTCCACCGTCCAGATGGGTGCTCATCCGGTAATAGAAGGAGTGCCCGGGCGGGGGCCATTCATCTGACATACCTGGATCCTGTCGGTTCTGGCTCCCCGGAGCCACCGCTTTCTGCTCCGCCGCAAGGGCCAGCGCGCGCCTCGCCGACAGGCAGGGTCCAAGTGATCGGCTTCTAAAGCACGGCTTAGCAGGCGTTCGACCACGGTCCCAGACGGTCGCCGAGGCGATCAACCTTCACCGAGAGAGGTCAAACACGCAGCGGTCAGCCTGAGCTGACACAAAAAGCCATGTGG
This sequence comes from Streptomyces sp. NPDC047028, assembly GCF_040644095.1. Taxonomy (NCBI): domain Bacteria; kingdom Bacillati; phylum Actinomycetota; class Actinomycetes; order Kitasatosporales; family Streptomycetaceae; genus Streptomyces; species Streptomyces sp. NPDC047028. Next base: position 45,800 of record NZ_JBEYVS010000002.1, read on the forward strand.
TCACTCATCGCTGACATAAACGAACTTTGATCAACTCTTTCTGGCAATCGATCAACGATCGCTGTCACAGGTCAGCGGTGACACGACGGAAGGGGCTTGCCAGGCGATCGCGTTCGATATATCGTTGAGGCATCGCGAACGGTACGCGATACGACACGACTGATCACCGAATCGGTGACAGTCCTCACACACACCACGGAAATGGAGTGATCACGATGCGTACGCACGGATACGAGCACGGACATCGTCACGAGGGCCCCGGGGCGCATGGCCACCACGGCTTCGGCGGCTTCCCCGGTTCCGGTGGCTTCGAGGGCCGGCGGGCCGCGTTCGGGCCTTTCGGCCCGGGTGGTCCAGGCTTCGGGCCCGGCGGACCCTGGGGGCCGCGAGGGCGCGGCGGACCGAGGGGGCGGGCGCGGCGCGGTGACGTGCGCGCCTCGATCCTGGCCCTGCTGAAGGAACGGCCCATGCACGGCTACGAGATGATCCAGGAGATCGCCGAACGCAGCGGCGGCGCTTGGAAGCCGAGCCCCGGCTCGGTGTACCCCACCCTCCAGCTGCTGGAGGACGAGGGCCTGATCGCCAGCGAGAGCGAGGGCGGCAAGAAGCTGTTCTCCCTCACCGAGAGCGGCCGCAGCGCCGCCGAGGAGAGCCCGGAGGCCCCGTGGGAGGAGGCCACGCGCGGGGTGGACTGGGAGGCCCTGAGTGAGATCCGGCAGGCCGGCTCCGGTCTGATGGAGGCCTTCGGCCAGGTCTGGAAGACGGGCAGCAAGGAACAGCGCGAGAAGGCGCTGACCGTCATCACCGACGCCCGCAAGAAGCTGTACCTCATCCTCGCCGACGAGGACTGAGCCGTACGCCGGGTCGGCCCGCAGAGATGCCGGCCCGTACGACGGCGATGGCGCCCCGTGGAATCCTCCGCGGGGCGCCTTCGGCTGCAGGGCCCGGAGCCTCAGGCCACCAGGCCGTCCAGCTTCCGCAGCGACTCGGTCAGCGCGGCCGTCGCCGAGTCCTTCAGCTTGCCCGCCATCAGCGAGACCGCCGCGCCGGTGAACTCGCCGTCGATGCGGACCGTCGTGGCCTCGCCGTCGGGCGTGAGCGTGTAGCGGGTGGCGACGGTCACCGCCATCGGGCCCTTGCCGCGGATCGCGAACACCCGCGCCGGCTCCAGCTCCTCGATCGTCCAGTCGACCTCCGCCGGGAAGCCCATCAGCTTCATGTTCTCCTGGAAGGTCCCGCCCACCGCCAGAGCCTCAGGGCCGCCCTTGGGGAAGCTGGTGTGGGTGGCGTTCCACTCGCCGTACGCCGACCAGTCGGTGAGCTGGGCCCACACCTTCTCGGCCGGCGCCTGGATGCGTGCCTCCGCGCTGACTTCGGCCATGCGACCACCCCTTCGTCTCCGGCTACGCTGTCGCGGAACGTAGCCGCAGGGCCTCGAACATTCAATACTGATGAACTGTCAGGAAAGGGCGGATGGGTCGGATCTCCTCCCTGAGGATGAGATCCCTGACAAGGTTGTCCACTTCCTGCGGGACGCCAAGATGGTTCCCCTCGCGGATGACCGGGACGGCCGGGGCTGATGGGGTGGAGTACGTGCAACGCCGTACAGCCCGCCCGGCCGCCCGCGACCAGGGCGGCCTCCGCCCCGATGACGATGCCGCGCTCAGCGCCGAGCTGGCGGCGGTGGTCGCCGGTGCCCGCAGGCGGGCCGTCCGGGACGGGGACCGGCAGGTCGACACCGCGCACCTGCTGCACTCGCTGCTGGAGACCGACCCGCAGGCCCGCGCCCTCGTCGGCGGCGCCCCGCAGCTCGCCCGCCTGCTCGGCTACCTCGTGCAGCGCAGCATCGGGTACGGGCTGCGCTGGCAGAGCGGAGTGGAGGACTCCGGCGCGATCAGGGTCGTACCCGATCGGGACCCGTACGGCGGTGAGGTCAAGGACGCCGGGGACTGGTCCCCGGTGGCCGCGGCCGCCATGACGGACGCACTGCGGCGCGCCGGGCAGCGCGGCGAGCCCCGCGCCTGTGGCACCGACCTGCTCGCCGCGCTCGTCGCGGACCCGCAGTCCCGTGCCGTCGAGGTGCTCGAACACACCGGTGTCCCGGCCGACGGTCTGCGTGCCCGGCTGGACGCCCTCGCCGTGGAGTACGCCGACGGCGGCCGGCCGACCTGCTGAGCGCTGCCCCGTCCACCACCTGAGACAGGTGTCAACGGGGATGACGCTCATGTCGTCCCCTGTCATCATGTGCCGGTGCGTACGTCTGAAACCAGTCAGGGCAGCCACGGCAAAGGCGTCGGGCTCGGGCTCGCCCTCGTGTCGGCGCTCGCCTTCGGCGGGTCCGGGGTCGCGGCCAAGCCGCTGATCGAGGCGGGCCTCGACCCGCTGCACGTGGTGTGGCTGCGGGTGGCCGGCGCCGCCCTCGTCATGCTGCCGCTCGCCGTGCGGCATCGCGCCCTGCCGCGCAGCCGGCCCGCCCTGCTGGCCGGATTCGGGCTGCTCGCCGTGGCCGGGGTGCAGGCCTGCTACTTCGCCGCGCTCTCCCGCATCCCGGTCGGCGTGGCCCTGCTCGTGGAGTACCTCGCCCCGGCGCTGGTGCTCGGCTGGGTGCGGTTCGTGCAGCGGCGGCCGGTCACCCGGGCCGCCGCGCTCGGTGTGGTCCTCGCGGCCGGGGGACTCGCCTGCGTGGTGGAGGTGTGGTCCGGGCTGAGCTTCGACGCGCTCGGCCTGCTGCTCGCCCTCGGCGCCGCCTGCTGCCAGGTCGGCTACTTCGTCCTGTCCGACCAGGGCAGCGACGCGGGCGACGAGGCACCGGACCCGCTGGGCGTGATCGCGTACGGCCTCCTCGTCGGCGCGGCCGTCCTGACGGTCGTGGCCCGGCCCTGGAGCATGGACTGGTCGGTGCTGGCCGGTTCCGCCCGCATGAACGGCACCGCCGTCCCCGCCGGGCTGCTGCTCGCCTGGATCGTCCTGCTGGCCACCGTCGTCGCCTACGTCACCGGCGTGCTCTCCGTGCGCCGGCTCTCCCCGCAGGTCGCGGGGGTCGTCGCCTGCCTGGAGGCGGTGATCGCGACCGTGCTGGCCTGGGTGCTGCTCGGCGAACACCTGTCCGCGCCGCAGATCGCCGGCGGCGCGGTCGTCCTGGCCGGAGCCTTCATCGCCCAGTCCTCGGCCCCCTCCCGGAAGGGACCGGATCCGGTCGCCTCGGGCGGCGCGGAACGCGAGTTGTCCGCCCGCGGAACGGCGGCATAGGGTGGCCTCCATGCCGTCGAACGCACTCGTCCTCCCGCCTCCGGCCGCCTGAGGCGGGCCTCCGGGGTCCCTGCCCGCGCACTCATCCGATGCCGGGCCGGGCGGTGCTGCCCGCAGACGAAGTCCGTGCGTCCCGCCCGAGCGGGACGCCCCCGAGCTTCCGCACCCGACGGTGCGTTTCTGCGGAGAGAATCCCTTGTCGAACGCTGTTTCCGGCCTGCCCGTGGGGCGTGGCCTGCTCTATCTGATCATCACCGGTGCCGCCTGGGGCACCGCCGGGGCCGCCGCCTCGCTGGTCTACCGCACCAGCGACCTGGGCGCCCTCGGCCTGTCCTTCTGGCGCTGCGCGCTGGGCCTGCTCCTGCTGCTGGCCGGCCGGGGGCTGCGCCCGCGCGTGCGTCCGGCGGCCGCCGAGCCCCTGGGCCGCCGGATCGGCCGGGCCGTGGCCACCGGCGTGGGCCTCGCCGTGTTCCAGACCGCCTACTTCGCGGCCGTGGAGTCCACCGGACTCGCTGTCGCCACCGTCGTCACCCTCGGCGCGGGGCCCGTCCTCATCGCGCTCGGCGCGCGACTGCTCCTCGGCGAGCGCCTCGGCAGAGGGGGCGTGGCGGCCGTCGCCGGCGCGCTCGCCGGGCTGGCCGTGCTGACCCTCGCCGGTTCCGCCACGACGGTCCGCCCGGCCGGAGTGCTCCTCGCGCTCCTCTCCGCCGCGGGCTACGGGGCCATGACCCTGCTGACCCGGTGGTGGGGCCGGGGCGGCGGCGCGGACGCCTCCGACACCACGGTCGGCGCCTTCGCGGTGACGACCCTGCTCCTGCTGCCGTTCGCGCTGCACGAGGGCCTGCTCCCGCACACCGGCCACCCGGCCCGGCTGCTGTGGCTGCTGCTCTACATCGCTGCCGTGCCCACGGCCCTCGCCTACGCGCTGTACTTCGCGGGCGCCGCCGTAGTCCGGTCCGCCACCGTCTCCGTGATCATGCTGCTGGAGCCGGTGACCGCGGCCGTGCTCGCCGTCGTGCTGCTCGGCGAGCACCTCACGGCCGCCACCGTGACCGGCACCCTGCTGATGCTCGGCGCGGTGGCCGGCCTAGCGGTCGGCGAGGCCCGCGCGAACGGCCGGGAACCGGCCCCGGTGTGAGGGAACCGGCCCCGGTGTGACGGGGGCCGGCCCCGGTCGGGCGGGGGTCGGCCCCGTGTGACCGGTGGCGGTCAGCGCGCCGCCGTCAGGTAGTCCGGCAGTTCGATGCCGGGCGTCAGGTCGGGGTTGGCGACCGGGGTGTCGTAACCCTTGCGCAGCGGCACCACACCGGCCCAGTGCGGCAGGGCCAGGTCCTCGGGCTCGTCGTTGGCGCCGCCCGTGCGGACCTTGGCGGAGACCTCGTCGAGATCGAGGCGGATCACCGCGGTGGCCGCCAGTTCCTTGCGGTTGGCCGGCCGGGAGTCGGCGGCCCGGCCCGGCACGACGTGGTCGACGAGCGCGTCCAGGGCGAGCCGCCGCTCCTCGGGGTCCGTGACCTGGTGGGCGACGCCGTGCACCACCACCGAGCGGTAGTTGATCGAGTGGTGGAAGGCGGACCGGGCCAGCACCAGGCCGTCGACATGGGTGACCGTCAGGCAAACGGGAAGGCCCGGGTCCGCGTCGCCGGTCATCCGCAGCGGACGCGAACCGGTGGAGCCGTGGACGTACAGCCGCTCGCCGACCCTGCCGTACAGCGTGGGCAGTACCACCGGGGCGCCGTCGCGCACGAAACCGAGGTGGCACACGTAGCCCTCGTCGAGTATCGCGTGCACCAGCTCGCGGTCGTACGACGCCCGGTCCGCCGAACGGGTCGGCACGGTGCGGTCGGTCGGGGTGTAGGCGGCGGCGGACGGCGGCGGCGTTTCCCGACTCGCTTCCGCAGTCGCGTCCCGGGTCGTCTCCTGGGTCCCCTGCATGGCGTTCTCCATTGCACTAGTGCATAATTGTCTTTGTGCTAGGAGAGTATCGGATCGAAGGTCGGGGCGCAGCCGAGATCGCGGCCAGCGTGGAGCGCGCGGTGGGCGCGGGGGAGCTGCGGCCGGGCCAAGGGCTGCCGCCCATGCGGGAGTTGGCGGACCGGCTGGGGGTGAACCCCAACACGGTCGCGGCCGCCTACCGCACCCTGCGGGAACGCGGCGTCATCGAGACCGCCGGGCGCCGGGGCAGCCGTATCCGCCCCAAACCGGCCACCACCGGGCGCGACCAGGTCCGCCTCGACGTTCCGGACGGCGTGCGGGACGTGTCCGACGGCAACCCGGACCCGGCGCTGCTGCCCTCCCTCGCGGAGGCGTTCGCGGCCGCCGCCGCGCAGAGCGAGGGTGATCCCGTGCTGTACGGCGCCGACCCCGTCGAACCCGAGCTGGCCCGCCTCGCCCGCGCGGCCCTGGACGCCGACGGTGTGCCGGACGGCCCCGTCGCCGTCGCGTCCGGCTCCCTCGACGCCGTCGAGCGGGTCCTCCTGGCCCATCTCAGACCGGGCGACACGGTCGCGGTCGAGGACCCGGGCTGGGGCAGCCTGCTGGACCTGGTCCCGGCGCTCGGGCTGCGCACCGTCCCGGTCGGTGTCGACGACGAAGGGCCCGTTCCCGGCGACGTGCGGCGCGCGCTGGCGTCCGGCGCCCGTGCCCTGATCGTCACCGACCGGGCGCAGAACCCGACCGGTGCCGCACTGACCGGGGACCGGGCGCACGCCCTCCGCGCGGTGCTCGGCAGCCACCCCGAGGTCCTGCTGATCGAGGACGACCACGGCCACGGCATCGTCGACGTGCCCCTGCACCCCCTCGCCGGCGTCACCCGCCACTGGGCCTTCGTCCGTTCCGTCGCCAAGGCCCACGGCCCCGACCTGCGTCTCGCCGTGTTCACCGGGGACGCCACCACCGTCGACCGGGTGCGCGGCCGCCAGCGACTCGGCCCGGGCTGGGTCAGCCGGCTGTTCCAGCGGGCCGTCGTACGGCTCTGGACCGACGGCGCGGTCGACACCCCCGCGGTGGCCGCCGCCTACTGCATCCGCCGGGAAGCCCTGATCCGCGCGCTCGCCGGGCACGGCGTCCCGGCGCACGGCCGCACCGGCCTGAACGTCTGGGTCCCGGTCCCGAACGAGACGTCGGCGGTGGCGCGTCTCCTGCACGCGGGTTGGGCGGTGGCCCCGGGCGCCCGCTTCCGCCTGAAGTCCGGCGAGGGCATCCGCATCACGGTCGCGGGGCTGGCTCCGGAGGAGGCGGGCCCCCTGGCGGAGGTGGTCGCGGCGGCGGTGGGACCGGCGCCGGTACGGACGTACGTGTAGCGGCCGGCCACCGTTCGCCGACCGCCACCGTTCGCCGCTCGCCCACAGTTCGTCGGCCGGCTGGCCGCCTTCACCGGTCAGCCGCCCCGCCGGACCTGGGTCAGCGCCGCCCCGGCGATGACGATCACGGCGCCCACCGGTGTGGTCCAGTGCAGCGACTCCCCGAGCACCGCCACTCCCGCGGCCGTCGCGATGACCGGAATGAAGTAGGTGACCATCTGGGCCGTGGTGGGGCCGACCTCCGCCACCAGCCCGTACTGGATCAGCACCGCGAGTCCCGTGCCCAGCGCGCCGAGCGCGGCGACGGCCAGCAGCGGCACCACGGCGAAGTGCGCGGGGAAACTCGTGAACAGCGGGGTCACCACGGCGAGCTGGACCGTCGCGAGCAGCAGCTGCGCCCCCGTCATCGACAGGTGGGAGTTCCCGGTGCCGGCCAGCGTCCGCCGCACGTAGATCCAGCCGACCGGATAGCTCAGCGAGGCCAGCAGCGCCATGCCCGTCCCCGTGGCGTCCAGGCCCTGGAATCCCTGCCACGCGCCGAGCACCGTCAGCACCCCGAGGAAGCCGAGGCCGAGGCCCGCCACCCGCACCCGGGTGGGCCGGTCCTCGGACAGCGCGACCAGCGAGAGGATCATGCCCCACAGCGGTGACGTGGCGTTGCAGATGCCGGCCAGCGTGGACGGGATCGTCAGCTCCGCGAAGGCGAAGAGGGAGAACGGCAGGGCGTTGAGGAAGAACGCGGCGACCGCCATGTGGGCCCACGTCCGCCCGCCGCGCGGCAGACGCTCCCGCTTCACGGCCATCGCCGCCGCCAGCACCGCCGTACCGAAGACCAGTCGCCCGAGGGTGACCTGGAACGGCGCGTAGCCCTCCGTCCCCACCTTGATCAACAGGAAGCTGAAGCCCCAGATCAGGGACAGCGCGCCGAAGCGGAGACGCCAGTCGAGGCGAGGGCCGGAGGCGGCGGGGGAGGGGGACCGGGGCGGGGCGGAAGAGGTGACGGTGCTGCTGCTCATGGCCTCAACGATGCGGCAGGCAATCTCGTAGCACAATCGAGATTTCCCACCGGATACCTCTTAGAATCACTTACATGTTGAACCTGGAGCGCCTGCGCACCCTCGACGCCCTCGCCCGGCACGGATCGGTCAGCGCCGCCGCCGAGGCGCTGCACGTCACCACGTCCGCGGTCTCGCAGCAGCTCGGAAAGCTGGAACGGGAGGTCGCCCAGCAGCTCCTGGCCAAGAACGGGCGCGGCGTGCGGCTCACCGACGCCGGGCGGCTGCTGTCCGAGCACGCGGCCCGCATCCTCTCGCAGGTGGAACTCGCCCAGTCCGACCTGGAGGCGCACCGCGGACAGGTCGTGGGCGAACTCCGGCTCTCCGCGTTCCCCACCGCCGCCCGCGGCCTCTTCCCCACCGCGCTCGCCGGGCTGCGCGCCGAACACCCGGGGCTGCGGGTGCGCTCCAGCGAACTGGAACCGGAGAACGGCATCGCCGGCGTCGTGCGCGGCGACCTCGACCTCGCGGTCGTCCTCGACTGGTACAACAAGCCGATGCCCGTGCCCGACGGCCTGGTCAAGGCGCCCCTGCTGGACGACCCGGCCGACGTCGCCCTGCCCGTGGGGCACCGGCTCGCGCACCGGGAGGAGGTGGACCTCGCCGAGTTCGCCGAGGACGAGTGGATCACCTGGGGCGAGGGCGAGTTCTGTCACGAGTGGCTCATCTTCACCCTGCGCTCGAAGGGCGTCGAGCCGATCGTCGGCCACCGGGCCGGCGAGACCCACACCCAGCTCGGCCTGGTCGCCGCGGGACTGGGCGTGTGCATCGCCCCGCTGCTCGGGCGCGACCCGGTGCCGCCGGGCGTGGTCATGGTCCCGCTCGCCCAGCGCGTGCGCCGGCACGTCTACGTCGTCTGGCGGGCCGACGCCGACCGCCGCCCCTCCATCCGCGCCGCCGTCGGCGCCCTCAGGGCGGCGGCCCGGCAGTTCGGCTGAGGCCCACGGGCCGCCGGCGTCAGGTGCCGCAAGATCACGGCGCGCCCAGCTTCCGGAAGTCCCAGGAGACGATCTTCTCCGGCGTGAGCCGCACCCAGGCGTGCCGCCCGTCGTGCGGCATCTCGTCCAGGCCGAAGTTCTTGCGCGTGAACAGCGTCTCGGCGGTGTCCAGTTCGGCGCACAGCTCCCCGGTGCGCGGGGCCTCGCCCACGAACTCCACCCGCCCGGACAGCTCGACGCCGCACAGCTGGTCGTACTCCTCGCCCGAGTCGACCACGACCGCCACCCGCGGGTCGCGGCGCAACTGCGCCCAGCGCCTGCTGCGCACCACCGAGTACAGCCACAGCGAGGCGCCGTCCCAGGCGAACCACAGCGCGCTGACGTGCGGTGCGCCGTCCGCCGAGACCGTCGCCACCCGGCAGGTCCGCTGCGCGGTGAGGAACGCGTCCAGCTCGCCCGGCGTCATCATGATCTTCCGGCCCCGGCGCTGTTCGGTGACGGTCATGCGGTCCCTCTTCTCCCACGTCGTGCCAGAGGACTTCCCTTGACTCCCGTACCGGAGCTGATCCTCTGACATCACGTCAGAAAAGGGAATGGGTCGTCTTCCCCTCGAACGCCCCGCTGGTTAAGCTCGCCGCCCGCACCGTGTGGACGAGCCCGCGTGGACGAGCCCGTGCGGGCAGGCCCGAGTGGACAAGACCGTTCGGACAAGGGGGCGTCATGCCGTCGTACGACCGCCTCGGCGAGCTGCTCGATCCCGCCGGCACCGTCTTGCTCACCGTCGAGTGCCAGCAGGGGGTGGTCGGCCCGGACGGCGCACTGCCCGACCTGGCCCGCGCGGCCCGCGACGCCGTGGGCAACGTGGCCCGGCTGGTCGCCGCCGCGCACGCGAGCGGGCTCCAGGTGATCCACGCCGTCGCCGAACGCCGCCCGGACGGCCGGGGCGCGAGCCGCAACGCCCGCCTGTTCCGCGCTGCCGAGAGGTTGCCGGTGCGGCAGCTGACCGGCACCGCCGCGGTGCGCGTCGCACCGCCCATCGAGGTCGCGCGGGAGGACATCGTCGTACGACGGCTGCACGGCCTCTCCCCGGTCCAGGGCACCGAGGTCGACGCCCTGCTGCGCAACCTCGGCTGCCGCACGCTGATCGTCACCGGTGTCTCGGCCAACGTCGCGATCCCCAACGCCGTGTTCGACGCCGTCAACGGCGGCTACACCGCCGTCGTCCCGGCCGACGCCATCGCGGGCGTGCCCGCCGACTACACCGACGCGATGATCCGCAACACCCTCGCGCTGGTCGCCACGGTGACCAGCACCGACGAGGTGCTCGGTCATCTCCGGCGGTGGCGCGGGACGGCCTGAAGGCTCAGGCCAGCGCGATCTCGTCGCCGGACACGGTGATCTTCTCGGCCGGCAGCGCCTGGGTCGCGGGACCCTGTTTCACACTGCCGTCCTCGACCGAGAAGTGGCTCTTGTGGCACGGGCAGATGATCGCGCCGTCGGCGATCGTGGTCACCGCGCAGCCCTGATGGGTGCACTTCGACGAGAAGGCCTTGAACGTGCCCGCCGTGGGCTGGGTGACCACCACGCCGTGATCCTTGAAGATCTTGCCGCCGCCCTCCGGGATGTCCGAGGTCTTGGCGAGCGAGGTGCTCCCCGCCGCGCCATCGCCCTGCGCCCCTGTCGAACCCGACGACCCCGTCGAGCCGGAGGACCCGGACGAGCCCGAGCCCGTCGTGACGCTGTTCGACGAGTCGGCGCCCGACCCGCACGCGGTCAGCGCGGCGGCGAGCCCCGCCGCTCCGGCCGCCGCCGCGACGACGGTACGGCGGGTCGGTCCCGGCGTGGGACGGGGCGATGCGCTGCTCATGACGGCTTCCCTTCGCGGAGCTTCCTCGTGATCCGCCCAGGGGTACGGGCCACGGGCGCCACCCGTTCAGCGAGGCCCCCGGATGCGCGTCCCGCACACCAGTAACCTGGGGCGATGCTCAAGGAAGTCACCGTGACCCGCTACATCACGCCCCTACGTGAGGGCGGCTCGCTGCCGGGACTCGTCGAGGCCGACGACTTCGGGACCTACGTCATCAAGTTCACCGGCGCCGGACAGGGCCGCAAGACGCTCGTCGCCGAGGTGGTGTGCGGCGAACTCGCCCGCCGGCTCGGCTTCCGGATGCCCCGGCTGATCACCCTGCACCTCGACGCCGTCCTCGGACTCGGCGAGCCCGAACAGCAGGTCCAGGAGCTGCTCAGGTCCAGCGGCGGCACCAACCTCGGCATGGATTTCCTCTCCGGCGCCCTCGGCTTCGACCCGCTGGCCTTCCCGGTGGATCCGGCGGAGGCCGGGCGGATCGTCTGGTTCGACGCGCTCGTCAACAACGTCGACCGCTCCTGGCGCAACCCCAACCTGCTGGTGCACCGCGGCGAGCTGTGGCTCATCGACCACGGCGCCACGATGATCTGGCACCACAACTGGCCCTCCGCCGACGCCTCCGCGGCCCGCCCCTACGACGCCTCGGACCACGCCCTCGCCCGCTGCGCACCCGACGTCGCGGCCGCCGCGGCCGAGCTGGCACCCCTGGTCACCGAGGACCTGCTCGCCGAGGTCACCGCCGCGGTCCCCGACGCCTGGCTCGCCGACGAACCCGGCTTCGCCGGCCCCGACGACCTCCGGCGGGCCTACGCGCGGCCGCTCCTCGCACGGGCCGCCGTCGTCCATGAGCGCATCACCGGGATCGAGGAGGGCGCGTGAGCGAGCACCACATCCACATGGCCGGACATGTCGTCGAGCGCCACATCACCCGGGCGGGCCAGGGCGGCGACCGGGACGTGTTCGAGTACGCGCTGCTGCGGGTCGTGCCCCGCGTCGAACGGGGGGAGTGCATCAACGCGGGCGTGCTCGTCTACTGCCGCGCCCACGCCTACGTCGGCGCCCGCACCCACCTCGACGCGGCCCGGCTGCTAGCGCTCGACCCGCGGGCCGACGTGGCCGGGGTGCGGGCCGCGCTCGGCGCCGTCGAGCGCGTGTGCGAGGGCGGGGACGAGGCGGGGCAGGCGGCCCGCGACGACGCCGGGCGGCGCTTCCGCTGGCTGATCGCGCCGCGTTCCACGGTCGTGCGGCCGGGGCCGGTCCACACCGGGCTGACCGTCGATCCGGCCGCCGAGACCGAGCGGCTGCTGGACCTCCTGGTGAGGTGACGCGGAGGTAATGGATCACACCGCCACGTGTGCCGTTGACACCGGGTGCCAAGGCTTCTAGCGTCACGTGCGGAGAAGGTACTAAGCGGTCGCTCACCGCATGACTGAGGTCCCGCAGGGGCCTGACAGGTTCTCTCAAGGGCGAGGAGAAGCAGCAATGTCCACCACTGAACAGCGGGTCGCGATCGTCACCGGCGCGGCGCGCGGCATCGGCGCCGCCACCGCCGTACGACTGGCCGCCGAGGGGCGCGCGGTCGCCGTGATCGACCTCGACGAGGCCGCCTGCAAGGACACCGTCGAGAAGATCACCGCGGCCGGCGGCAAGGCCATCGCGGTCGGCGCCGACGTCTCCGACGAGGCGCAGGTCGCCGCGGCCGTGGCGCGCGTCGCCGACGAGCTGGGCGCCCCGACCATCCTCGTCAACAACGCCGGCGTGCTCCGCGACAACCTGCTGTTCAAGATGAGCGTCTCCGACTGGGACACCGTCATGAGCGTGCACCTGCGCGGCTCCTTCCTGATGACCAAGGCCGTCCAGAAGCACATGGTCGACGCCGGCTTCGGCCGCGTGGTCAACCTGTCCTCGTCCTCGGCGCTCGGCAACCGCGGCCAGGTCAACTACTCGGCCGCCAAGGCCGGACTCCAGGGCTTCACCAAGACCCTCGCGATCGAACTGGGCAAGTTCGGCATCACCGCCAACGCCGTCGCCCCCGGCTTCATCGCCACCGAGATGACCAAGGCCACCGCCGACCGCGTCGGCATGGGTTTCGACGACTTCAAGAAGGCCGCCGCCACCCAGATCCCGGTGCAGCGCGTCGGCGAGCCCGAGGACATCGCGAACGCCATCGCCTTCTTCACCGGCGAGGCCGCCGGATTCGTCTCCGGCCAGGTGCTGTACGTCGCCGGCGGACCGCTCGACTAGGGGAACACGGATCATGACTGAACTCCCCGAGCTCTCGGGCCGCGCCGCGCTCGTCACCGGCGCCAGCCGCGGTATTGGCTACGGCATCGCCGAGGCCCTGGTCGCCCGCGGTGACCGCGTGTGCATCACCGGCCGCAACGAGGACGCCCTGAAGGAGGCCGTCGAGACGCTCGGCTCCGACCGGGTCATCGGCGTCGCCGGCAAGGCCCACGACCTCGACCACCAGAGCGAGGCCGTCGCCCGCACCATGGAGGCCTTCGGCCGCGTCGACTTCCTGGTCAACAACGCCGGCACCAACCCGGTGTTCGGGCCGATCGCCGACCTCGACCTGAACGTCGCCCGCAAGGTGTTCGAGACCAACGTGGTCTCGGCGCTCGGCCTCGCCCAGAAGACCTGGCACGCCTGGCAGAAGGACAACGGCGGCGCCATCGTCAACATCGCCTCCATCGCGGGCCTCGCGCCTTCGCCGTTCATCGGCGCCTACGGCATCAGCAAGGCGGCGATGATCAACCTGACCCAGCAGCTGGCGCACGAGTTCGCGCCGAAGGTCCGGGTCAACGCCATCGCCCCGGCCGTCGTCAAGACCAAGTTCGCCCAGGCCCTGTACGAGGGCCGGGAGGCCGAGGCGGCCGCCGCCTACCCGCTCGGCCGGCTCGGCGTGCCCTCCGACATCGGCGGAGCCGCCGCCTTCCTCACCTCCGAGCAGTCCGCCTGGGTCACCGGTCAGACGCTCGTCGTGGACGGCGGCCTCTTCCTCAACGCCGGCGTCTGATCACGACGTTCCGGGCGCCGCGCCTGCCATGAGCGGCGCCCGGAACGCCGTACAGGGCCGGCACGGGCCGGATGACAACGTCGTCATCGCGAAATCGATCAAGAACCCCTGTTTCAGGGGTGGTTCACGGCACGGGGCGCTGCGGTATGGTCTGCCGACCCTTGGTATGGCAGATCGAGGAGCGTGCGCGTGTTCAACCGGAACCGATTCCTGCGGAGAGTCGCGGCGATCGCGTCCATATCCCTGGTGGCCGGATGCGGTCTGCTGTCGAACGGCTCCGGCGGCGAGGGCACGATCGTCGTGGGCACCACCAGCGCCCCGAGCACGCTGGACCCCGCGGCCTCCTGGGACGGCTCCTGGGAGCTGTTCCGCAACATCTACCAGACCCTCCTCGCCTACCCCAGCGGTGCGACCACCCCGCAGCCCGACGCCGCCGAGAGCTGCGCCTTCACGGACAACAGCAGCCGCACCTATCGCTGCACGCTGCGCGCCGGCATGAAGTTCGCCGACGGCGACGCGCTGGACGCCAAGGCCGTCCAGCACTCCATCGACCGCATCCGCACCATCAACGCCCCCAGCGGTCCGGCCGGGCTGCTCGGCAGCCTGGACAGCGTCGACACGAAGGGTGACCGCGAGGTCGTCTTCCACCTCAACAAGCCCGACGCGACCTTCCCGTTCGTGCTCGCCACCCCCGCCATGTCGATCGTCGACCCCGACGACTACCCCGCGAACTCCCTGCGCAAGGACGACAAGGTCTACGGCTCCGGTCCGTACCAGCTCAAGTCGTACGACGAGGGCAAGGAGGCCGTCCTCGTCCGCAACGACAACTACAAGGGCTTCGCCAAGCGGCAGAACGACGCGGTGACCATCCGCTACTTCCAGGACTCCGCCGAGATGGTCAAGGCACTGCGTGACAAGCAGATCGACGTGACCTACCGGGGCCTGGCCGCCGACGACATCATCGCCTTGCAGAAGCACGGCAACAGCGACCTGCAACTGGTCGACGGCGCCGGCATCGACATCAGCTACCTGGTGTTCAACCCGAAGGACTCCTGGGCCAAGCAGCCGGCCGTCCGCAAGGCCGTCGCCCAGGTCATCGACCGCGGGGCGATCGCGCACAAGGTCTACAAGGACACCGTCGACCCGCTGTACTCCATGGTCCCCAAGGGCCTGACCGGCCACACCACCGGCTTCTTCGACGACTACGGCTACCCGAGCGTCTCCAAGGCCCGCTCGATCCTCAAGGACGCGGGCATCACCCAGAAGGTCCCGCTCACCTTCTGGTACACCACCGACCGCTACGGCTCCGAGACCGGCCTGATGTTCAAGGAACTCAAGCGGCAGCTGGACGACTCCGGGCTGTTCACCATCACGCTCAAGAGCCGCCCTTGGAAGAGCTACGTGGTCGGCTACCAGAACGGCGAGTACCCGGTGTTCGGCCGCGGCTGGTTCCCGGACTTCCCCGACGCCGACAACTTCATCGCCCCGTTCGTGGGGCAGCAGAACGCCCTCGGCACGCCGTACCCGGCGCCGGAGATCACCAACAAGCTGCTGCCGCACTCCCGCCGCGAGAGCGACCGCGGCCAGGTGGTCAAGGACCTGGAGCAGGCCCAGCAGATCCTGGTGGACGACGCCCGCCTGATCCCGCTGTGGCAGGGCCGGCAGTACGTGGCCGCCAGCGACGACATCTCGGGCGGCGAGCAGGCCCTCGACCCGTCGACGATCATGGAGATGTGGATGCTCCACCGCAAGACCAGCTGGTGACCCGGCGAAGCGCCCTCTCGGCACCGGTTGTCAGTGGTCGCCTGTAGGTTCTGAAGCCTGGAAGTGACCGCACACCGTGGTTGATTGACACCGTGAGGACGTTGACGTGACCGACATCGCCATGCTGCCCGAGTCCTGGCGCGGGGTTCTGGGTGACGAGCTGCAGCAGCCCTACTTCAAGGAGCTGACCGAGTTCGTCGAGGAGGAGCGGGCGAAGGGCCCCGTCTACCCGCCGCGCGAGGAGGTCTTCGCCGCGCTGGAGGCGACGCCGTACGACAAGGTCAAGGTCCTCGTCCTCGGCCAGGACCCGTACCACGGCGAGGGCCAGGGCCACGGTCTGTGCTTCTCCGTCCGGCCCGGAGTGAAGACGCCGCCCTCCCTGCGGAACATCTACAAGGAGATGCGCGAGGAGCTGGGCCTGGAGGTTCCGGACAACGGTTACCTGATGCCGTGGGCCGAGAAGGGTGTCCTGCTGCTCAACGCGGTGCTCACGGTGCGGGCCGGCGAGGCCAACTCGCACAAGGCCCGCGGCTGGGAGAAGTTCACCGACGCGGTGATCCGCGCGGTGGTCTCGCGGCCCGACCCGGCGGTCTTCGTCCTGTGGGGCAACTACGCCCAGAAGAAGCTCCCCCTGATCGACGAGACCCGGCACACCGTGGTCAAGGGCGCCCACCCCTCCCCCCTCTCCGCCAAGAAATTCTTCGGCTCCCGCCCCTTCACCCAGATCAACGGGGCAATCGCATCCCAGGGCCACACCCCGATCGACTGGCGCATCCCGAACCTGGGCTGAGAGGTCCCGAGCTTTTCGACCCCGGGGGCTGCAGCGCCCCTGAAGGGGCGCGGGGAACTGCGCGACCAGCCACAGCGGACCCGCAGATGGTCCCCGGCGCTGCCTGCCCCCGTTTCCCGGCGGAGCCATCTAGCCTCGGCCACGACACAACGGCCAACAGCCCGGAGGGCCCCGTGGCGGAGCGACAGGAGCGGACGGCGCCGGACACCGTGCCGACCCGGATCGGCCAGGTCGTGATGCTGCATCACGGCGGCGACCGCGAGGAGGCCCGCAGCCGCTTCCTGCGGCTGTGGGCCGAACTCGGCGAACACGGCGACCCGCTGCACCGCTGCACCCTGGCCCACTACCTCGCCGACACCCAGGACGACCCCGCCGACGAACTCGCCTGGGACCTGCGGGCCCTGTCCGCGGCCGAGGAACTGGCGGACGGCCGCTCCGCCGCCGGCCCCCCGGCGCTGCGCGGCTTCTACCCGTCGCTGCACCTCAACCTGGCCGCCGACTACCTCAAGCTGGGCCGCTCCGAGGCCGCCCGCGCGCACCTGAACCGGGCCCGCCGCGCGGCCGGCGCCCTCACCGACGACGGCTACGGGCACGGCGACGGCGTCCGCGCGGCCATCAGCCGGCTCGAACTGAGGCTGGACGACGACGGACCGCCCGGCGGCGAGTCCTGGGGTCAGCCGCGCCGGCCCAGCTGACGCCGGCCGGCCGGCACCCTCAGCGGCCGTACGCCTGCTTGCAGATCACCGCCTCGGGACTGTCCGGGTGCCAGCCGCCGTACTTCTTGCCGAGCGCGCACACGTCCGGACCCGTGGGAACGGGGTGGGGGAGGTGCGGGACCTCGACCCGGGTGTGCCGTGAGTGCTCGGGGTGCTCCGGACGCGGCCGGGGATGCGCGGGCGGGGCCGGCGGACGTCGTGCGGCCGGGGGGCCGGGCGCCGCCCGGTGCCCGGACGCGTGCTGTTCCCGGTGCGGGCCGACCATCTCCAGTGCCTCCTGGGCGGGCGCCTGCACCACGCGCGGCTCGGTGCTGCCGTCCGGCCGGGGCGCCGACGGCTGTACGGGCGCCGAGTCCGGCGCGGCTGCCGGGGCCGCCGGGCGCTGGACCGTCACACAGCCGGTGAGGGCCGAGACGGCCACGGTGACCAGGAGCGCTGCGGTCGTCGTCGTTCGATGCACCGCGCCACTGTGCTGGCTCGGCCCCCGACTCCGCACCGAAGACCGGAGGTTGCTGCCCCCGTACGGGTGATCTCGTGCCCCGTACGAGGGGAACCGGCGTGCCGACGGTGACGTCCGTCGCCTCTCAGTCTCCGGTGGCGCCGTCGATCCGCTCCCGGATGAGGTCGGCGTGGCCGTTGTGCCGGGCGTACTCCTCGATCATGTGCGTGTAGATCCAGCGGAGGCTGAACGGCTGCCGGGAGTTGTGGCTCAGCCCCTTGGAGAAGTCGTCGAGCGTGAGACCGGCGGTATGCCGGCGAGCGGTCGCGATCTGCTCCTGCCAGGTGGCGTGGGCCTCCTTCCAAGTGTCCGCCTCGGTGACGTGGAAGTCGCCGTCGTGGTCCTCCTCCGTGCAGTACAGCTCGCCCGGATCCACGCCGAGCAGCACCTCGTGGAACCAGTACCGCTCCACCTCCGCCATGTGCCGGACCAGGCCCATCAGCGACATGGCGGAGGGTTCCACGGCCGCCGTGCGCAGTTGCGCGTCGGTGAGCCCGTCGCACTTCCAGGCGAGGGTCCCCCGGTGGTAGTCCAGCCAGCCGTCCAGCATGGCGCGCTCGCCCGCGTCGAGGGCGGGCTCTTCCCGTTCGATGGTCATGCCTGCATCATTTCCCACCCCACCGCAGCGCACCACGCGTTTTCGCCGGGGGAGCGCCGGCCCACGGCCCCCGTATGCTTCCGGCAGGGAACCGCAGGCAACCCGGTAGGGGAGAAGCACGTGAAGGTCGGCTGCATCGGACTCGGGGACATCGCGCAGAAGGCGTACCTGCCGGTGCTGAGCAGCCAGGCGGGGGTCGAACTGCACCTCCAGACCCGCACGCCCGCCACGCTCGCCCGCGTCGCCGACACCCTCCACCTGCCCGAGGGGCAGCGGCACACCACCCTGGACTCCCTGCTCGCGCAGGGCCTCGACGCCGCCTTCGTGCACGCGCCGACCGCCGTCCACCCGGAGATCGTCACCAGGCTCCTGGAGGCGGGCGTACCCACCTACGTGGACAAGCCCCTCGCCTACGAACTCGCCGACTCCGAGCGCCTGGTGGACCTCGCCGAGCAGCGCGGCGTCTCGCTCCTCGTCGGCTTCAACCGGCGGTACGCCCCCGGGTACGCGCAGTGCCTCGAGCATCCGCGTGAGCTGATCATCATGCAGAAGAACCGGGTCGGGCTGCCCGAGGAGCCCCGCTCGATGATCCTGGACGACTTCATCCACGTCGTCGACACCCTGCGGTTCCTGGTGCCCGGCCCGGTCGACGACGTCACCGTGCGCGCCCGTACCGAGGGCGGGCTGCTGCACCACGTCGTGCTCCAGCTCGCCGGGGACGGTTTCACCGCGCTCGGTGTGATGAACCGGCTCAGCGGCTCCACGGAAGAGGTCCTGGAGGTCTCCGGTCAGGACACCAAGCGCCAGGTGCTCAACCTCGCCGAGGTCGTCGACCACAAGGGGCAGCCGACCCTGCGGCGGCGCGGCGACTGGGTGCCGGTGGCCCGCCAGCGCGGCATCGAGCAGGCCGTCCTCGGCTTCCTCGACGCCGTCCGCGCCGGCAACGTGCTCAGCGCCCGGGACGCGCTGGCGACTCACGAACTGTGCGAGCGGGTCGTACGAGCGGTGCGGCCGCCGTCCTCCGCAGCCTGAGGGCACGCATCCCCTCCGTGGCGCACAGCGCGGCCAGCACCAGCAGGGCGCCGTGCACCGGCCAGTCGCCGTAGCGGACGTACGGGGTGACGCCGTGCGCGAGCGGTACGTCGTACACGCGCGCGGTGGACGCTTCCGTGCCGAGCCACGGGCCGAGGCGCTGCCCGTCCGGGCCGTAGACGGCGGAGACACCGGTGAGGGTGGCGTGCACCATCGGACGGCCCGTCTCGGCGGCGCGCAGCGCGCCCAGCGAGGCGTGCTGCTCCGGGGCCCAGCTGCCCTGGAACGACGACGTGGAGGACTGGCCGAGCAGCACGTCCGCACCGTCCTCGGCGAGATGCCGGCTCATGTCGGGGAACGCGGTCTCGAAGCACACGAGCGGGCCGACGCGCAGCCCGTGCCCGACGTTCATCACGACCTGCTCGGTGCCGCGCCTGCGGTCCTCGCCGGCCGCCTTGCCGACCGAGGTGGCCCAGCCGAGCAGGGAGCGGGCCGGGATGTACTCGCCGAACGGGATGAGCCGCATCTTGTCGTACCGGTCGCCGGTGAGGCCGTTCGGGCCGACCAGGATCGAACTCTTGTAGATGCCGGGCCGGTCGGAGCGCCGGGCGTCCACGTTGACCAGGATATCGGCGCCGGTCCGCCGGGACAGCGCGGAGATCCGCCGGGCCAGGTCGGGCCGGTCGCCCAGGTCGAATCCGACGCTGGACTCGCCCCACACGATCAGGTCGACGTGCCGGCCGGCGAGCCGCCGCGTGAGCTGCTCCTCCCGGTCGAAACGCCTCTCACCGCTGTCCTGCCCGCCCACGACGCCCGGCTGCACGACGGCGATCCGGACCCGCCCGTCCACGTCCGGGCGCGGGGCCCACGCCCAGGCCGCCGAGGTCGCGGCCGCCGTGGCGACCAGGGAGGCCACCGCCGGCACCCGGGCCTCGCGCACCGAGACCAGCACCGCCGCCGCCACGTTGACCGCCACCACCAGGAAACTGAGCAGCCACACCCCGCCCACCGACGCCAGCCGCAGCGCCGGGCCCACCTGCCACTGGCTGGAGCCGAGCATGCCCCACGGGCCGCCGAGGCCCTGCCAGGAGCGGACCAGCTCCACCACCAGCCACACCGAGGGCAGCACCAGCAGAGCGGCCGCGCCCCGCCCGGGCGACGGCACCCCGCCGAGGAAGCGGCGGATCAGCCAGCCCCAGGGCGCCCAGAGCGCGCCGAGCAGGGCGGCTATCAGGAAGATGAACACGTGCAGGCTGGGCAGCAGCCAGTGGTGCACGGCCACCAGGAACCCGAAGCCGCCGCACCAGCCGTCGTACGCCGCCCGCCGCCCGGTCGGTGCCGAGCGGGCCAGCAGGATCCACGGCACCAGCGCGACGTACGCGAACCACCACAACGACGGCGTGGGAAACGCGAACACGGGCAGGGCCCCCGCCAGAGCGGCGACGCCGGAACGCCGCCACGGGGAGGCCGACCAGCGCTCGAACACCCTCATACGGAGCCTCCCTACCCAGGGCTGACTCCAGTGTGCGCGCGGAAAGCGATCTACGACAGAGGGCGTGGGTACGGCTCAGGCCGGGTCGCCCGGGGTCCTCTCGGGCAGACGGCGCCACTTCTCCTCGACGACCACGGTGCGCAGCCGCCACCCGCCCTCGGTCCGCAGCAGCCCGAAGTCGTAGCGGCCGCCGCAGACGAAGTCCGGCGCCGAGGAGCCGTCGTCGGCCGCCGCCCCGGCGAACCGCATCGGGTTGAGGTAGTCGGCGCGGACGCGCGCGGTGTCCCCGGTGTCGTGCTCCAGCACCCCGAACCGGAGCCGCCGGTTGACGATGAGGTGCTGCCGCATCGGGAACAGCCCCAGGTTCTCGGCGAGCCACCCGGCGATCCGGCCGGCGTCGCCCTCGATGCCGCCCGCCGAGCGGTAGTCGGCCCGGCCGTCCGCCGTGAACAGCCCCCGGTACGCCGCCCAGTCGCCGTCGTCGACGGCCGCCGCGTACTCGGTGACCACCTCGTCCACGGCCAGCCGGTCCATCACGGTAGCGAGCTCCACGCGCTGCGTCATCGGCTCAGTGTTGGGCACCGGGGGCGGGGAACCAAGAGGGCGTGCCGGATATTCGGTGGTGGGAGCACGGGAAAGGGCGCGAACCTGTCCCGGTGAACGATCAGCCGGCGGCGGCCGAACCCAAGTTCCGCGTCCGGGCCGCCCACACCGAGTCCACGCTCACCGTCTACCAGGCCTACCGCCCGGAGATCGGCGGCCCGGCGGTCCGCACCGGTCGCTTCCCGTCCTCCTGGAAGCGGGACCGGATGACGTGGATCAAGCCGTCCTTCCTGTGGATGATGTACCGCTGCGGCTGGGGTACCAAGGAGGGGCAGGAGACCGTCCTGGCCGTCGAGATCGACCGCGCGGGCTTCGAGTGGGCCCTGCGCCACGCCTGTCTGTCACACTACGTGCGCGGGCTGCACGACGACGAGGCGGCATGGAAGCGTCTGTTGCGGCGGTCCCCGGCCCGCGTCCAGTGGGACCCGGAGCGGGACCTGCACCACAACCCCCTGCCGCACCGCTCGCTGCAGCTCGGTCTCGCCGGTGAGGCGACCGCCCGGTACGCCGACGAGTGGATCACCGGCATCGAGGACGTGACCCCACTGGCCACGGAGATCCACGCGCTGGTGCGGGCCGGTGACCTGGACCGGGCGGCGCGGCTGCTGCCCGGGGAGCGGCCGTACCCGGTGCCGGACGGGGCCCTCGCACACCTGCGGGCGTAGGCTCCCGGTCCCGGGCGCCGTCCTGTGGGGCTACTCCACTTCGACGCCGTAGTCCCGCACGAGTTCCGCCAGGCCGCCCGCGTAGCCCTTGCCGCCGAGGACGAAGTCCCAGTCCCCGTTGGGCCTGCGGCGGAACGACCCGAGGACCAGGGCGGTCTCGTGGGGCCGGCCGTCGGAGACGTCGAGCCGGCTCAGTTCGGTCATGCCCGGGTCGAGCAGCCGGATCTGGGCGTCGGTGAAGCCCGAGAGGTCGGCGTCCGGATCCACCTCCGGGTCGACGGCGGCCACGAGTACGAACCGGTCGGCCTCCGCGGGCAGCGCGTCGAAGGAGACACCCAGCGCGGCCCGGTCGGGCGCGGCGGCGGGCAGCGCGTGCACCGAGCCGTCCGGAGTCCCCGGGTTGTTGAAGAAGACGAAATGGTCGTCGCTGAGGACGCGGTCGCCGTGGCAGACGAGTGCGCACACGTCCAGGGCGACCCCACCGGTCCACAGCATGCCCAGGACGTTGTGGTCGGCGGGCAGCCGGGTGCCCGGACCCGGCGCTGACGGCTGTGCCGAGGGGCGGCTCCGCCCCTCGCCCAGGCGGCCGCGCAGCCCGTGCCGGTGCAGCAGGTCGACGAGTTCGGGGCCGGAGACGAGTTCCAGCGGCTTGCCGTTGGCGAACGTGTGCGAGCCGGGGCCGAAACCGGACGTCGTGACGAGGACGCCCTTGTTGGCGCCGGCGTCCTGCACGGTCCCGTACAGGTCACGCACGGCGGTGGGCGGCACGGTGTTGCGGTAGCGCTTCACCTGCACGACGATCTCGCCGCCACGGATCGGCGCCGGGTCCAGCGCCTGCACGTCCACCCCGCCGTCGTTGGAGCGCGCGGTCGTCACCGCCCGCATCCCCATGGCCTCGAAGAGCGCGGCGACCAGGTTCTCGAACGCGATCGGATCCATGTCGTACAGGTCCGGTTCCTCATCGCCGCCGTTGCCCACGGCGCGGTTCCCGACGTCCTCGGGCCGTCTGCTCGGCCGTACGGCGGTGAGCTGGTCGGGACGGGCCGAGAGCTGCCCCCGCAGCGCGTCCGACAGACAGCCGACCGCGTCCACCTGCGCCAGGTGCAGGTCACGGAACGTGGCACGCGGCGCCATGACGGTCGCCAGGAAGATGTGGCCCGGCCGGCCCGTCGTGGGGTCATGACCGTCGACGAACCCGTTCAGGGTCACCGACTCCAGCGCACCCGCGTCGTCGGCGGCGAAGAGTTCGTGCAGCGCGAGGAGCACGCACTGGGCGAGCACCCCCCGGTACAGCGCCCGGCGCCGGCCGACCGGCCGAGCGGTCTCCTTGTCCTCGTCCAGCCCCGACATGTAGCGAACGGACTTGACCTCGGGGACGACGTCGTACGCGGGCAGCTCCCAGTCCAGGACGAGCTGTCGGGCCGCCGCGTCGTAGGCCGCCGCCACCCGGCGCGGGAAGCCCTCCGGCCACGCCGTCGAGGCGTAGAGGGCGGCGGAGAAGTACTCGACCACGGAATCGGGGTCCCGGCGCCGCGCACCGTCGGTGATCGCGACGATGCCGGCGTTGTGCCGCCGTACGTCGGCGAGCTGGGCGTCCGCCCACTGCTGGTACTCCCGCTCGTACGACGCCAGTTGCTGCCGGCGGTGGGCTTCCGCGGCCTGGGCGGCCTGCCAGTCCCGTTCGAACCGGGCCCGTGCCTCGGCCTGGGCCCGGCGGCCCACGCTCCAGCCGCTCTGGGTCTGGTAGCGCTGGAAGTCCGGCATCGGCACCGGCTGCCCCAACGGCCCCGGGGTGAACGGCTGGACCTGCTCGGGCCGCATGAGGGAAGAGGCCCGGAAGGCCGGAGCCCGGCACCCCGACGCGAGGAGCCCCTGCAGCGTGGCGACCCGCGCGTCCAGTTCCTCCGTGCGGCGCCGCGCCTCGGCCTGCCGGTAGTCGCGGTGGCTCTGGGCGGCTTGCCGCTGGTGGGCACGCGCTTGCTGTTCCTGCTGCCTTCGCCGCCGGGCTTCGGCCTCGATCTGGCGCTGCTGCTGCCGTTGCATCTCGGCCCAGACACCGACGAGACCGGACGAGCGACGACTCATGTGTTCCAGGCCCTCCCCAGGACGCCGGCAGCCGAAAGGCGCGGTGGCGGCCGTCCCCTTGATCACCCCTTGGTTGTCCCCACAACCAGGCCCAACAGGCCGACTCTACCCAGCAATCGCTGTCCCCGGCATCCACTTGCCGCCGGGGGTAGGCTCTCGATCTTGGGCGCGCGGTTCCCGGAGCAAGGAGGAGAGATGACACGTCCCGTCACCGTCGTTACGGGCGGCAGCCGGGGGATCGGCGCGGCGACCTGCCGGCGGCTCGCCGCGGACGGGCACGACCTGGTCCTCGGATACGTCCGTGCCGCCGAGGCCGCGGAGTCGGTGGCCCGGCAGGTGCGTGAGGCGGGCGCCCGCTGTGAGACCGTCCGCGGCGACGCCTCCGTCGAGGCGGATGTGGAGCGACTGTTCGAGGTGGCCGAGACGCGACTGGGCCCGGTGACCGGGCTGGTCAACAACGCGGCCGTGACCGGACCGCTCGGGCGGCTGGCCGACACCTCCACCGACGTGCTGCGCCGGGTCGTGGACGTCAACCTGATAGGCACGCTGCTGTGTTCACGCCGGGCCGCGCGGTCGATGACCGAGGGCGGGGCGATCGTCAACGTGTCGTCCGGTGCGGCGACCCTGGGCAGCCCCGGCGAGTACGTCCACTACGCGGCCACCAAGGCCGCCGTCGACGCCCTGACCGTGGGCCTCGCCAAGGAGCTGGGCCCGGACGGCGTACGGGTCAACGCGGTCGCTCCGGGCGTCGTCGACACCGGGATGCACGCGGAGATGGGCGACCCGGACCGCGCCCATCGGATGGCCGCGGCCGTTCCGCTGCGCCGCCCCGGGCGGGCCGAGGAGATCGCGGCGGCCATCGCCTGGCTGCTGTCACCGGAGGCGTCGTACACCACGGGGGCCGTGCTGCGGGTGGCCGGCGGGCGCTGAGCACGCGCACCCGGGCCCGCCCGTCACGCCGCCTCCACCACCTCGCCGCGGATGGCCTCTGCCCACTCGACGACCAGCAGTTCGTACTCCGCGCGCTCCGGCGCCGACAGGGTGCCGCCGGCGCGCAGCCACAGCGCGCGGATCTGCTCGTTGACCTCGGCAGCGGACCGCACGGAACCACGGGAGAGCACATCGGGGGACATGCGGGCAAGCCTAGGGGCAAGCACTGACACTGCGCTACCGCGCGGCTACGCGGACGGTATGGGCTTGGTCACCGCCGAGGCCGCCCGCGACGCCCGGCGTGCGCGCGGCGGTGACGGCCGCCGGGCGGGTCGGCCCAGCCCGGGCGGCATATGCCGGGCGGGTCGGGCCGGTCGGTGGGGTGCGCGTCGCGGGCTCGCGGATGTCCGAAACAGCGCGGGCGGGCCGGGCGGTCAGGTGCCCGGCGGTCAGGTGTCGGCCCTCAGGTGCTCGCCGGCTCGGTCACCGGCCCCGAGACGGTCCAGCCCGGGGCTTGGGGATGGGCCGTCAGGTCTTCGTGACGCACGTTCTCGCCACAGGCCGAGCAGGTGACCGCCGGCCTCAGCTCGTGCCCGCAGACGTGCTCGATCACCATGGGGCGGTCGGCCGCGGTGCGCAGATGGCGGTCACCCCACGCCATCAGCGTCATCAGCACCGGCTCCAGCTCCAGGCCGGCCCGCGTGGGCCGGTACTCGTAGCGCTGCGGGCGTTCGCTGTAGGCGCGCTTGGTGAGGATCCCGGCGTCGGTGAGGCGCCGCAGCCGGGTGGCCAGGACGTCGCGCGGAGCGCCGGTGTTGCGTACCAGCTGGTCGAAACGGCCGTTGCCCAGGCACACCTCCCGCAGGACGAGCAGGGAGTACTTCTCGCCGACCAGCGAGAGGGCGTCGGCGATGGAGCAGGGGCGCGGGTCTTTCCGGTCGGCCATGACGGCCAGTCTAGAGGCGTGGGGAGGCCGCGTTCCCTGGTGGGTTTGATTTTCCAACTCACACGGCTATGGTGAGTTTGGATTTCCTACTCACTGGTAGTCGCCGGCGGCCTCACGCCGGCCGTCGCGGGAGGCCCGCCCCATGCGAGACGCAGTCGTCGTCGAAGCCGTACGCACCCCCATCGGCAAGGGAAAGCCGACCGGCTCCCTGGCCCACGTCCACCCCGTGCGACTCCTCGCGCACGCCCTGCGCAGCCTCGTCGAGTGCTCCGGAGTCGATCCCGCCCTGATCGACGACGTCATCGGCGGCACCGTCGACCAGGTCGGCGAGCAGGCCATGAACACCACCCGCTACGCACTCCTGTCGGCCGGCTTCCCCGAGACCGTCCCGGCGACCACCGTGGACCGCCAGTGCGGCTCCTCCCAACAGGCCGTGCACTTCGCCGCCCAGGGCGTCATGTCGGGGGCGTACGACCTCGTCGTGGCCTGCGGGGTGGAGTCGATGAGCCGGGTGCCGATGTGGTCCAACGTGACCGGGGACGCGGACCCCTTCGGGCCCGGCATCGCCGAGCGCTACCCCGAGGGACTCGTCCCGCAGGGCATCAGCGCCGAACTCATAGCCGCCAAGTGGTCCCTCACCCGCGCGGGGATGGACGAGTTCGCGGCGACCTCGCACCACAAGGCCGCCGCCGCATGGGAGGCCGGCCTGTTCGACGCCGAGGTCGCGCCGCTGGACGGTGTCTCACGCGACGAGTGCGTACGGCCCGGCACCACCCCGGAGATCCTCGCCGGCCTCAAGCCCGCCTACCACGACCCGGGCTTCGCCGAGCGCTTCCCGCAGATCGAGTGGAACGTCACCGCGGGCAACGCCAGCCCCGTCAACGACGGCGCCTCCGCCGTCCTGATCACCTCCAGCGACACCGCGGCCCGGCTCGGACTGCGCCCGCTCGCCCGCCTGCACAGCTTCGCCGTCACCGGCTCCGACCCGCTGCTGATGCTCACCGGCGTCGTCCCGGCCACCGAGAAGGTGCTGCGCCGCGCGGGACTGACCCTGGACGACATCGACCTGTTCGAGGTCAACGAGGCCTTCGCCGCCGTGGTCCTGGCCTGGCAGCAGGAGACCGGCGCCGACCTCGCCCGGCTCAACGTCCACGGCGGCGCCATCGCCCTCGGCCACCCCCTGGGCGCCAGCGGCACCCGGCTCACCACCACCCTGGTCCACGCGATGCGCGAGCGCGGCGCCCGCTACGCCCTGCAGACGATGTGCGAGGCGGGGGGACTCGCCAACGCCCTGATCCTCGAAGGAGTCTGAGCCCGAGAGGCCCTAGCCGGCCTCGCGAGCCCAGGACAGTGGCCGGCCCGACGGGCTGTCAGCGGTCCCGCAGGTGGTGGCGCTTGCGCCAGGCCACCACCACGCCGGCCAGCGCCGGTACGGCGATACAGGCCAGCGCGATCAGGAAGGCCGGCGAGGTCGGGGCCGAGGCTCGCGCCCCGGCGACCGCGTACGCGGCGGTGTTCGGGATCGAGCCGAGCCCCGTGGCCACCAGGAACGGCAGCCAGCCCATCCGGGAGACCGCCGCACAGTAGTTGGCCGCGCAGAACGGCACCCCCGGGAACAGCCGGACCGCCAGCATGGAGCGGAAACCGTGCCGGCTGAGCTGCCCGTCCGCCGCCCGCAGCCAGCGGCCGCGCAGCAGCGGGCGCAGCGCGTCCTGCCCGAGCACCCGGCCCAGACCGAACGCCACACCCGCGCCGAGGACCGTGCCCGCCAGCGCCGTGCCCAGCCCGAGCTGTGAGCCGAACAGCGCGCCCGCCGCCAGGTTCAGCAGCGGTCTCGGCACGAACGCCACCGTGCACAGCCCGTACGCCACCGCGAACACCAACGCCGCCGCGGCTCCGCCGAGCTGCGGCGGCCAGCCGTGCGTCAGCAGCCGCTGCGGCTCGAACAGCAGCACGCACACGCCGGCGCCCGCGAGGAGCGTCAGCAACAGCGTCAGCCGGGCGTACGGGGACATGAGCGCTCGCGTGCAGCGCACGGCCAGGGCCGGGGGGACGGCGTCGGCCGACTGCGTGGCGGTGGCCCTGGGGGAGGCCGTGGCGGTGCCCCCAGAGCGGTTGGGTGCATCGAGCATTCGGTGACATTAACCGACGAACGTGTGTGATCGCCGTATGGTCCTCCCATGACCGTCACCGGGGCGGCCCCGCCGACCGTGCCGCACAGCGTGCTCGCCGACACCGTCGTACCGAGGGTGACCGACGTGTACGCCGCCGCGGCGGACCCCGGGCGGGCCGGGGCCATGCGCGCCTACATGAAGGACGTCGCCCCCTTCCTGGGCATCCCCACACCCGCCCGCCGGGCCCTGACCCGCACGGTGCTGGCCGGCACCCCGCGCCCCGGCGAGGCCGACTGCACGGCGATCGCCCTGCGCTGCTGGGAATTGTCCGAGCGCGAGTACCACTACTTCGCCGTCGACTACCTGCGCCGCCACGCGGCCCGCTGCTCCTCGGACTTCCTGCCCGTGGCCAGGCACCTCGTCACCACCGTGCCCTGGTGGGACACCGTCGACCTGCTCGCCGCCCATGTCGTCGGCCCGCTCGTCACGGCCGACCCGGCGCTCGCCGCCGTCATGGACACCTGGATCACCGACGACGACCTGTGGCTCGTGCGCACCGCCCTGCTCCACCAGCTCCGCCACAAGGAACGCACCGACACGGAGCGGCTGTTCGCCTACTGCCTGCTGCAGTCCGGGCATCCCGACTTCTTCGTCCGCAAGGCGATCGGCTGGTGCCTGCGGGAGTACGCCAAGACCGACCCGGCGGCGGTACGGGGGTTCCTGGCGCGGGAGCGGGGCCGGTTCGCGCCGCTGACGGTCCGCGAGGTGCTGAAGAACATCGGCGCCTGAACACCCTCTCCGGGGCGCGGAGTCCGGCGGCGCGGAGTCCGGCGGCGCGGAGTCGGGTGGCGCGGAGTCCGGCGGCGCGGAGATCGGTGGCGCGGAAAACCATTCGACGCCGGACGGGCCGTCGGCCATGATCAGTGGCATGTTCCGGTACGCCTTCCTCCTCGCAGCATCCGCAGTCGCGGATGCGCCGAAGGCTGCCGTCCCGATCCTCGTGGCCGCTGTCGACGGCGCCCGAAGCTGACCCTCTCCGGACTGTCCGGCGGACCCCGCAAGGGGAGGGTCGGCGAGTTCCCGGGGCCCGGCGATTTTCCTCACGACAGCAGAGACTTCGAGGTACACCCATGTCCAAAACGGCATTCGTGCGCACCAAGCCGCATCTGAACATCGGCACCATGGGCCACGTCGACCACGGCAAGACCACCCTGACCGCCGCCATCACCAAGGTCCTCGCCGAGCGCGGCACCGGCACGTTCGTGCCGTTCGACCGCATCGACCGCGCCCCGGAGGAGGCCGCCCGCGGCATCACCATCAACATCGCGCACGTCGAGTACGAGACCGACACCCGGCACTACGCCCACGTCGACATGCCGGGCCACGCCGACTACGTGAAGAACATGGTCACCGGCGCCGCCCAGCTCGACGGAGCGATCCTCGTCGTCTCCGCGCTGGACGGGATCATGCCGCAGACCGCGGAGCACGTGCTGCTCGCCCGGCAGGTGGGCGTCGACCACATCGTCGTCGCGCTCAACAAGGCCGACGCGGGCGACGAGGAGCTGACGGACCTCGTCGAGCTGGAGGTCCGCGACCTGCTCACCCAGCAGGGCTATCCGGGCGAGGCGGTACCCGTCGTACGGGTCTCCGGGCTGAAGGCCCTGGAGGGCGACCCCCGCTGGACCGCGTCGGTCGACGCGCTGCTCGACGCGGTCGACACGTACGTGCCGATGCCCGAGCGGTACCTGGACGCGCCGTTCCTGCTCCCGGTGGAGAACGTGCTCACCATCACCGGGCGGGGCACGGTCGTCACCGGCGCCGTGGAGCGGGGCAGGCTCCGCCCGGGGGACCGGGTGGAGGTGCTCGGCGCCGGGCTGGAGAGCGTGGTCACCGGCCTGGAGACCTTCGGCAAGCCGATGGACGAGGCGCAGGCCGGCGACAACGTGGCCGTGCTGCTGCGGGGCGTGCCGCGGGACGCGGTCCGTCGCGGGCACGTGGTGGCGGCGCCGGGGAGCGTGGTGCCGGCCCGGCGGTTCTCGGCGCGGGTGTATGTGCTGGGGGCCTCCGAGGGCGGTCGTACGACGCCGGTGTCGACCGGCTACCGGCCGCAGTTCTACATCCGTACGGCGGATGTGGTCGGGGACGTCGACCTCGGTGAGGTGGCCGTGGCCCGGCCCGGCGAGACGGTCGAGATGAAGGTCGAGCTGGGGCGGGACGTGCCGCTGGAGGCGGGGCTGGGCTTCGCGATCCGAGAGGGGGGTCGGACTGTCGGCGCGGGGACGATCACCTCGGTGGGGTGACGGCTGCCTCCTGCGGTGAGTGGCTTGGGTGCGTGGGGGCCTGCGGACCGGCTGTGGCTGGTCGCGCAGTTCCCCGCGCCCCTGGGTGGGTGTCCGTGGCCGGGGTTTGGGAAGGTGGGGGTGTGAGTGGAGCTATTGCTGTCGGGCGAGATGTTGATGGTGGGTTTGCCAAGTTGATGCCCGATGTGGATCGGGAGCGGGCTTGGCTGTTGACTGTGGACGGGGCGCCGCAGTCGTATGTCGATCTCGACGACCCCACGCATCTGGAGTTCGAGTACGCGCGGCGGCTCGGGCATGTGCTGGACGGTCTGGAGGGAGCCGGGCGGCCGCTGGACGTGCTGCACCTGGGTGGGGGAGCGCTCACGCTGCCGCGGTACGTGGCCGCTACCCGGCCCGGCTCCCGACAGGACGTCGTCGAGGCCGACCACGCCCTGCTGGACCTGGTCGCCGAGCACCTGCCGCTGCCGGCGGGCGCGAACGTCGCGCTGCACGCGGCGGACGCCCGCACCTGGCTGGAGTCCGCCCCCGACGACTCCGCCGACGTCCTGATCGCCGACGTCTTCGGCGGCTCACGCGTCCCGGCGCACCTGACCTCGCTCGCCTACGCCCGCGAGGCCGAGCGGGTGCTGCGCCCCGGGGGCGTCTATCTGGCCAACCTGGCGGACTCGGCGCCGTTCGCCTTCCTGCGGTCCCAACTCGCCAACCTCGCCGCCGTGTTCGACGAGCTGGTGTTGATCGCGGAGCCCGGGGTGCTGCGCGGCCGACGGTTCGGCAACGCGGTGCTCGCCGCGTCCCACCGGCCTCTCGACACCGCCGCGCTGGCCCGCCGTACCGCCTCCGACGTCTTTCCCGCCCGCGTCGAACACGGCCAGGCGCTGAGGGAGTTCATCGGCTCGGCCCGGACCGTCGGGGACGCCGACGCCGTACCGTCACCCGAGCCGCCCGACGGGGCGTTCGGCATCGGCTGACGGTCCGGCCCCGGCGACCGGGTCAGGTGGCCGTGGGGTCGCCGTGGAGACGCACGGTGCTGAGGATCTTCATGATCGTCTTGGTGTCGACTTCCTTGTCCACGCCCTTGGCACCGTAGAAATTCCAGGACACGATGTCGCCGGCCGAGTTCTTGAAGCCGAAGGTGAGCGCCTTGCCGTCGCTCGCGCACTTGCCCTTCTGCGGGGTGTGGCTCGACCGCGCCCAGGCGTAGGCGCCCTTCACCCCGGACTTCGTCGTGTAGTCCTTGGCCTTCTTGTCGTAGGTGATGCTCTTCTTGTCCGGCTGCGTGTAACCGCCAAACACCCACCACGGGACCTCGCGGACCGCCGCGTCGCCAGGGGTCTTCGCGCCGCTCTCGCCCTTGGTGCCGACCGCGGCCAGGGCCGTGTCCTCGGTCCTGCCGTCCTTGTCGCTGTCGGTCGTGCACCACTTAGGCATGAGCTGGGCCGGCGCGGACATCATGACGAGCGGCTTGCCGTCGTCGGACTTGTCGTCGGAGAAGCCGATGGAGGTGCCCGGCGTCTCCACCTCCCAGTCGGCGGGGACGTCGAACGCGGTGCCCCAGCGCGGGTTCACGACGACCTTCCAGCCCGGAACGGTGGGCTTCTCGGTCTCGTTGCCGCGCGGGTTGTCCCCCGAGCCGGAGGCGGTCGCCGTCGGCTTGGGCTTCGGCTTGGGGGACTGGCTCGACTGCTGCTTGCCCTTGCCGCTGTCGGCCTCGTCGTGCTTGGAGCCGCCGAGGACCAGATATCCGGTCACACCGGCGGCCACGACCACGGCGGTGGCCGCGATGATCGCGATCAGCTTGGTACGGCCGCCACCGCCTGAGCCCTGGGGCGGCTGCGGCGCCTGCGGGGCGCCGACCGGCGCGGCCGGTCCCCACTGCTGCTGCCCGTAGGGCTGCTGCTGCGGCGGCTGCTGCTGGTAGCCGGGCTGCTGGTACGGATTCGGCTGCTGGTAACCCGGCTGCTGGTACGGGTTGTTCTGCGGGTTCTGCGCGCCCCCGGGCGGCTGCTCTCCTGGCCACATGGCGAGTAACCCTAGTGGGGCCCCGGACACGGTTCGGTCACCGCCCCTTGTCAGGGACGTACCGAAATCAGCCGGCGGGCGGGTCGTAGAGACGTACCGTCCGCATGATCTCGCGCACCGTCGCGTCCGGAACCTCGTCGGAGACGCCCTTGACGCCGACGAACGACCAGGACAGCAGCGCGCCGTCGGGGTCCCGGAAGGCGAAGGTCGTCGCCTTGCCGTCGGTGGTGCATTTGTTCTTCTTCACGACGCCGGACGACTGCGAGGTGACGACGCTTCCGGTGATGCCGGACGCCGTGGTGTACGACGTGACCGGTCCGGTCGTGACCTTCTTGCGGTCGGGCTGTGCGTAGTCGCCGTAGACCCAGTTCGCCGAGTCGTCGCGGGCGGCCTGCGCGGGGCTCTTGGCCTTGGCGTTGCCGCGGGTCCCGGTGTTCGCGAGCGGGGTGTAGTCCGTCGTGCCGTCCATGTCCGCGTCCGTGGCGCACCACTTGTCCTGAAGGACGGCGGGCGCCTTCATGCCGACCAGGATCTTCTCGCCGGGGGCGGAGTCGTCGGTGACGTAGGTGATCCAGTCCTTGGAGCGCACCTGCCAGGTCGGGGGGACGTCGAAGGCGATGTCCGTGTCCGCGTTCACGACCGTCTTCCAGCCCGCGATCGTCGGCTTCGGGCCGCTGTCCCCGCCACGCGGATTGCCGCTCGCCGAGGTCTTCGGCGAGGCGGAGGCGGAGGTGCTCGCTGACGCGGTGGCCGTGGGGCCGGGTCCTGCCTGGTCGTCGCCCTTGCCGCCGAGGAGGACGAATCCGGTCACGCCGGCCGCGACGACGACGGCCGCCGCCGCGACAACGGCTATGACCTTGGTACGGCCACCTCCACCGCCCGGCGCCGGCGTGGGTGCCCCGGAGCCGGGCTGGGGCCACGTGGCGGGGGGTTGCCGGTCCCCGTACGGGCCCGCCTGCTGGTAGCCGGGCTGTAGGTACGGGTTCTGCTGTTGGCCGCCGGCTGGCGGCTGGTCCCCTGGCCACATGAGCGGAAACGATACAGCGATCATGGGCCGCCCCTGGTCACCCGTGTCTACTCGTGAGTAACATGACGGCATGAGCGCAGACCAGATGTCGATCGGCGACCTCCTCGCCGCCACCGTTCCCATGGCCCGGACCCTGAACCTGGAGTTCCTGGAGACCACTCCGGACCGGGCCGTGGTGTCCCTGCCGGACCAGGCCGACTACCACAACCACGTGGGCGGGCCGCACGCCGGCGCGATGTTCACGCTCGGTGAGTCCGCCAGCGGGGCGATCGTGCTGGCCGCGTTCGGGGAGCAGCTCTCGCGGGCCGTACCGCTCGCCGTGCGTGCCGAGATCGCCTACAGGAAGCTGGCCATGGGTGCCGTCACGGCGACCGCCACGCTCGGGCGTCCGGCCGCCGAGGTCGTCGCCGAGCTGGACGCGGGGCAGCGCCCCGAGTTCCCGGTGACCGTCGAGATCCGGCGCGCCGACGGCGCGGTGACGGGCGAGATGACGGTCGTCTGGACGCTGCGGCCCAACAACGCGTGACGCGAGGGGAGTTGCTCTGCCTGGCGTGAGGCGTGTCGCGACGCCTGACGCCGGCGGTGTCTCAACGTCTGACGCCGGTGGTGTCGCGACGTCTGACGTGAGGGGTCCTCGCGATGCCCGGCGTGAGGGGTGCTGCGCGGCGCGGTCCCGGCCGGGAGGGGTGCGGCGGTCGGGGCCGGCCCGGGGAGTTGGAGATTTCGTGTGCCGGTGCGCCGTTGTCGCGCACAAGTCGCCCGAATCGCGACCGGCGTATCGCATATGAGTGCGGATACCCGCGGTAACTCTCGTTGAATTTCCCGGATGTGAAAGCGAGTCAATCGAACTTCTTGTTTCCTCTGCGGCGCGTGTGCGAAGGTGAGCCTCCCCACAGGAGGGGCAAAGGCCCGGACCGGTAAGGCCTGCTGCCCTGAAGGTATGCACCAATCACACCCCCGCTTTCCGACAGGACGCCCCTTTTCGCATGGCCTCCTGCGACGGGAAAGGAAATGGTTCCGTGCAGGACCGCTACCCCCCACGCCCCCCGTATCCGCCCGACTCCGGACCGCTCCCTGAAGAGTCCGACCGTGATCTCGTCGCCCAGTTGACCGGCCCCGCCGACAGCCGCCACCATGCCGTCGCCCTGCTGCTGGCCCGGCACTGGCGCGCCACCTGCGACTACGCGGCCGTCTGCCTGGCCACCACCGGCCCCGCGGCCCAACTGGCGGCCACCACCGCCTTCCACCACGTGCTCGGTCGGCTGACCGGCGGCACGGTCCGCGGGGCGCTGCGCCCGCACCTGCTCGTGGCCGTCCGCGATACCGTCCGGGCCTGGGCCGCGGACGACGTCATCTGCGCGGTCGTGCCGGAATTGCGCAAACCCACCGGCGGTCGCGGTCTGCGCGCGGCCCCGCCCGGCACGGCCGAAAGGCGACATCTCGCCGCGCGCGCATTCATGGCCCTTCCCGACTCTTCCCAATGCCTGCTGTGGCATACCGAGGTCGAGGCCGAACCCATAAACATACCCGCCGGTCTGCTGGGGGTCGACACCGCCGCAGCGGAGTCCGCTCTGGAGCGCGCCCGCGAGCAATTCCGTACCGTCTGCGTACGGGCCCACCGGGAACTCGCGCCCACCAAGGACTGCCGTTTCTACAACCGGCTCCTCGACGTCTCCCTCCGTCGCGGCAGCCCCCTGCTCGCCGATGTACGAGAGCACCTGACGGTCTGCCGTCACTGCCGGCACGCCGCCGATCAACTGGGCCTCTTCGAGGGCGCCCTGGACTTCCTGCTCGCCGAGGCCGTGCTCGGCTGGGGCGCCCGCCGCTACCTCGCCGCCCGGCCCGGCCGCGGCGCAGCCGAGGCCTGGACCGCCACCGCACCGCGCACCCCGCACGGGGAACCCGCCGGCCGGCACCGCACGGCGGCCCTCGGCGGCCGGCGCAAGGCCGTGGCCCTCGGCGTGGGACTGGCCTCGCTCGCCCTGCTCGCCACCGTGCTCGTGGTCAGAAGCTGGTCGGATGACAACGGTGTCCCCGGACCGCATGCCACCTGGGGCTCCCCCGTCGGCCACGCCCCCCGTCCCGGCGCCTCAACCGGCACCCGCACCGTCCCCGGCACCGGCGGGATCCGGCCCACGGGCGCCGATCCGTCGGCGGCCTCGGCCGGGGAACCGGTCCAACTCGCTCATGGCACACTGCGGAACCTTGACTCCGGGCTCTGCCTGGACCTGCCGGGCGACGGAGGCCGGCCCGGTGCGGAGGTACGGGAGGCGGCCTGCTCGACCGCCGGATCGCAGCAGTGGACGTACCAGGACGACGGCCTGCTCCGCAGCGCCCTCGATCCTCTGCTGTGCCTGGCCGCCGACCCCGTGGCCCGGCGGGTCACCGCGGCGGGCTGTGTCGTGCACGCCGGTGAGGTGGTGTACGACGTCACGGTGCGCGGCGAGATCCTGCTCCGCGGGCACAAGGGGCTCTCCCTCGCCGTCACACCCGGGCACGTGGTGGTCGCCCGGAGGAACGGGTCCCGCGAGCAGCGGTGGGCGCTGGGCCCGGGCCTCCACGGCCTGCCGGGGGACTCC
This sequence comes from Streptomyces sp. NPDC047028, assembly GCF_040644095.1. NCBI lineage: Bacteria > Bacillati > Actinomycetota > Actinomycetes > Kitasatosporales > Streptomycetaceae > Streptomyces > Streptomyces sp. NPDC047028. The sequence continues at coordinate 81,386 of NZ_JBEYVS010000002.1, forward strand.
GCCGCGCCGGACGCCGCGCACCCGACGGCCATCGGGCCGACCGCCCCGGGCGACGGGAACGAGCCGCACGGGGAGGACGCGCTTTCCGGGGGGAAGGGGCGTGCCGGGCGGGACCGCGGAGGGGCCGGACAGGGACCGGAGCGGTCGGGGCGGGGGCTGGAGCGGCCGGGGCAGCGGTTCACGCCCCGGATCGCGCAGGCCGGTGCCGACGAGGTGGTCCGGGCCGGCGGCGGAGGCGGTCCCGGCCCGGGTCTTCCGGCGGCCGCGCCCGGCCCGGTGGCCGCCGCCGTCTCCCCGGTCACCCGTGCGGTGGCCGCCGCACCGGCGGCGGTGGGCGTCCTGCTCGGCTGATCCGGAATCGCTCCGATTCCCGGCATGAGGAGGGTGATTCGTCGACTGGCCGAATCGGTTCCCTCGCACGGCGAAAGGGCGCGAACTTATTGACCCGTCAGTAGGTACTCGCTACTTTCCGGTGGCCGCCTACCGAGTGTCCCGCCGCACCAGCCCCCCACCGTGCAGTCTTGCCGATTCTTCGGAGCGTCATGACCTCCCCTGCGCGCGCCCACGACCTGATCCTGTGCCTCACCCCGTTCGGCCGGCCCGACTCCCGGCTCGCCGCCGCCGCGTGCGCCGCCGGCGGGTTCGCGGTCCTCGACCTGGGCTGCGGCGACCGAAGATCCCGCGAGGAACTGGCCCGTTTGAGACACGCCGTACGGGACCCCTTCGGGGTGCGGGTGGCGGGGCGCTGCGCCCTGCGCCCCGCCGACCTCGACGGTGTCCCCCACACGGTGGTCCTCGGACCCGACGCCCCCTGGACCGTCCCCGAAGTGGCGGGGGAGTACCGGGTGCTGGCCGAGGTCACGGACCTGGCGCAGGCCCGTGCGGCACTGCGCGCGGGGGCCCACGGGCTGATCGCGCGCGGTGGCGAGAGCGGCGGCCCGGTCGGGGAGCAGAGCACCTTCGTCCTCCTCCAACAACTCCTGGCGGAGGACGAGTCGGACCTGCCGGTCTGGGCCTGTGGAGGCATCGGGCCACGCACGGCGGCCGCGGCCGTGGCAGGCGGTGCGGCCGGAGTCGTGCTCGACAGCCAACTGGCCCTGCTGGCCGAGTCCCGGCTCCCCGAGGCGACACGCACGGCACTGCGGTCCCTGGACGGTTCGGAGACGGTACGGCTCTCCGGCCACCGTGTCCTGCGCCGCCGCGGACCGCAAGCGCCTCCGGAGCCCACCGATCCCGGTGCGATAACGGAGTTACTGGCCACAGGCGAGCTGCTGCCCATAGGCCAGGACGGATTCCTGGCCGCCCGGTTCGCCGAGTGGTGGGCCGATGCGCGGGGTGCCGTACGGGGCATGAGAGCCGCTGTCGAGGAGGCACTCACCACACCGGTCGGCGCCGCCGAACCGTCCGGCACCGCCGCGCCACCGGCCCAGAAGTCGGCGAAGCCGCAAAGGAATTCGCGTCTCGCGGAGCCGCTCACGACCGCGCCGGTCGCCGGGGACGCACCGGTCACCGGGGCCGGGTCATGCGACACGGCCGAGACCCCCGGCGCACCCGAACCCCCCGTCGTCCCAGGCCCCGGCGCGGCCTTGCGGCCCGGGTCGGTGATGAGCCGGGCGTTGGGCACGCGGTTGGGGGTCGCGCAGGGGCCGATGACCCGGGTCAGTGATCAGGCGGGGTTCGCCGCGGCCGTCGCCGAGGCCGGGGCGCTGCCCTTTCTCGCGCTGGCCCTCGCCGACGGTGAGCGGGCCCGGGCCATGCTCACCGAGGCCCGTGCCGTGCTCGACGGCCGGTCCTGGGGCGTGGGCGTCCTCGGATTCGCTCCCGAGGAGATCCGCGACGCCCAGGTGGAGGCCGTGCGGGAACTCCGGCCCACGCACGCGATCATCGCGGGCGGACGCCCCGCCCAGGCCGCCGCGCTGGAGCGGGCCGGGATCAGTACGTATCTGCACGTCCCTTCGCCCGGGCTGCTGCGGCAGTTCCTGGCCGCCGGGGCACGGAAGTTCGTGTTCGAGGGCTCCGAGTGCGGCGGGCACGTCGGACCACGGGCCTCCTTCCCGCTGTGGGAGGCCCAACTCGCCGTCCTGACAGACTTCTTGACCGAGGCGGAACCAGGCGCCGCCGCTGGACTGGAGCTCTTCTTCGCCGGCGGTATCCACGACGAGCGGTCCGCGGCGATGGTCGCGGCCCTCGCCCAGCCCCTGACCGCCCGGGGCGCCGCCGTCGGCATCCTCATGGGCACCGCCTACCTGTTCACCGAGGAAGCCGTCGAGCACGGTGCCATCCAGCCCCTCTTTCAGCGACAGGTGCTGACCGCCACCACCACCGCGCTGCTGCGGACGGCGCCCGGTCACGCCACCCGCTGCGTCCCCAGCGCCTTCACCGCCGACTACCGCGACCGGGAAGCCGCGTTACGCTCCGGCGGCAGACCCGACCGTGAGGTGTGGGAGGCGCTGGAACGGCTCAACGTCGGCCGGCTGCGTCTCGCCAGCAAGGGCCTGGAACGCGGCACCGACGGCCGGTTGACCACCGTCGGTGAGGAACGCCAGCTCAGCGACGGAATGTTCATGGCCGGCGAGGTGGCCGTCCTGCGCTCGGCGACCACCACCCTCGCCGCCCTCCACCACGCGGTCACCGACGGCGCCGCCGACTTCCTCGCCGCACGGGCCACGCGGCCGGTCACCCTCCGGCACGCTGCGGGGCAGCGCGAGCCCGAGCCACCCGCGCCGCTCGACATCGCGGTCGTCGGCATGGCCTGCATGTTCCCCGAGGCCCCCGACCTCGCCACCTTCTGGGCACACGTCGTCGCCGGACGCGACGCCGTCACCGAGGTGCCGCCCGACCGCTGGGACCCCGCCGCGCACCACGGCAGCACCGCCTCCACGTGGGGCGGTTTCCTGCCCCGCATCCCCTTCGACCCGCTGCGCTACGGCATTCCGCCCGCCTCCCTCGGCAGCATCGAGCCGGTCCAGCTGCTGTCCCTGGAGGCAGCCCGGCGCGCCCTCGACGACGCCGGATACGGCGACGGCGGGAGGGAGTTCGACCGCGAGCGGACCTCCGTGGTCTTCGGCGCCGAGGCGGGCAGCGACCTGTCCAACGCGGTCACCCTGCGCGCCGTCCTCCCGTCGTACTACGGCACGGTCCCCGACGCCCTCGATGAGCAACTGCCCCGGCTGACCGAGGACTCCTTCCCCGGCATGCTCGCCAACGTCATCTCCGGCCGGATCGCCAACCGCCTGGACCTGGGCGGCGCCAACTTCACCGTGGACGCCGCCTGCGCCTCCTCCCTCGCCGCGCTCGACGTCGGCTGCAAGGAACTCGTCACCAAAACCAGCGACCTCGTGCTGTGCGGCGGCGCCGACCTGCACAACGGCATCAACGACTTCGTCCTGTTCTCCTCCGTGCACGCCCTCTCCCCGACCGGCCGCTCCCGCGCCTTCGACGCCTCCGCCGACGGCATCGCCCTCGGCGAGGGCGTGGCCTGCGTCGTCCTGAAGCGGCTCGCGGACGCCGAACGCGACGGTGACCGCGTGTACGGCGTGATCAAGGGCCTCGGTTCCTCCAGCGACGGCCGCTCCCTCGGGCTGACCGCACCCCGCCCCGAAGGACAGCGGGCCGCGCTGCTGCGGGCCTACCGCAACGCCGGCGTCTCGCCCGCCCAGGTCGGCCTGGTCGAGGCGCACGGCACCGGCACGGTCGTCGGCGACCGCACCGAACTCACCGTGCTCACCGAGGTGTTCGGAGAGGCGGGCGCCGAACCCGGCCGCTGCGCCCTCGGCTCGGTCAAGTCGCAGATCGGGCACACCAAGTGCGCCGCCGGACTCGCGGGCCTGATCAAGACCACCCTCGCCCTGCACACCGGCATCACCCCGCCCACGCTGCACCTTGAGCGCCCCAACCCGGCCTGGACGCAAGGCGACAGCCCTTTCGCCTTCCACACCCGGGCCCGACCCTGGGCGGCACCCGCGCCCGAACGCCTCGCCGGGGTCAGCGCGTTCGGCTTCGGCGGAACCAACTTCCACGTGGTCCTCGCCGCCCACGACACCGCCGTACCGCCACGCCAGACCCTGGACGCCTGGCCCGCCGAACTGTTCCTCTTCCGTGGCAAGGACCGGGCGGCCGCCCAGCGCACCGCCGAGGAGATCCTCCGGGCCGCCGAGTCCGGCACCCACGCCTGGCGGCTGCGCGACCTGGCCCTCGGCGCCGCCCACCGCGCGGACGCCTGCCACGATCCCGTGCGGGCGGCGGTCGTGGCCCGCGACGTGGCCGAACTGACCCACAAGCTGCGCCGCGTCCTCGCCGGGGAGAGTGACCCGGCGGCGGGCATCCATCTCGCAGCGGAGACCGCACCCGGGGACACCGCCCCCGGGGCAGGCCTCCACCGCGGCGGCACCACGGCCGCCCCGCCGACCGGCGGCAAGGTCGCCTTCCTCTTCCCCGGGCAGGGCAGCCAGCGCCCCGGCATGCTCGCCGACCTCCTGGTCACCCTGCCCGACCTGCGGCACTACCTCCACCTCGGCCGCGCGCACGCCGACACCCTGTATCCGCCGGCCGCCTTCGACGACACCACCAGGGAACAGCGCCGGGCCGCCCTCACCGACACCCGCGCCGCGCAACCCGTACTCGGCATCACCGGACTCGCCGCCCACGCCTTCCTCACCGCGGCCGGCGTCCGCCCGGACATGGCGGCCGGGCACAGCTACGGCGAACTGGTCGCCCTCAGCGCGGCCGGCGCCCTCGACCCCCAGGCCCTGCTCGACCTGAGCACCGAGCGGGCGGCGGCGATCCTCGCGGCGGCGGGCGACGACCCCGGCACCATGGCCGCCGTGGGCGCCACGGCCGAGGCTGTGACGGACGTCCTGCGCGAGGCCGGCGTGCTCGGACCCGTGGTCGTCGCCAACGCCAACTCGCCCGAGCAGACGGTCATCTCGGGCCCCACGGAACAGGTCGCGACCGCCGTCCGGCTGCTGCGCGAATCAGGGTTCGGGGCCCGGCGCATCCCGGTCGCCTGCGCCTTCCACAGCCCCGTCGTCGCCGGCGCGGCGAAACGGTTCGCCGGGGCACTCGCCACCACGGCCGTCCGGACACCCGAGTTCCCCGTCTGGGCCAACCGCACGGCTGCCCCGTACCCGGCCGACCCCAACGGCGTGCGGGCCGAACTCGCCGCCCAGATCGGCGCGCCGGTCGCCTTCGCCGCCCAGATCGAGGCGATGTACGAGGCCGGAGCCCGCATCTACGTCGAGGCCGGTCCCGGACGGGTGCTCACCCGGCTCGTCGGACAGATCCTCGGTGACCGCCCGCACCGCACCGTCGCCGGCGAACCCGACGCCGACAGCGGACTCGCCGGCTGGCTCGACGCCCTCGCGCAACTGGCCGTGGCGGGCCGGCCCGTGCGCACCGACTGGCTGTTCCAGGGCCGAGACGCCGTCGACGCCCTGCGCACCGCGGCACCCGGACGGCCCGGCTGGACGGTCGACGGACACCTCGTCCGCACCGCCGACGGCGCCCTTCTCCCCGGCGCCCTGGCACCGGCCCGACGCGTAGAGGAGACGACTGTGACGACGAACCAGCCGAACGGCACCCCGGCCGACCGCGACGCGCTGATCTCCGAGTTCCTGCGCACCAGCCGCGAGATGATCGCCGCTCAACGGGACGTGATGCTGACGTACTTCGGGGCGGCCCCGGGAACGGCGATTCCCGCACCCGCCCCCACGCCCGCCTTGCCACCGGTGCAACCCGTGGCCGAACAGGCACCGTTGCCCGAACCGGCCGCCTCGTCCGTTCCGGCGGCCTCGTCCGCCCCGGCCGGGGCCGCCGACGTGGCGCGAGTGGTGCTGGACATCATCAGCGAGCGCACCGGCTACCCCGTCGACATGATCGAGCCCGACCTCGACCTGGAGGCCGACCTGAGCATCGACTCCATCAAGCGGGCCGAGATCGCCGGTGAACTCGCCCAGCGCCTCGGGATCGCGGGCGGCGCGGAACTCCTCGACGACACCGAGCTGGAGAACCTCGCCAAGGCCCGCACGGCGGCAGCGGTGACGGCCTGGCTGACGGAGCGGATGAGCGGCGGAGCAGGGGCCGACCGGGACGAGGGGGGACCTCTGGACGGCGTGAACCCCGGCGGTCAGGGCGCCGCGTCGCCGGGCGGCCCGGCCGCGCGCCTCCGGGGCGGTTCCGTGTCGGACCCCGCGAACCACAGCCCAGGGGACCACAGCCCTCAGGACGCGCCCGACCGGACTCTCGACGCCGGTCCGCCCGGCGCGGCCCCCGAACGCTGCGAGCTGCGTCCGGTGCCGCTCCCGCCACCGGACCCCGCGGCCGACCCGGTCACCGTCCTGTCCGGCGGACGCTTCCTGCTCCTCGGTGACGGTGACGGTGACAGCGACAGCGACAGCGACTGCGCCGGCACCGCCGCCGAGGTCACCGCCCGGCTCGCCGCCCATGGCGCCGACGCGCTGAGCGTCGACCAGGCGGCCCTGCCGACCGGCGGGGGCGAGATCGCGGGCGCCGGGGAGATCACCGGCGTCCTGTACCTCGGTGCCCTGCCCACGTCGGGCCTGCCGGTGCTGCCGGAGGCCTTCCCCGCGCTGAAGGCGGCCCTCGCCCTGCGCCCGCGCATGGTGCTCGCCGTCCGGCCCGCCGACGGGGACGCGCCCCTGCGGTCGGCCGGGTTGCCGGGTCTGTTCCGCACCATCGCCCGCGAGTATCCGGACACGGTCGCCCGGCTGGTCACGGTGAGCGACCCGAGTCCGGCGGCCGTGGCCGACGCGCTGATCGCCGAGCTGCTCGCCCCGCAGCAGTCCGCCCCGGTCGTCCTGCGTCCGGCGCCCGGTGTCCGCCACGGACTGGAACTGGTGCCGGTGTCCCTGGGCCCGCTCGCCTCCACCGGTGCCGGGCCCGCCGGGGTCGGTGTCGCCGAGGCGGAGGCGCTCGGCCTGGACCGGGATTCCGTGGTTCTGCTCGTCGGCGGCGCCCGGGGCATCACCGCGCAGTGTGCCGCGGCACTCGCCGCGGCCTCCCGCTGCCGTATCGAGCTGGCCGGACGGACACCCGCGCCCACCGCACCCGAGGACCCGGGGACGGCGGCCGCCCGTACGCCCGTCGAACTGCGCTCAGCCCTCGCCGCCGGCGGCACTCGGACTCCGGCCGAGGTCAACCGGGACGCCGGACTCCTCCTCGCGCAACGGGAGATCCGGGCCACCCTCGCCGAACTCACCGCACTCGGCAGCGAGGCCCGCTACCGCTGCGTGGACTTCCGGGACCGGGACGCCGCGCTGCAGGCCGTCAAGGAGATCCACGCCGAGCACGGCCGGCTCGACGGCGTCGTCTTCGCCGCCGGGGTCATCGAGGACCGGCTGATCGCCGAGAAGACACCGGAGTCCTTCCGGCGCGTCTACGGCACCAAGACCGCCGGCGCGGCGGCACTGCTCGCCGCGCTGGAGGAACTGCCCGCCGGGCCCGCCTTCACCGTGCTGTTCGGCAGCGTGTCCGCCGTCCTCGGCAACCGGGGCCAGGCGGACTACGCCGCCGCCAACGACGCCCTGGAGACCCTGGCCGCCGACTGGGCCGCCCGCACCGGGCACCGCGCGCTCACCGTCCACTGGGGACCGTGGGCACCCACCGGCACCCACACCGGCATGGTCAGCCCGGAACTCGGCCGCGAGTACGCCCGGCGAGGGGTGCGGCTCATCGACCCCGACGAGGGGACCGCGGCCCTGCTCAGGGAACTCGCCTGGGGTGATCCGTCGACCCGTGCCGTCGTCTACACCGCCTCGGGCTGGTGAGATGACCGGCCGTCACTCACCCGCCGCGCACGCCGCAGCGGTCGTCGGCATGGCGGTGCTGCTGCCCGGCGCCGCGGACCTCGACGCCTACTGGCGCAACCTCCGCGACGGCGTGGACGCGATCCGTGAGGTGCCCGAGGGGCGCTGGGACGCCGCCTACTACCGCCCCGGCTCCGCCGCCGGGCCCGCCGTCGCCGACCAGGTGTACTGCCGGCGCGGCGGATTCGTGGACGGGCTGGCCGAGGTCGAGGTCACCCGGTACGGCATCATGCCCGCCTCGGTGCGCGGCACCGAGCCCGACCAGCTCATCGCCCTCGACGTGGCCGCCGCCGCCCTCGCCGACGCGGGCGGTGCCGACCGGCTCCCCGACCGCGACCGGATCGGCGTCGCCCTCGGCCGGGGCGGCTACCTCACCCCCGGCCTGGTCCGGCTCGACCAGCGCGTGCGTACGGCAGGGCAACTCGTGCACACACTCGGCGAGTTGCTGCCCGAACTGTCGCCTGCCCAACTGGGCCGGGTGCGCCGGGCCTTCACCGACCGGCTCGGCGCGGACAGCCCCGAGTCCGCGATCGGCCTGGTCCCCAACCTCGCTGCCTCCCGGATTGCCAACCGCCTCGACCTGCGCGGCCCCGCCTACACCGTGGACGCCGCCTGCGCCTCCTCACTGGTCGCCGTCGACCACGCGGTCAGCGAACTCGCCTCCGGACGCTGCGACATGATGCTGGCCGGCGGGGTGCACCACTGCCACGACATCACCCTGTGGAGCGTCTTCTCCCAGCTCCGCGCGCTTTCCCCGACCCAGCGCATCCGCCCCTTCCACCGCGACGCCGACGGCATCCTCATCGGTGAGGGCACCGGCGTCGTCGTACTGAAACGGCTCGCGGACGCGGAACGGGACGGTGACCGCGTCTACGCGGTGATCCGGGGCACCGGCGTGGCCAGTGACGGTCGTACCGCCGGACTCGTCAGCCCCGACCCCGGTGGTCAGGCCCGTGCGGTGCGCCAGGCCTGGCGGGCCGCCGGCCTCGATCCCACGGCGCCCGGCTCCCTCGGCCTGCTGGAGGCGCACGGCACCGCGACCCCGGCCGGTGACGGCGCTGAACTCGCCACCGTGCGCGAGGTGTTCGGGCCTGGGGCGGTGGAAGGTGACGGGCGTGCCGTCCTCGGCTCGGTGAAGTCGATGATCGGCCACACCATGCCGGCCGCCGGAGTGGCGGGCCTGGTCAAGGCCGCCCTCTCCCTCCACCACGGCACCCTGCTCCCGACCCTGCACTGCGACGACCCGCACCCCGCCCTCGCCGCGACTCGATTCCGCACCCTGGAGCGGGCCGAACCATGGGAGACGGACCCCCGGCAACCGGTCCGGCGGGCCGCCGTCAACGCCTTCGGGTTCGGCGGGATCAACGCACACGTGGTGCTGGAGGAGGCACCGGGGGCCCGGCCGACGATCCCTTCGTCCGCCACATCCAAGCGGCCCCCGTGGGCAACGGAAACGGAGCCGGCCGGTCCGGTGTCACCCGGGTCAGCCCGTCCGGTGTCACCCGAGTCAGCCCGTCCGGCGGCTCCCGAGCCGGCCCGTCCGGTCCCCGGGCAGGCCCGTCCGGCGGCTCCAGAGCCGTCCTGCTCGGCGCCCGGTCCGGTGTCGGCGCGACCGGCAGCCGCGGCGGCACCGGATCGTCGGGTGTCCGATCCGGCACCGGTCCGTCCGGAAGCCGGTCCGGCGCCGCTGGGACCGGCGCCGGCCACCGCCCCGCCCGCCGCTGCACCGGCGTCTGCCGCCGCACCGGCCCGCCGGGCCGAGGCACGTGTCGCCGAGCCCGAGCGGGTGCTGCTGCTCGCCGCCGACGGCGCCGACCGGCTGGCAGAGCTGCTGGACCGGGACGACACGGCCGTCCTCGGTTCCGGCCTGGACCCCGCGCGGGCGCACCCCGAGGCCGGTCCGGCCCGGCTCGGGGTGGTCGGTCCCACCGCCAAGCGGCTGGCCCTCGCCCGGCGCGCGGTCGCCAGGGGACGAGCCTGGCACGGCCGCAACGACCTGTGGTTCCGGCCCGCACCGCTGCTGGGGCGAGGACGACCGGAAGGCAAGCTGGCCTTCCTCTTCCCCGGCCTGGAAGGCGACTTCACGCTCCGCGTCGACGACATCGCCGCCCACTTCCGGCTGCCCCCGCTCCGGGGCGCCGGCGTCGACGCCGGGGACGTGGGCCGGCACGGCTTCGGTGTCGTCGGCGCCGGCCGGCTCCTGGACACGGCGTTGCGCCGCATGGGGCTGGTCCCGGACGCGGTCGCCGGGCACAGCGTGGGCGAGTGGACGGCCATGGCGGTCGCCGGACTGTACTCGGGAGCTCAAGTCGACGCGTTCATGGACGGGTTCGACCCCGACACGGTGACCGTCCCGGGCCTCGCCTTCGCCGCCGTGGGTGCCGGTGCCGGACGCGTGCGCGCCGAACTCGACACGGCGTGGGCCGGTTCCGGGATCGTCCTCTCCCATGACAACGCACCGCACCAGGCGATGGTGTGCGGACCGGACGAGGCCGTCGAGGAGTTCGTCGGGCACTTCCGCGCCCAGGGCGTCCTCTGCCAGGTCCTGCCGTTCCGTTCGGGCTTCCACACCCCGATGCTCGAACCGTACCTGGAGCCCATCAAGGCAGCCGCCGGCCGCTTCCGGCTGCATCCGCCGACCGTGCCCGTCTGGTCGGGGACCACGGCGGCGCCCTTCCCGGAGGCCGAGTCGGCGGTACGGGAGCTGTTCGTACGGCACCTGCTGGAACCCGTGCGCTTCCGGCAGCTCACCGAGGCGCTGTACGCGGCCGGTCACCGCGCCTTCGTCCAGGCAGGACCCGGCCACCTGGCCTCCCTCGTCGACGACACGCTGGGGGACCGCGACCACCTCGCCGTCGCCGCGAACTCGCCGCACCGCGAGGGAATGGCCCAACTGCGGCGCGTGGCCACGGCACTGTGGACGGCGGGCGCCACCGTGGCCCCGACCGTCCCCCACCCGACGACCCCGACCGCCCCCCGGCCGACGGCCCCCGCCGTCCCCCGCGCCGCAGTCTCCAGTCGCCCCCCGGTCCGCCTCGACCTCGACGGTGCCCTCGTCTCGCTCGCCGGACCGGACCTCGACGCCCTCCGGGCCGAACTGCGCACGAGCCGACCGGCGGCGGGCCGGACACCGGGGCCCGGCACGTCCCCCCTCGACGACCTCGCCACCCGCATCCCGGCCGCCGCCGAGCTGACCGCACTCCTGCGGGACACCGCGGACACAGCGGCGCACCTGCTCACGGCACGCCGGGCCCGCCCCCCAGCCACCGCCCAGGCCGCCACGTCCCCGGCAGCCGCACGGCCCGCCCCCGCCGCGCACCCCCCGGCATCTCCCGCGTACCCCCCCGCACCCCCCGTCGCCACCACCACCCGAACCCTGCGCATCTGCCCCCACTCCATGCCCCACCTCCTGGACCACTGCTTCTTCCCGCAGCGTCCCGGATGGCCGGATGTGGACGACCGTTGGCCGGTCGTGCCCGCCACCACGATCATCCGGCTCATGATGGAGGCGGCGGAGCGAGCGGCCCCGGGGCTGACGGCGACCGCCGTGCACGGAGCCCGGTTCGACCGCTGGCTGACCGCCACACCGCCGGCCGACGTCCAGGTGACCGTCACCCGTGACACCCCGGACCGGGCCACCGTGACCTTCGGGCCGACCGCTCGCGCCGTGGTCGAACTCGCCCCACGGCACCCCGACCCGCCCGCGCCCCACCCCGCCGACGGCCTCGGTCCCGAACGCACGCCCGGCCACAGCGCAGCCCAGCTCTACACCGACCGGTGGATGTTCCACGGCCCCGCATACCAGGGCCTCACCGAGTTGACCGCGATCGGCGACCGGCACATCCGGGGAGTGATCACCACCCCCGCCGCGCCCGGGGCGCTGCTGGACAACGTCGGCCAGCTCCTCGGCTACTGGATCATGTCGACCCGCACCGAGCGGACCGTCGTCTTCCCCGTGCAGATGCGCCGGATGCGCTTCCACGGCCCGCACCCGGCGACCGGCACCCGGGTCGACTGCCTCATCCGGATCACCGAACTCACCGACACCCTCCTGGAGGCGGACGCCGAACTCACCGTCGGCGGCAGGGTGTGGGCGGTGATCGGCGGCTGGCAGGACCGCAGGTTCGACAACGACCCTCAGACCCGGCCGGCCGAACGCTTCCCAGAGCGCCACACCCTCTCCGAGGCCAGACCCGAGGGCTGGGCGCTGGTGCACGAGCGCTGGCCCGACCTCGCCTCCCGCGAGCTGATCATGCGCAACTCGCTGGGCGGTGCCGAACGCACCGAGTACGCCGGACGTCCGCCGCGCGGCCGCCGCCAGTGGCTGCTCGGCCGCATCGCCGTGAAGGACGCCGTACGGCACTGGCTCTGGAACCACGGCGAGGGACCGGTCTTCCCTGCGGAACTCCGGGTCGGCAACGAGGAGTCGGGCCGGCCCCACGTCACCGGCGTGCACGGCCGCGATCTGCCCCCGCTGGACGTCTCCCTCGCCCACCGCGCCGAGACGGGCGTGGCGATCGTACGGCCGCACAGCGCGCGGCCCGGCCCCGGTATCGACATCGAGGAGGTCACCCCGCGCGACCCCGCGACCCTCGCCACGGCGCTCGGCCCGGACGAACTCCGGCTGCTGCACGCCAGGTGCGCGTCCGGGACCGACCCGGAGGCGCTGTGGTTCACCCGCTTCTGGGCCGCCAAGGAAGCCGTCGCCAAGGCCGAGGGCACCGGATTCGACGGCCGTCCCAGGGACTTCACCGTCCTGCGGGCCGCGGCGGACGGCAGCCGGCTGCTGGTCGCCGGCCGTCTGAATCCCGCCTACACCGTGCACTGCGCGCCCGTGAGCAACCCGCCCGCCCTCCCGGCTCGCGACCTCGTGGTGGCTTGGACGACAGGCCCGGCGGACGTATCGGGAAGAGCGGACGCATCCGGAAGAGCGGATGTATCCGGAAGAGACGATGTGGAGGACCCCCACCGATGAACCCCACCCGCCTGACCCCCGCGCAGCCGACCGAGGACACCGCACACACCGCACACACCGCAGAAACTGCGGACACCGTGCTCGCCGACGTCACCGCCATGCTCCGCACCGTCCTGGAGGAGTACGGCGACGACGACGTGCTGATAGGGATGTCCACCACCTTCAACCGCGACCTGGAGCTGGAGAGCATCGACCTCGTCACCCTCGCCGGCCTCCTGGAGGAGCGCTACGGGCGGCGGGTCAACCTCGCCGAGTTCCTGGCCGGGATGGAGTTCGACGAGATCATCGAGCTGACCGTGGGCCGGCTCGTCGAGTACGTGGTGTGGAGCCTGAAGGCGCAGGAGGCGGGCTGAGCCATGGCCATGGTCGACACGGGCCGCATCCGGCTGCACGTCCAGCGCACGGGACCAGCCGACGGCCGCACCCCCCACGCCACCGTCGTCCTCGTCCACGGACTGCTCACCGACAGCCTGGCCAGCTACTACTTCACCGTCGCGCCGGCCTTCGCCGCCGCCGGCCTCGACGTGGTCATGTACGACCTGCGCGGACACGGCCGCAGCGAACGCCCGCGCGCGGGCTACACCCTGGACCACAACATCGACGACCTGGAAGCCCTCCTGGACCGGCTCGGCGTCAACGGCCCCCTCCACCTCGTCGGCAACTCCTACGGTGGCACGATCGCCTTCGGTTACGCGGCCCGCCACCCCGCGAGCGTGGCCGGCCTCACCCTGATCGAGTCCGAGCCGGCGACCCCCGCCTGGGCGGGGAAACTGGGCGGCATCCTGCGCCGGGTACTGACCGAACTGGCCCACAACGAGCCGGACGCCATCGCCTGGATCACCGCCCACCGCGGGCACAACACCGCCCGCCTGGCCAAGGGCGCTGCCCGGCTCGCCCGCGAGACCACCCTCGGCCGGGACATCCCCGCCAGCCGCGTGCTGACCGAGGACGCGATCAGGGCCGTCCGCTGCCCGGTCCTCGGCGTCTACGGCGGCGACTCCGACCTGGTGGAACTTGCGCCGCAGATGGCGGCCCTGCTGACGGACTTCCGGCCGGTCGTGCTGCCGGGCCACGAGCACTCGGTGCTGGTGGAGGCCGCCGGGGCGGTCGGCGGCCACATCCTGGACCTGATCCGCTCCGTCGAGGGAGCGGGGGTGCGGTGAGCGGCTTCCTGTTCGTCGTCCCGCCGCTGGTCGGGCACATCAACCCGGCCGTGGGCGTCGCGGCCCGGCTCACCGCGGACGGGCACCGCGTCGCCTGGGCCTGCGCCGATCCCGCACTGGTACGGCGGCTCGCGGGCGCGGACGCCCACGTGTACGCCTGCGCCGGCCCGGTGCCGGGCGCCGAGGGAGCCGTACGACCGCCGGACCTGCGGGGCGCCGAGGCGCTGCGGTTCCTGTGGGAGTGGTACCTGCTGCCGCTCGCCGACGCCATGGCACCCGGTGTCGGGGCGGCAGTCACGGAGTTCCGCCCCGACGTGGTCGTCGCCGACCAGCAGGCCTTCGCCGGTGCCCTGGTGGCCGAGCGCCTGAGTGTCCCCTGGGCAACCTCCGCCACCACCTCGGCCGAGTTCACCGGCGCCTACGACGGCCTGCCCAAGGTCGCCGCCTGGCTGCGGAGCCAACTGGCCGCCCTGCGTACCCGGATCGGCACCGCGGCCGGCACCGCCGACCCCCGCTACTCACCCCATCTCCTGCTCGTCTTCAGCACCCCCGAACTCATCGGCCCGCAGGCGCCGTTGGGGGAGCGGATCCACTACGTCGGACCGTCCCTCGCCGACCGCCCGGCCGGACCCGGCTTCCCGTGGGAGTGGCTGGACCCGGGCCGCGCCAAGGTCCTGGTGACCCTCGGCACCGCCAACGCCGACGCCGGCGGACGCTTCCTCGCAGAGTGCCGTACCGCGCTGCGGGAACGCGCCGACCGGGTGCAGACGGTGCTCGTCGACCCCACGGCACCCCCGTCTGCCGACGGCACCGACAAGGACGTGCTCACCCTGCCGTCCGTGCCCCAACTGCCGCTGCTGGAACGGATGGACGCGGTCGTCTGCCATGCCGGGCACAACACCGTGTGCGAGGCGCTCTGGCACGGTGTCCCGCTGGTCGTCGCCCCCATCCGCGACGACCAGCCCGTGGTGGCCGGCCAGGTCGTCGACGCCGGCGCGGGCCTCCGGGTCAGGTTCGGCCGGGTCACCGCGCCCCGCCTGGGCGCGACCCTCGACACCGTGCTGCACGACCCCGCCCACCGGGCCGCCGCCGCACGCATCCGCGCCGCCTTCCGGGCGGCGGGCGGCGCCCGCGCGGCGGCGAACCACCTCGCACGACTGGCCGCGGCCACCCACGGGTGAACCGGCCCGACCGGCAAGCCGACGCCGGACCGCACGCTTCCGACGAGGAACCCCGCAGAGCCGATGACGGACAACGGAGAGCCGATGACCGACCCCAAGAAGGACACCGACCGCGCCGCCCGGATCGCCGCCCTGCGCCCCGCCTACCAGGCCGACCTCGCCGCCGGGCCCGACCGCTTCCTCGGCCCCCGGCGCACCACCTGCCCCTGGTGCTCCTCCGCACGGCTGACCACCCGGCTGCGCACCACCGACCTCCTCCAGCACAAACCCGGCCGCTTCACCCTGGACCGCTGCACGGACTGCGGCCACACCTTCCAGAATCCCCAACTGACAACCGAAGGGCTGGAGTTCTACTACCGCGACTTCTACGACGGCCTGGGCGAACAGCGCATGAGCGGCACCTTCGGCGGACGGGCCGCGATGTACGTCGGCCGGGCCCAGGCGATGCTGCCGCACGACCCGGTCCCGAAGAAGTGGCTCGACGTCGGCACCGGCCACGGCCACTTCTGCGAGGCCGCCCGCACGGTCCTGCCCGGCACCGCGTTCGACGGGCTCGACTTCACGGAGGGTGTCGATCTCGCCGCCCGTGAGGGCCGCGTCGAGCAGGCCTACCGGGGCGCCTTCCCCGACCTGGCACCCGACCTCACGGCCCACTACGACGTCGTCAGCATGTTCCACTACCTCGAGCACAGCACCGATCCCGACCGGGAACTGAGAGCCGCCCGCGAGGTGGTCCGCCCCGGCGGGCACCTGCTGATCGAGGTGCCGGACCCGGAGAGCCGGTACGCCCGCCTCCTCGGCCGCTGGTGGCTGCCCTGGCTGCAACCACAGCACCTGCACTTCATGCCCGTGGCCAATCTGCGGCGCCGCCTCACCGACCTCGGCTTCACGGTGGTCGCGGAGCAGCACGCCGAGCCGCACGACCCGGTCGACCTCCTCGCCGCCGTCTGGCTGGCCCTGGACAACACCGCCCCGCGCGAGGACGTGCCCTGGCTGCCCGAGCCACCCGGCCGCCTCCGCCGGGCGCTGCGCACGGCCCTCCTGCTCGGCGGGGTGCCGGCCCTGGCCCTGGCCACCCTCCTCGACCGCCTCGCGGTCCGGCCCCTCTCCCACCGCCTCGGCCTGGCCAACGCCTACCGCCTGATCGCCCGCCGGATGTGACGCGCGCTGCTCCGTCCGCGCGCAACCCGACCGGG
Source organism: Streptomyces sp. NPDC047028 (assembly GCF_040644095.1). Taxonomy (NCBI): domain Bacteria; kingdom Bacillati; phylum Actinomycetota; class Actinomycetes; order Kitasatosporales; family Streptomycetaceae; genus Streptomyces; species Streptomyces sp. NPDC047028. The sequence continues at coordinate 97,724 of NZ_JBEYVS010000002.1, forward strand.
TAGCCTTGGCGTCTGACAGGGCAGGGACGGCTACACGGGAGGAACGGGGCGTGCACGTCCAGGAATGGCTCGACTCGGTCCCCGCGGGCGCCGTCTACGCGATGGTGGCCCTGGTGATCGGTCTGGAGAGCCTGGGCATCCCGCTGCCGGGCGAGATCATCCTGGTCTCCGCGGCGCTCATGTCCTCCCAGCACTCCTCCGGGATCAACCCGATCGTCCTCGGCGCCTGCGCGACCGCCGGCGCGGTGATCGGAGACTCCATCGGCTACGCGATCGGCCGAAAGGGCGGACGCCCCCTGCTCGCCTGGCTGGGCGGAAAGTTCCCGAAGCACTTCAGCGGTGGCCACGTGGCCACCGCCGAGCGCTCCTTCGAGAAGTGGGGCATGTGGGCGGTCTTCTTCGGCCGCTTCGTCGCCCTCCTCCGCATCTTCGCGGGCCCCCTCGCCGGCGTCCTCCACATGCCCTACTGGAAGTTCCTGATCGCCAACGTCCTCGGCGGCATCTGCTGGGCCGGCGGCACCACAGCCGTCATCTACTACGTGGGCGTAGTGGCAGAAGGCTGGCTGAAGAAGTTCTCCTGGCTGGGCCTGGTGGTGGCCGTGGTCATCGGCCTGACCTCCATGCTGATCCTCAAACGCAAGGCGAAGAAGAACCAGCCGGCGGAGCGGGAACGGCAACCTGTGAACGCCGCCGACTGAACGCGCCCCTCAGGGGCGCGGGGCTGTATCGATGTGCGGCTCCGCCGCGTGGGCGCGACAAGCCACAACGCACCCGCACCCGCCCACGCCCCCTACTCATGCACCCCCCGATGCGCCTTCCCCAACTCCGCATACAGGGTGCCGTTGAGAGTAACGCCCTCACGCTCTTCCTGGCTGAGCTCGCGCCGCACTTTCGCCGGCACCCCCGCCACCAACGACCCCGCCGGCACCACCATCCCCTGCGGCACCAACGCCTGCGCGGCGACGAGCGACCCCGCCCCGATCACCGCCCCGTTCAGCACGGTCGCCCCCATCCCGATCAGGCAGTCGTCCTCCACGGTCGCCCCGTGCACCACCGCGTTGTGCCCGATGGACACCCGCTCACCGACGCTCACCGGAAACCCGGGATCGGCGTGCAGCGTCACGTTGTCCTGCACGTTCGCGTCCGCGCCGACGACGATCCGCTCGACGTCCCCGCGCACCACGGCCCCGTACCAGACGCTCGCTCCCGCGCCCAGCGTCACGTCCCCGATCACCGAGGCCGTGGGCGCCACGAACGCCTCCGGATCGATCTGCGGCTCCTTGCCGCCGATACCCACGACCAGCGCCTTGTGCGTCATCGCCGTCTCACCGTCTCCCCAGGTCCTGGTGTCCTCGCGTCCCGGTGTCCTCAGCGGCACGCGCGCGTACGCGCACAGTACGTCAGACATGGGGCAAAGATCACAGCAGCCCACTCTCTCGCCCGAGGCAACCGATGAGTAACGTGAGCCCGTGCCCGAGCCCAAGAACACGTTCTCGTCCTGGCGACGCGGTCTCGCCCAGCGAGCCGTCCACGCGGCCTGGGCCTGGGCGCAGCGCCGGGGATCGGTCACGGCCGAGCATCCCGCGGGCTACCGCTTCGGAGCGATCGGGGAGTCGACCAGGCTCGCGTTCCCGCTGGGCACGGTCTTCGGCGAGCCGTGGATCCATCTGGGCGCGCACTGCATCATCGGCGAGCAGGTCACCCTCACCGCCGGTCTGATGCCCGACCTGGACCTCGGCCCGGAGCCGATCCTGCGCATCGGGGACGGGGTCGTCCTCGGCCGCGGCAGTCACGTCATCGCCGACACGACGGTCACCATCGGCAGCGACTGCTACTTCGGGCCGTACGTGTACGTCACCTCCACCAATCACTCCTACGACGATCCGGACCAGCCCATCGGCAAGCAGTGGCCCCGGATGGAGCCGGTGGAGATCGGCGCGGGCTGCTGGATCGGCACCGGCGCGGTGATCCTGCCGGGTGCGCGGATCGGGCGGAACGTGGTCGTCGCGGCCGGCGCGGTGGTGCGGGGCGCGGTGCCCGACCACGCCGTGGTGGCCGGGGCACCCGCCCGGGTCGTACGGCGCTGGACGCCCGACGACGGCTGGCAGCCGCCGCTCAGGACGCCTGCCCCGGTGCCGATCCCCGACGGCACGACGCCGGAGCAGTTGCTGGCGCTGGCCGGTCTCGACGAGGACGGCATCGAGCGGCTGGCCCGGCTGGAGGCCGACGGCTGAGCCCGTCGCCGGGCGGGCGGCGGTCGGCCGGCGCTCAGCCGGTGGCCAGCAGCAGTGTGCCCAGCAGGGCGAGGCCCGCGCCCGCCGCCTGCACGGCCCGCAGTCGTTCGCTGAGGAAACCGCGCGCCGCCAGCGCGGTCACCACCGGGTACAGCGAGGCGAGCACCGCCGCCACGGTGACCGGGCCGTGGTGGGCGGCGACGGAGTAGGTGCCGTTGGCCGCCACGTCGGCGAGGCCGACGAAGCCCAGCGCGGGCAGCGCGGACCAGGCGAGACCGCCCTCCGGCAGCGCTGCGGCGCCCCGGCGGACGGACACGTACAGGGCGGCTCCGCCCGCCGCCACGTTCGTCACCCGCTGCACGAACAGCGCCAGGAACAGACCGGTGAGGGTGGTCGAGGCCTCGGAGATCAGCACGAACACCGCGCCGAAGCCGAGGGCCGCGACCAGCGTGAGCAGGATCGTGCGCCGCTGCACCGCGGCGCCCCGCAGTTGTGGGCCGCCGGCCAGCACGACACCGAAGACCGCGACCGCGATCCCCGCGACCTGCAGCAGGCCCGGCCGCTCGCCCAGGAAGAGGCCGACGCTCACGGGGACGGCCACGCTCAGCGTGGCGAGCGGGGAGACCACGCCCATGGGACCGAGCGCCAGCGCCTTGTAGAAGGAGATCATGGCCACCGGCCCGACGAGCCCGGCGGCGAACGCGAACCACAGTCGGGGGCCGGCCTCGCTCCAGCCGCCGGTGGCGACCACGATCACGCCCAGGACGGCCGTCGCGATGGTCTGGGAGATGACCACCACGGTCAGCGCGGGCGTACGTCGTGTGAGCAGCCCGCCGCCGAAATCGGCCAGTCCCCAAAGGAGACTGGTGGTCAGGGCGAAGAATGCTGTCACGGCCCGCCTCGCAGTACAGTTCGGTGAACGATCAGGTGCATCACACGGTAGTTCACTGAATTGAACTCTGTCATCGAAGATATTTGACTTCTTGCATAATGGACGGAATGTGTCGGACCTCGAACTCCTGACCCAATCCCTGGCGCGCAACGTCAAGCACTGGCGCGCGGTGCGCGGCTTCACCCTCGATGTGCTCGCGGCCCGGGCCGGTGTCAGTCGCGGGATGCTCATCCAGATCGAGCAGGCCCGCACCAACCCGAGCATCGGCACCGTCGTCAAGATCGGTGACGCGCTCGGCGTCAGCGTCACCACCCTCCTGGACTACGAGCGGGGCCCACGGGTCCGCATCGTCCCCGTCGACCGGGCCGTACGGCTGTGGCACACGGACGCCGGCAGCTACAACCGGCTGCTGGCCGGCACCGAGGCCCCCGGACCGCTGGAGATGTGGGACTGGCGGCTGATGCCGGGGGAGAGCAGTCCCTCCGAACCGCACCCCGGTGGCACCGTCGAACTGGTCCACGTCACCGCGGGTGAACTGACGCTGACCGTGGACGGCGAGGACCACCTCGTCCCCGCCGGAGCCAGTGCCTCCTTCGAGGCGAACACGCCCCACGTCTACGGCAACCGCGGCGAGGTCCCGATGGAGATGATCATGGCGGTCTCCGTGCCGCCCGTGGCCTGAGGCTTGTTAGCGTGCGGCCATGCGCGTACCGATCGGAAACTTCGACTCCGCCACCCCAGCCCCGGACTGCCTCGACGCACTGATCGCTCCCGTCGCCGACGCCGTACGGCACTGGCAGGGCGGCGTCCCCGCCGAGCGGATCCTGTACGTCGACACCGAACCGGAGTGGGCCGACACCGCCGTCTTCGTCGAGCACTACGGCAGCGACCTGGTGGAACGGTCCGCGAACTGCGTGGTGGTCGCCGGCAAGCGGGGCGGCGAGACCACGCTCGCCGCATGCCTGGTGCTGTCGACCACGCGGGCCGACGTCAACGGTCTCGTCCGCCGTCAACTGGGCGCACGCAAGGCGTCGTTCGCCTCGATGGACACGGCGACCGGCGAGACCGGCATGGAGTACGGCGGCATCACACCGGTGGGACTGCCCTCCGGCTGGCCGCTGTTCGTGGACCCAGCGGTCGTCGACCTGCCGTACGTCCTCGTGGGCAGCGGCCGCCGCCGTGGCAAGCTGCTGGTGCCGGGCAAGGCGTTCGCCGAACTGCCGGGAGCGGTGGTGCTGGAGGGACTCGGGCTCGCCTGAGCCGGAGATCTCCCGGCCTCGGGCGATTCCGGGCCGGACAAGGTCCGGCCCCGGTTCACGCCGTCAGGTGGTGGGCCAGCGCCAGATGCGGGTCCGTCTCGCCCGGAGCCGGCGCCGGATCGGCGTGCACGAGGGCGGCCGTCAGCCTCGGTACGGCGTGCAGCAGCGCGTGTTCGGCGTCGACGGCGACCGCGTGCGCCTGCCGTACGGTCACATCACCGTCCACCACGACCGCCAGTTCGGCCCGCAGCCGGTGCCCGATCCAGCGGAGCCGCAGTTCCCCCACCTCGCGCACGCCCGGCACGCCCCGCACGGCTCGCTCGGCCCGGTCCACCAGTTCCGGATCGACGGCGTCCATCATCCGCCGGAACACCTCCCGTGCCGCGTCCCGCAGTACCAGCGCGATCGCGGCGGTGATCACCAGCCCCACGACGGGGTCGGCCAACGGCCATCCCAGCGCGGCCCCACCGGCGCCCAGGAGTACGGCCAGCGAGGCGAACCCGTCGGTGCGGGCGTGCAGCCCGTCGACGACCAGCGCGGCCGACCCGATCTCGCGCCCCGCCCGCATCCGGTACCGGGCCACCCACTCGTTGCCCGCGAACCCGACGAGCGCGGCCACCGCGACCGCCGGCACGTGCTCGACCGGCCGCGGGTCCAGCAGCCGTACGACGGCCGTCCAGGCGGCGAAGGCCGCGGATACGGCGATGGTCAGCACGATCACGAGCCCCGCCAGGTCCTCCGCTCGGCCGTAGCCGTAGGTGAAGCGCCGGGTCGCCGCCCGCCGACCCAGCACGAAGGCGATGCCCAGCGGTACGGCCGTCAGCGCGTCGGCGGCGTTGTGCACCGAGTCCCCGAGCAGTGCCACCGAGCCGGACAGCGCGACCACCACCCCCTGGGCGGCGGCGGTCACGCCCAGCACGGCCAGCGACACCCACAGCGCCCGCATCCCGCGCGCTGACGACTCCAGCGCCGGGTCCACCTTGTCGGCGCTCGCGTGGGAGTGGGGGGTGAGGAGGTGCGCCAGCCGGTGCCCGGGGCCGCGCGAGGGGTGGGGGTGCGGGTGCCCGTGGACGTGCGCGTGCGCGTGGGCGTCATGGTGGTCGTGGTCGTGCTCGTGTTGGTGGGTGTGCCGGTCGGTCACGAGGGTCCCCTTCCGGTGGCCGTGTGGACGTACGGGCGTCCATCGAGCCATTATGTGCGTATGAGCGCACGCATGCACCTGTCACCTGCGCATCATGCGCACCCGCGCACACCCGGCGCGGAACACTTCACGCTCGCGGCGGAACTCCTGGCGCTGCTCGGCGACCGCACCCGCCTCAGCCTGATGCACGCCCTGACCGCGGGCGAGGCCGACGTCAGCACGCTCACCGGGGCCTGCGGCGCGGCCCGGCCCGCCGTCAGCCAGCATCTCGCCCGGCTGCGCCTGGCCGGCCTGGTGACGACCCGCAAGGAGGGCCGCCGCGTGGTGTACGCCCTCACCGACGGTCATCTGCGTCGCCTGGTAAACGAGGCGCTGAACGCCGCTGACCACCGGCTCACCGAGCGGGTCGGCGGCAAAGACACCTCCTCATGACGGTGTCCCGCCGGCCAGGAGCGGCCGACGGGACACCGTCATGAGGAGCGAGGGTCAGTGCGCCGGGGCGTCCGTGACCACGACCTCCTCGATGTCACGCTGGATCTGCTCGGTCTTGGAGGCGGTGGCCTTGGCCCAGTAGTAGATGCCGATCGAGAAGGCCGCGACGACCGCGATGTCCCACCACAGGCCGATGTGGCCCTGGCCGCCGAAGCCGCCCTGCCAGGAGATCACGCCGATGCCCACCAGGTACGCGGGCAGCCACTGCGCGGCCTTGAAGTCCAGCCGGGGCGCGTCGGGCAGGCCCTTGCGGATGGCGTACCAGGCGTACGAGCCGAGCAGCACGTAGCCGAGCAGGATCGCGAAGCCGAGCCGCCACAGCGTGTCCCAGCCGGCCCAGTAGATGATCAGGTTGGCGACCACGAAGGACACCGGCGAGACGATCTTGCCGCCGGGCAGTCGGTACGGGCGCTCGTGACCCGGCAGCCGGTCGGAGAAGACACCGTACGCCAGCGGGGCGCCCGCGTACATCAGGACGCTCGCCGAGGTGATGAAGCTGACCAGTTCCTGCCAGCTGGGGAACGGCAGGAAGCAGATCACACCGGTGACGAACGAGATGATCAGACCGAACCACGGCACACCGCGGGAGTCCGTCTTGGCGAAGAGCTTCGGCGCGTAGCCGTTCTTGGCCAGGCCGAAGGAGACGCGGGAGGTGGCGGTGGTGTAGATCAGGCCGGTGCCGCCGGGGGAGATGATCGCGTCGAGGTACAGCACGAAGCCCAGCCAGCCGAGGCCCACCACGGTGGCGAGGCCCGCCCAGGGGCCGCTGATGCCGGCGTAGGCGAGCTTGGCCCAGCCGTGCGCGAACGAGGCGTGCGGCAGCGCGAGGATGAACACGACCTGGAGCAGGATGTAGATCACGGCGCCGATCGCGACCGAGCCGAGGGTCGCACGCGGCAGGTCCCGCTTGGGGTTGCGGCTCTCACCGGCCAGCTGGATCGCCTGTTCGAAGCCCAGCAGCGCGAAGATGATGCCGCTGGAGCTGATCGCGCCGAGCACACCCTTGGCGCCGAACGGGGCGAAGCCCTCGGAGGTGAAGTTGCCCGGGTGGAAGTTGCCGATCGCGATGATGAAGATCGCCGCGAGCGGGACGGCGATCTTCCACCAGGTGGCGGCGCTGTTGGTGTGCGCCAGGGCGCGGACACCGAAGAAGTTGACGGCGACGAAGATCGCCATCAGGACGACGGCGACGGTGAAACCGCTGGTGCTCAGGGTGCCGTCGGCGTGCTGCAGGCCTTCGGCCCACTGCCAGTGCTTCGCGTAACCGATCATGGCCTCGACCTCGATCGGTGCCACGGTCGCGGCCTGGAGCCAGGAGAACCAGCCGAACGACATGCCGGCCAGGCCGCCGAACGCGTAGTGCGGGTAGCGGGCGGTACCGCCGGCGACCGGGAACATGCCGCCGAGTTCGGCGTGCACGAGTGCCAGCAGCACGATGGCCACCGCGCCGATCACCCACGAGATGATCGCCGCGGGGCCGGCCACCACGACCGCCTTCTCGGCGCCGAAGAGCCAGCCGGACCCGATGATGGAGCCCACCGAGGCCCACATCAGACCGATCAGCCCGACGTCACGGCGCAGGCCGCCGCCGGGTTCCTTCGTGGCTACAGGCGCTGCTGCATGGTCGACATTCACCATGTACGAGTGGCCTCTCAGATCGTAAACACAGGATTAACGAGCAAGGACGCCACAGGCTAGGGAGACTTTCCCCGATACCAAAAGACTGTTTCCGAAAACTTGACCCAGGATCTTGCGTGTCTTGGGGGCGGTCTTCGCACAGGTCAGGGATCGAACCGAATGTCAATATTCAGCGGTGAATTGTGAGAAGAAGGTGAGACAGGCTATCCCAGGAGGGGAATTTCGATCGCCGGGCAGCGGTCCATCACCATGTCCAGACCAGCTGCCCGGGTCCGCTCCTGGGCGGCCTCGTCGACGACGCCGAGCTGGAACCACACCGCCTTCGCGCCCTTCGCCACGGCCTCGTCGGCGACCGCGCCGGCCAGCTCGCTGTTGACGAAGACGTCGACGACGTCCACCGCGAAGGGGATGTCCGCCAGGGAGGCGTAGCCCCGCTCGCCGTGCACCGTCTCCGCCTTCGGGTGCACCGGCACGACCCGCTTGCCGTACCGCTGGAGCACCCGGGCCACCCCGTAGGCCGCCCGCCGCTGGTTCGAGGACAGGCCGACCACCGCCCAGGTGTCGCCCAGCTCGGTCAGGATCCTGCGGATGGTCGCTTCGTCGCCGTACACGGCCGCCTCCTCAGGCTGCGGGGAACTGTCGTCGGGGCAACAGCGCCCCCGGGGCACTGATTCCCGCCACGGCGGCCCGGCACGGTGCCCGGAATCGGCGCGAGGTGCCCGCATCCGGCGGCTCGCGCGCCTACGCTCGCACTGTGCTGCGCATCCTCGACGCCCGAACCGGTGAGCCCGCCCCCGCCGCCCCCGCACGCCGGGGCCTGACCCGCGTCGAGGCGTACGTCCCCGGCCTCGACCTCACCGCCCTGCGCGTGCTGCTCACCGCGGACGTGCTGGTACGCGCCCTGGAACTCGGCGGCACCCCCGTCTGGGCCACCCTCACCGCCCCCCACCACCTCGCCGAGCTGCGCACAGCCGCCACGACCCTCGGCATCCGCCCCTTCGAAGACGCCCACGACCCGGCCCCGACCCTGGGCGATGCCCAGGTGGTCCAGGTGAGGGCGAAGGCTGCGGGGGAGAGCGCGGGGGAGGGGGAGCCGGAGGGGACGCCGCCCGCGCGCGGAACCGGCTCGGTGCTGGCGGTGGCGGCGGCTGCCTGGGAGGAGGGGCCGACCCGTCCCGCCCCCGTTCCCGGGCCGGACCCGGTCGCCGCGCTCGGCGGTCTCCTCGCCGACCCCGCGGCGCTTCGGCTGGCTCTCCTCTCTGTGCCCCGGACGAGCCCGGTGCGCCTCGACGGGGAAGCCCTTCGGCAGGCGGGGGAGACGCTCGCGCGGTGGCGGGGGGCGGTGGCCGGATGGGCGCGGGAGCCCTCACGGCCGGTGCCCGACGAGGTGCGGGGGCGGTTGCGGGACGCCTGGGAGGACGATCTGGACCTGCCCGCGGTGCTCGCGGTCCTGCGGGACGTGGAGACCGCGTCCGGCCTGCCCGGCGGCGCCCGCTTCGAGACGTACGCGTACGCCGAACGACTCGTGGCCCTCGATCTCCTGAGCGGTCTCGGGAGCCCCGCATGATCGCGCGCGCGGGCGCGGGACCGCTGCGGCACCTGGTCGTGCTGCGGCACGCGAAGTCGGCGTGGCCCGAGGGCGTCGCCGATCACCGGCGCCCGCTGGCGCCGCGCGGGCTGCGGGACGCCCCGGCCGCCGGACGTGCCCTCGCGGAGGCCGACCGGCTTCCCGACCTCGCCGTCTGCTCCACCGCCGTACGCGCGCGGGAGACCTGGGAACTCGCCTCCGCCGAGTGGGGCACCCCGCCCCCGGTGCGCCACGACCGCCGGCTGTACGCGGCCACCGTGGCGGACCTGCTGGAGGTCGTGCACGAGACGCCCTCAGAGGTGGAGACGCTGCTGCTCGTCGGGCACAACCCCGGCCTCGCGGAGCTGGTCCTGGAGCTGGCCGGGGACGGGCTCGACGACACGCTCGACCAGGTGCGCTCGAAGTTCCCGACCGCCGCCATCGCCGAACTCGCCTGGCGCGGCACCGGCTGGCCGGCCCTCGCCCCGCGCACCGCCCTGCTGACGTCGGTCACCGTGCCGCGCGGCAAGAAGAAGTAGGACGCTCTCACCGCGGCCCGGGCGCCGCTCCGGCACCGCATAGGGTGGCGGGATGCAGGACGCGTACCGCACAGTCGCCCGCGCGGGCGTGCACGAGACCGAGGTCAACCGCTCCCGCTTCCTGTGCGCCCTCGCCCCGGCCGCCACCGAGCAGGAGGCGCAGGACTTCATCGCCTCCGTCCGCAAGGAGCACACCGACGCCACCCACAACTGCTGGGCGTACGTCATCGGCGCCGACGCGCGCGTGCAGAAGGCGAGCGACGACGGAGAACCGGGCGGCACCGCGGGCGTACCCATGCTGCAGATGCTGCTGCGCCGGGACATGCGCTACGTCGTCGCCGTCGTCACCCGCTATTACGGGGGCGTCAAGCTCGGCGCGGGTGGCCTCATCCGGGCCTACGGCGGAGCGGTCGGCGAGGCCCTGGACGCGCTCGGCAGCCTCACCCGCCGCCGGTTCCGGCTGGCCACGGTGACCGTCGACCACCAGCGCGCCGGCAAGGTGCAGAACGATCTGCGCGCCACCGGACGCGAGGTCCGGGACGTCCGCTACGGCGAGGCCGTCACCATCGAGATCGGCCTGCCGGACGCCGACGTGGATGCCTTCCGTGCCTGGCTGGCCGACGCGACGGCGGGCACGGCCACCCTCGAACTCGGCGGCGAGGCCTACGGAGACGCGTGACAGAAAGTACATTTCCAGGCAATTGCCTTGGTTGTCCCGATGTGTGACGGACCGATAACGGGCCGATACGGGAGTAACCGCCCGTGATGTCAGACCCGCCCGTTAGTCTTCGGGGATCATGAGGCTGCTGCACACTTCCGACTGGCATCTGGGCCGGGCGTTCCACCGCGTGAACATGCTCGACGCCCAGGCCGACTTCATCACCCACCTCGTCACGACCGTGCGCGAGCGCGAGGTGGACGCGGTGGTCGTGTCGGGAGACGTGTACGACCGCGCGGTGCCCCCGCTGGCCGCCGTCGAACTCTTCGACGACGCCCTGCACCGCCTCGCCGCCCTCGACGTACCCACGGTCATGATCTCCGGCAACCACGACTCGGCCCGCCGTCTCGGCGTCGGCGCCGGACTCATCGACCGCGCGGGCATCCACCTGCGCACCGAACCGTCCGCGGCGGGCACCCCGGTCGTGCTCCGGGACCCGCACGGGGACGTCGCGCTCTACGGACTGCCCTACCTCGAACCGGCCCTGGTGAAGGACGAGTTCGGGGTCGGCAAGGTCGGACACGAGAGCGTCCTCGGCGCCGCCATGGAGCGCGTCCGCGCCGACCTCGCCGCCCGCCCGCCGGGCACCCGCTCCGTCGTCCTCGCGCACGCCTTCGTCACCGGCGGCCGGCCCAGCGACAGCGAACGGGACATCACCGTCGGGGGCGTGGCCGCCGTCCCGGCCGGCGTCTTCGACGGCGTCGACTACGTGGCGCTCGGACATCTGCACGGCTGCCAGACCCTCACCGACCGCGTCCGGTACTCGGGCTCCCCGCTGGCCTACTCCTTCTCCGAGGCCGAGCACCGCAAGAGCATGTGGCTCGTCGACCTCGCCGCCGACGGCTCGGTCGACGCGGAGCGCCTCGACTGTCCCGTGCCCCGCCCGCTGGCCCGCATCCGCGGCACGCTGGACGACCTCCTCGCCGACCAGGAACTGACCCGCCACGAGGACGCCTGGATCGAGGCCACCCTCACCGACCCGGTGCGCCCGGCCGACCCCATGGCCCGCCTCGCCGAGCGGTTCCCGCACACCCTCAGCCTGGTCTTCGCCCCCGACCGCGCCCCCGAGGACCCCCAGGTGTCGTACGCCCGCCGGCTCGCCGGGCGCAGCGACCAGCAGATCGCCGAGGACTTCGTCGCCCATGTGCGCGGCGCGGGCCCGGACGAGCCGGAGGCGGCCGTGCTGCGCGACGCGTTCGACGCCGTCCGCGCCGACCACACCGTGCGGGAGGTGGCCCGGTGAGACTGCACCGGCTCGACATCACCGCCTTCGGGCCCTTCGGCGGGTCCCAGAGCGTCGACTTCGACGCCCTCTCCGCCGCCGGCCTGTTCCTGCTGCACGGCCCCACCGGAGCCGGCAAGACCTCCGTCCTGGACGCCGTGTGCTACGCGCTCTACGGCGCCGTCCCCGGCGCCCGTCAGAGCGGCCAGGGCCTCAACCTGCGCAGCGACCACGCGGCACCCGGCACCCGCACCGAGGTCCGCCTCGAACTGACCGTCGCCGGACGCCGCCTGGAGATCACCCGGCAGCCTCCCTGGGAACGCCGCAAGCTGCGCGGCACCGGCACCACCGTCGACAAGGCCCAGACCTGGCTGCGCGGCTACGACGCCACGGCCGGCGCCTGGCGGGACCTCAGCCGCTCCCACCAGGAGATCGGCGAGGAGATCACCCAACTGCTCGGCATGAGCCGCGAGCAGTTCTGCCAGGTCGTCCTGCTGCCCCAGGGCGACTTCGCCCGCTTCCTGCGCGCCGACGCCGAGGCCCGCGGCCGGCTGCTGGGCCGCCTCTTCGACACCCAGCGCTTCGCCGACGTCGAGAAGCGCCTCGCCGACCGCCGGCGCACGACCGAGGCCCGGGTCCGCGAGGGCGACACCACCCTTCTCGCCGACGCGCACCGCATGCAGCAGGAGGCGGGCGACGCCATGGACCTGCCCGGCCTCGCCCCCGGCGAACCGGGCCTGGCCGAAGCGGTCCTAGGCGCCGCCGCCGTCGCCCGCAGCACCACCCGCGAACGCCTCACCGTCGCCGAATGCCGCCTCACCGCCGCCGAGTCCGCACACGCCGCCGCCCGGCGCGCCCTCGGTGACGTACGCGAACTCGCCCGGCTCCAGGCCCGGTTCGCCGAGGCCCGGCAGCGCGCCGAGCGTCTCCAGGAGCGGGACGGCGAGCACCGCGCGGTACGGGACCGCATGGAGCGCGCCCGCAAGGCGGAGACCGTGGCACCCGCGCTGGAGCTGCGCGAGGCCGCCGCGGCCGAGCACCGCCGGGCCACCGACGCGGAGGCCCACGCGCGCGGGACACTGCCCGACCCGCATGCCGCCGCGGACGCGACCGGCCTCGCGGCCGCCGCCCGCCGGACCGCCGAGGAACTCGGCGGCCTGGAGTCGGCCCGCCGCGCCGAACAGCGGCTCGCCGCCCTCGCCGGGGAACGGACCGGACTCGACGACCAGGAGCGCGCCGACGAGGACGTCCTGTGCGAGGCCGACGCCTGGCTCGCCGACTGGGACCCCACCCGCACGGCCCTCCAGTCCCGTATCGAGGCCGCGCAGCAGGCCGCCACCCGCGCGGAACAGCTCGCCGAGCGGCGTGAGCCCGCCCGCCGCCGCCTCACCGCGGCCCGCACCCGGGACGAACTGGCCGCCGGCCTGGAGCAGGCCGGGCAGCGGGCCCTGGCCTCCGCGCAGCGCGCCGTGGACGCCCGCACCCACTGGCTCGACCTCAAGGAACAGCGCCTGAACGGCATCGCCGCCGAACTGGCCGCCCACCTCACCGACGGCGCACCCTGCGCCGTCTGCGGTGCCACCGAACACCCCGCGCCCGCCCGCAAGGTCGACGGGCACGTCGACCGCGAGACCGAGGAACGCGCCCTCGCCGCGGTCCAGCGGGCCGAGGAGCAGCGCACCGAGGACGAACGGCGGCTCGGCGGCGTCCGCGAGGCCCTGGCCGCCGCCACCGCCGAGGCCGGCGACGCCCCCACCGCGCGGCTCGCCGCCGAGGCCGACGAACTGGAGCGGGAGTTCACGCGAGCCCGCCGCGACGCCTCCGCCCTGCACGCCGCCCACGAGGAGCTGCGCCGGGCCGAGCAGGAGCGCGAGCGCCGCCTCACCGACCGCCAGCAGGCCGCCGTGCGGACGGCCGCCCGCCTCACCCGGCGCGAGACACTGGACCGCGAACAGGCCACGCTGGAGGAGGAGTTGACGCAGGCGCGCGGTGGTGCCGGCAGCGTGGCCGCCCGCGCCGCCCAACTGGAGCGGCGGGCGGCCCTGCTCACCGCCGCCGCCGACGCGACCCGCGCCGCCGAGGACGCCGCCCACCGGCTCAAGGACGCCGACGCCCGCCTCGCCGACGCCGCCTACCGGGCCGGCTTCGACACCCCCCGGACCGCGGCCGACGCCCTGCTGGACGCCGCCGCCCACCGCGAACTGCAGCACCGGCTGGACGCCCGGCAGGCGGAGGAGGCCGCCGTGCGGGCCGTGCTCGCCGAGCCCGGCACCGCGGCCGCGGCGGCACAGCCGCCCGCGGACCCGGCCTCCGCCGAGCAGGCCGCGGAGGGGGCGGAACAGCGGCTGCGCGAGGCCGTCTCCGCGCGCGACGCGGCGGCCCGCTGCCGCACCCAGCTCGACCGGCTCTCCGCCCGCGCCACCGACGGCGTACGACGGCTCGCCCCGCTCCGGCAGGAGTACGACCGGGTCGCCCGGCTGGCCGCGCTCACCGCGGGCACCTCCGCCGACAACGAGCGCCGGATGCGTCTGGAGTCGTACGTGCTCGCGGCCCGGCTGGAACAGGTCGCCGCCGCCGCGACCGTGCGCCTGCGGCGGATGTCCGCCGGCCGGTACACCCTCGTCCACTCCGACGACCGCAGCGGACGCGGGCGCAGCGGGCTCGGCCTGCACGTCGTCGACGCCTGGACCGGCCGCGAACGGGACACCGCCACCCTGTCCGGCGGCGAGACATTCTTCGCCTCCCTCGCCCTGGCCCTCGGCCTCGCGGACGTCGTCACCGACGAGGCCGGCGGCGTCCGGCTCGACACCCTCTTCATCGACGAGGGCTTCGGCAGCCTCGACGACGAGACCCTGGACGAGGTGCTGGACGTCCTGGACTCGCTGCGCGAACGCGACCGCAGCGTCGGCATCGTCAGCCACGTCGGTGACCTCCGCCGCCGGATCCACGCCCGGCTGGAAGTGGTCAAGGGCAGAACGGGCTCCTCACTGCGGCAGCGGTGAGCGGCCCGGGTCCGGCCGTCCCGGTTCCGCCCGTCCCGGCTCCGCCCGGTCCAGCGGGCGCCGGGGCAGGGGGGAGGAGTACACCACGCTCGTGGTGACCGAGCCCAGGGCGCCGATCCGGCCCGAGATCTCCTCCAGGTGGGGCATGGAACGGGCGGCGACCTTGATCACGAAGCAGTCGTCGCCGGTGACGTGGTGCGCCTCCAGGATCTCCGGAGTCGTCGCCACCAGGTCGTGGAACGGCTTGTAGTTGCCGTTCGGGTACCGCAGCCGCACGAACGCCAGGATCGGCAGCCCTAGGCGCTCCAGGTCGACGACCGCACCGTAGCCCTGGACGACCCCGGCCTCCTCCAGCCGCCGCACCCGCTCGGTGACCGCGCTGGCGGACATCGAGACCGCCCGGGCGAGGTCGGCGAAGCTCACACGGCCGTCGCGCTGCAGGACATCGAGGATGCGCCAGTCGGTGGCGTCCGGGGAATACGCGGTCATCCCGGATGGATAGCAGGGGAAACCCCGGCACATCAAGGGGAACGCCGTGGAACCTCACTTCAGCGCCCGAGGCCGCCGCCATAGATTTTCCGCATGACCACAACCACCTCCGTGAACTTCGTCCTGCGCGTCGCCCCCGCCGCCCCGGCCGAGGCCGCCGCGTACTTCCGCGCGAGCCTCGCCTTCCACGCCGACGTCTCCGACGTGGCGGCCGCCCTCGCCGCGGACGGCGACCCGGGCTTCGTCGTGGTGGACACCCGCTCCACCGACGCCTGGGACCAGGGCCACCTCCCCGGCGCCGTCCACCTGCCGACCGCGCTCATACCCGAACAGGCCGGCCGGCTCCTCGACCCCGCCGTGCCCGTGGTCACGTACTGCTGGGGCCCCGGCTGCAACGGCGCCACCCGCGCCGCCCTCGCGCTGGCCGAACTCGGCTACCGGGTCAAGGAGATGCTCGGCGGCTTCGAGTACTGGGCACGTGAGGGCTTCACGTACGAGACCTGGGAGGGCGCGCGGCGGCGCGACGCGGACCCGCTCACCGCCCCGGTCGACGGCGACTGCGGATGCTGAACTCACGTTACTCCGGGGCCGGTTGAGCAACAGGCCCATGGGAACGCCGCGTTCCGCGTAGGTTCGGGCCCATGGTGCGACACGCGGATCCAGGCGCGCAGGAATGGGTGGAATCGGGCGGCGGTCCGCTCATAGCTATCCCGGAGACCGTCCTGCCGTTCTGGGTGGGCGCCGACAGCGCAGAACCGGCCACGGACTACGACCGCGCCTGCGAGGTCGACGGATACGTGGGCCTGCTCCCCGTCGGCGACAGCGCGGCCCTCGTCTTCGGGGACGAGCCCGCAGCCACCACCTACCTGCCCGAGCGGGGCACCTTCGTGCGCTGGTGCGCCGCCGAATCCGAGGCCGAACTGCTCGCCGGTGTCCCCGCCGCCCTGGACACCGCCGTGTGGCAGCCCGAGGTCCGCTGGCAGGTGCCCGGACCGGTGCTGCTGTTCGACTCGGCCTGGCCGGGCGGGGCCGCCGACCGCACCGGACACCTGCGGGTGCCGCTGCGGCCGGGACCCTACGCCGTGCGCGCGGGCTACGCCCAGCCTGGTCCGGAGACCTGGGTGGGGCTGGTGCAGCTGAGGAAGCTGCCCGAGTGAGACCCGGCCGCGCGAACCCGCGGCTCAGAGCTGGGACAGCTCGTCCACCAGGTCGTCCAGGCCCAGCGAGCCCTGGGACAGGGCCGCCATGTGCCAGGCCTTCAGGTCGAACTCCTCGCCGTGCCGCTCACGGGCCTTCTCCCGGCCCAGCAGCCAGGCCCGCTCGCCGAGCTTGTAGCCGATCGCCTGACCCGGGATCGTCAGGTACCGGGTCAGCTCGCTCTCCACGAAGTCCGCGGGCCGGCTGCTGTGCGAGCCGAAGAACTCCTGCGCCAGCTCCGGCGTCCAGCACTCACCCGGGTGGAACGGCGAGTCCACCGGGATCTCCAGCTCCAGGTGCATGCCGATGTCGACGATCACCCGCGCCGCGCGCATCATCTGCGCGTCGAGGTACCCGAGCCGCTCCTCCGGCTCCGTGAGGTAGCCCAGCTCGTCCATCAGGCGCTCCGCGTACAGCGCCCAGCCCTCCGCGTTGGCGCTGACCCCGCCGATCGTGGCCTGGTAGCGCGACAGGTCCTGCGCGACGTGCGCCCACTGGGCGAGCTGCAGGTGGTGGCCGGGCACGCCCTCGTGGTACCAGGTCGACACCAGGTCGTACACCGGGAACCGGGTCTGCCCCATCGTCGGCAGCCAGGTGCGGCCGGGACGGGAGAAGTCCTCCGACGGGGCCGTGTAGTACGGGGCCGCCGCGCCGCCGGGCGGGGCGATGCACGACTCCACCCGCCGCACCCGCTCGGCCAGGTCGAAGTGCGTGCCGTCCAGGTCCGCGATGGCCCGGTCCATCAGGCCCTGCAGCCACTCCCGCACCTCGTCCACGCCCTCGATGTGCCGGCCGTGCTCGTCGAGGTGCGCGAGCGCCACCCAGGGCGTCTCGGCGCCGGGCAGGATCTTCTCCGCCTCCAGCCTCATCTCGCCGAGGATGCGGTGGAACTCCGACCAGCCGTACGCGTACGCCTCGTCCAGGTCCAGGTCGGTGCCGTTGAAGTAGCGCGAGAGGCGCGCATAGCGCTCACGGCCCACGGTGTCCGCCGAGCCCTCGATGGCCGGCGCGTACACGTCCCGCATCCAGTCCCGCAGCTCCACCACGGCGGCGGTGGCCGCGCGGGCCGCCTCGTCCAGCTCCGCGCGCAGCGTGTCCGGACCCGCCGACGCGAACTCCTCGAACCAGCCGCGGCCCTTGCCGTCGGTGCCCGCCCACTCGGTGAGCTGGTCCACGAACGTCGCGGTCGGCCGGGGCGCCGCGTACAGCTTGCGGTCCAGGCCGAGGGACAACGACTGCCGGTAGCCGGCGTAGGCGGCGGGCACCGCGCGCAGCCGCTCGGCGATCGCCGCCCAGTCCTCGTCCGTCTCCGTCGGCGTCACCGTGAAGATCTCCCGCACCATGTGGCCGGGTGTGTCCATGTTGCCGACCTTGCGCAGGTGCTCGTCGGCGTCGTGGACGGCCAGTTCGGCGGTGAGGCGCTCGCGCAGCAGCCGCCCGCAGCGGCGCTCCACGGCGCTGTCGGCGCCGGGCCGGAGCTCGGCCTCGTCGAGCCGGGCGAGCGTCGTCCGGGCCAGGTCCGCCAGGGCCTGCTGACCGGCGGGTGAGTAGTCGGGCAGCCTGGCCGAGCTCTCCCTCACGCCGAGATAGGTGCCGGTGACGGGGTCGAGGGCGATGAGTTCGTCGACGTAGGCATCGGCGACCTGACGGGGCAGCGGGCTCTGGATCTCAGACATGGCGCCCATCCTCGTACGGGGAGGATGGCTGCGTCACCCATGTATCCCTGATTCAGCTCTGGGCGTGGCCGGAGGCAGCATGGGCCCGCAGTCCCACTGCTGGAAGATCAGCCGGGTCTCCACCCGGGCCACTTCCTTGCGCGCGGTGAACTCGTCCAGGACCAGCCGCTGCAGATCGGCCATGTCCGCCACCGCCACGTGCACCAGGTAGTCGTCCGGCCCGGTCAGATGGAACACCGTCCGGGATTCCGGCAGCGCCCGGATCCGCTCCACGAACGGTCCCACCAGCTCCCTCCGGTGCGGCCGCACCTGCACCGACAGCAGCGCCTCCAGACCGCGCCCGAGCTTGGCCGGGTCCAGCCGCAGCTGGTGGCCCAGGATCACGCCCGAGCGGCGCAGCCGGGTCACCCGGTCCAGACAGGTCGACGGGGCGACGCCCACCTGCGTGGCCAGATCCCGGTAGGTGGCCCGGGCGTCGTTCTGCAACAGCCGCAGCAGGTGGAGGTCGACCGGATCCAGTACGACAGATTCAGCCATTTGCCGAACGTAGCACGGCGTTCGATTCCCGGGATCCGTTCGGTGTTCACCCTTCCGCCCATGGACTCACGCAGCTCCGGTGCCTACGACGACGTACGCACCGCATCGAGAGCACTGGCCACCGAGGCCGTGCACGCCGGCCGCGACGACCTCGCCGGCCAGGGCCTGCACGTTCCGCCGATCGATCTGTCCACGACCTACCCGTCGTACGACAGCCGGGCCGAGGCCGCCCGCATCGACGCGTTCGCCCTGGACGGCGCCGAGCCCGCCGGCCCGCCGGTGTACGGCCGGCTCGGCAATCCGACCGTGTCCCGCTTCGAGACCGCCCTCGCGCGGCTGGAGGGCACCGAGTCCGCCGTCGCGTTCGCCAGCGGCATGGCGGCGCTGAGCGCGGTACTGCTCGCCCGGTCCGCGATGGGCCTCAAGCACGTGGTCGCGGTACGGCCTTTGTACGGCTGCAGCGACCACATGCTGACCGCCGGACTCTTCGGCACCGAGGTCACCTGGACCGACCCGGCCGGCATCGGCGAGGCGCTGCGGCCCGACACCGGTCTGGTGATGGTGGAGTCCCCGGCCAACCCCACGCTCGGCGAACTCGACCTGCGGGCCGTCGCCCACGCCTGCGGCACGGTCCCGCTGCTCGCCGACAACACCTTCGCCACGCCGGTCCTCCAGCGGCCCGCCGAGCAGGGTGCCCGGCTGGTGCTGCACAGCGCGACCAAGTACCTAGGCGGGCACGGCGACGTGATGGCCGGCGTGGTGGCCTGCGACGAGGAGATGGCCGGCGCGCTGCGGAAGATACGTTTCGCCACGGGTGGTGTCCTGCATCCGCTGGCCGGATATCTGCTGCTGCGCGGCCTGTCCACGCTGCCCGTCCGGGTGCGGGCGGCCTCCGCGAACGCCGCCGAGCTGGTCCGGCGGCTCGCCGCCGACCCGCGCGTGGAGCGGGTGCACTACCCCCGGATCGGGGGCGCGATGATCGCTTTCGAGGTGCACGGGGATCCGCACGAGGTCATCTCCGGTGTCCGGCTGATCACCCCGGCCGTGAGCCTGGGCAGCGTCGACTCCCTCATCCAGCACCCGGCCTCCATCAGCCACCGCATCATCGGCCCCGACGGCCGCGAGGACGCCGGGGTCGGCGACCGGCTGCTGCGGCTGTCGGTCGGCCTGGAGGACGTCGAGGACCTGTGGGCGGACCTGGACAACGCGCTGGGGGAGCGGGCCATCACGCCTGTGCCCCTCGGCGAGGCCGTGCGGTGACCTCCGCCGGGACGGCCCGGTGGTGATCTCCGCCGGGCCGTCCCGCCTGCCGTCCCGCGTTCCCGCTTCCTGGCCTGGGGACTTCAGTCGTGGCGCGCCGGTTCGCCCGGTCGGCCGCTGGTGGTGCCGTACGGCGGACGGGACGCGACCGGGGTGGCGTCCAGGCGGGCCGTGATGACCAGGGTGCCCTCCTCGATCTGGTAGTCCAGGGGCAGTCCGAGGCCGCGCATCGCCGCGACCATGCCCGTGTTGGAGGCCCGCGTGACGGCGTACACGTTCTCGCAGCCGGCCTGCACGGCCAGGGCCACCAGCCGTCCGAGCAGTTGGGCGCCGATACCCCGCCGCTGCCAGTCGTCCTCGACGAGCAGCGCCACCTCCGTCTCGTCGCCGTCCCACAGCAGGTGCCCGAGCCCCACGATGCGGCCCGAGGTGGTCTGCGCGGCCAGGGTCCGCCCGAAGCGGGGGCTGAGCAGGTGGGTCAGGTAGCGGTCCGCGTCGGGGACCGGGCCGTGGTAGCGGAGGCGGAGCGTGTCGGGCGAGCACCGGTCGTGCATCGCGCGGGCCGCCGGCAGGTCACCGGTGTCCACGCGGCGCACGGTGATGTCGTTGCCCTCGGGCAGCGTCAGCACGTCCTTGCCGCGCGGGATCCGCGGACCCAGCCGGCTGTCCAGCTCCACCAGGGCCCGGGCCCGCGCGAACTCCGTCGGTGTGAACGGCAGATACGGCCGCTCCACGGTGAGCACGCCGCCACCCGGCGCCCGCAACCGGATGACGGTGTCCTCCAGCACCCCCTCGGCCGGCAGCGGTTCGGGCGTGGGGCCGACGCCGGCCGGGCCGGCCGGTACCGACCGGATGGTGCACCGGCCCAGCAACTGCCTGAGCGACAGCGGAAGTTCCGCGGTGTCCAGTGCGGTGCGCGCGGCCAGCCCGAGCACCCGGGTCGGGGCGTCCACCAGGTCGTGGGCGTCGGCCCGCTCGATCCAGGTGGACGTGCCCCCGGCCTCGGACACCGCCTCGCTGATCCCGGCCGCCGTCACCGTGTCCGGCGCCCGGAGCAGGAACTCGTCGACCGTCCCGTCGGCCAGCGGATGCGTCTGCAGACTCAGGATGTCGGCCCGGTGCCCGGCCAGGGCGCCGCACAGCGCGGCCAGCGAGCCCGGTTCGTCCCTGACGGTCGTCCGCATCCGCCAGAGCGTGCCGGCCCCGGCCGCGTCCGGCCGGGGCCCGGTATCGTCCGCAGGCGGCGCGTGCCCGTGCCGCCGTTCCCGCCAGGCGGCGGCGAGCCGGACGAGGGTCCGGCGCCGGCGGCCTGCGGTGCGTCCGTGCTGCTGGGATCCGTGGGGCGTGTCTGCGGTCATGCCACCACTGTGAAGGAACGGTGTTGCGTGATCACGAACGATGTGTGACCGATGGGTAAAGGATGCTTACGCCCATTTCGTTCGTCTTTCTACGGTCTCTCGCCGGCCCCTTGGCCGACCGGCTCCAGGACCGGGCCGCGCGCCGGGGGATGACGCCGGTGCGCGGCCCGGCGCTCCGAGGGTACGGGAGGCCGGCCGGGCCGCGGCCCCGGAACCGCCGAAGTGATGACCGGTCAGCCGTCGAGTGCCTCGGCCATCAGTCGCACGCCCGTCCGGATCCGGGTCGGCGTCAGATGCGCGTACCCGAGCACCAGCCGGACCCCGGGCCCGTCGGTCGGGGTGTGCGCGCAGTCGCCCAGGGCGCGCACGGCCACACCGGCGTCCGCCATCCGTTTCACGAAGGCTGCCTCGGGGCCGTGGCGGCCGGGGAGTTCGGCGATGGCGTGCAGACCGGCCGCGATGCCGGAGACCCGAGCTTCCGGAAAGTGCTCGGAGAGGGCGGCGACCAGGGTGTCGCGCCGCTCGCGGTAGGCCCGCTGGCACCGGCGCAGCTGCCGGTCGTAGTCGCCGCGTTCCAGGAACCGCGCGAACAGCGCCTGGTCGAGGGAGGGGTTGCCGAGGTCCATGGCCCGCTTGAGCGCGACGACCTCCTCGGTCAGGAAACCGGGCACCAGGAGCCAGCCCAGTCGCAGCCCGGGGGCCAGGGACTTGCTGACCGAGCCGGTGTAGGCGACCCGCTCCGGATCGAGGCCCTGCAAGGCGCCGACCGGGGCACGGTCGTAGCGGAAGTCGCCGTCGTAGTCGTCCTCCAGCAGCAGGCCGTCCACCGACCGCGCCCACGACAGCAGTTCGGTGCGGCGCCGCGCCGAGTAGGCGATGCCGGTGGGGTACTGGTGGGCGGGCGTCGTCACCACCGCCCGTACCCCGGAGGCCACCAGGGGGCCGGGGGCCAGGCCGTCCGCGTCCAGGGGCAGCGGTACGGTGCGCATCCCGGCCGCCGCGTACAGGGCGCCGTGCTGCGGGCTGCCCGGGTCCTCGACGCCGACCGCGCGCATCCCGCGCGCGTGCAGCGCCCAGCCCAGCAGGGTGGTCGCCTGGGTCACGCCGGAGACGACCACGATCCGCTCCGGATCGGCGACCACGCCACGGCGGCGGGCGAGCAGTTCGGCCAGGGCGGTGCGCAGCCGGGGCAGCCCGCGCGGGTCCGGGTAGCCGAGGTCGTGGTGCGGCAGGTCCGCGAGCACCGCACGCTGCGCGGCGCCCCACGCGGCCCGCGGGAACAGCGACAGGTCCGGCGTACCCGGGACAAAGTCCGCGCGGCCGCCCCCGGGGCGCGGGGCGAGGTCGTGCGCCACGGGCCGGGCCGCCCGGACGGCGTCGCCCACCCAGGTCCCCGCGCCCCGCCCGCTGCGCAGATATCCCTCGGCCGTGAGCTGTTCGTACGCCTCCGTGACGAGGCCCCGCGAGACACCGAGGTCGGCCGCCAGGTCCCGGCTCGACGGCATGCGGGTGCCGGACGTGAGCCGGCCCGAGCGGATCGCTTCGCGCAGCGCCGCCTGCAGAGCACGCCCGCGCGCGCGTGCCGGCGCCGACGCGGCCGGCAGCAGCAGCTCCCACGCGGCGGAGCCGGTGAGGCCGCCCGGATTGGTCCCCGATGACGTCATGGAACTGGACCTTAATCCGGGCCGCCACGCTCCCTAGCGTCGCCGTCATGACCGACACCACCCGAGGATCCGTCCTCGCCGCCCTGGCCTGCGTGCTCGTCGGCGGCTCCTTCACCGCCAACAGCGTCCTCGGCGACTACCCGTACGCGGGCGGCCAGTTCCTGCGCTACGCCCTCGCCTGTCTCCTGCTCGTCCCGTTCGCCCGTCGTGGCGCGGGACGGCGGCTGCGCGCGCTCGGCCCGCGCGGCTGGGCCCGCCTCGCCCTGCTGGCCGCCGTCGGCATGGTCGGCTTCAACCTGGCCGTCATCGCGGCCGAACGCGGTGCCGAACCCGCGGTGCCGGGTGTCTTCGTCGGCTGCGCACCGGTCGTGGTGGCCGTCCTCGTGCCGCTCCTCGACGGCCGCCGCCCGCGCCGGGCGGTCCTGTACGGCGCGCTGCTCGTCGCCGCCGGCGCGTTCACCGTGCAGGGGTGGGGGCGCGCCGACGCCGCCGGAATCGCGTTCTCCGCGTGCGCGCTGGCCGGTGAGGTGGGCTTCGCGGTCCTCGCGGTCCCGGTGCTGCGGCCGCTCGGACCGCGGCTGCTGTCGGCGACGGTGTGCGGGGTCGCCGCCGTCGAGGCCGCGGCGGCGGGCTGCCTCCTCGACGGCACCGCCCGGCTGCGCCGCCCCGACGCCACCGAGACCGCCGCGCTGCTGTGGCAGGCGGCGATCGTGACGGTCGTCGGCTTCGTGTGCTGGTACATGGGGATGCAGCGGATCGGCGCGGAGCGGGCCACGCTGTTCTCCGGGCTCATCCCCGTGGCGGCCGCCTGCACCGCCCCGCTCGTCGGCACCGGTTCCTACGGGCCCGTCCAGGCCGCCGGGAGCGCCCTGGTGGGCGCCGGGGTCGCGCTCGGTTCGGGTGCGCTCGGCCGGCGCCGGTCAGCGGCTGCCGTCGAGGATCACGCGGGCGACCAGGGCCGGGTCGTCGTTCATCGGGCAGTGCCCGCAGCCGGGCAGCCGCACCAGCCGGGCGCGGGGGATGATCCGCTTGGCGCGGATGCCCTGGCGGCGCACCAGCAGCATGTCCCGGCTGCCCCAGCCGACCGTGACCGGCACGTGCGGCAGGTCGTCGGTGAACCGGACGGTGCGGCCCGCCCGC
Source organism: Streptomyces sp. NPDC047028 (assembly GCF_040644095.1). Taxonomy (NCBI): domain Bacteria; kingdom Bacillati; phylum Actinomycetota; class Actinomycetes; order Kitasatosporales; family Streptomycetaceae; genus Streptomyces; species Streptomyces sp. NPDC047028. The sequence goes on from NZ_JBEYVS010000002.1 coordinate 121,749, forward strand.
AGAGTCGCCTCGAAGCCGGAGGCCTGCGCGAGCGCGAACGTCTCGGCGACCACCGCCTCGGGTGACCGGCGGCCCGGGCGGGCGTAGATCGTGCTGGTCAGTGCCGTACGGCCGGCCGCGGTGCGGGACAGCCGCTCCACCAGCGCGGGCGGCAGCCGCCGGGCGGTGCCCCGCATCGCGCGGAGCACGGAGAAGGCGTAGCGCCGCTCGGCCTGCGACCAGAATCCGGCCGGGGAGAGGGCCGTGACGGACCGTACGAGCTTCTCGCGGCCCAGTTCCAGGGCCAGCAGGCCGCCCAGCGAGTTGCCGGCCACGTGCGGGCGGTCCAGCTCCAGTGCCGTGAAGAGGGCGGCGAGCACGGCGTTGGTCGTCGGCAGGTCGTAGGCGAGACCGTCGGGCAGGGCGGGGGAGGCGCCGAAACCGGGCAGGTCCACGGCGATCACCTCGCGCTCGGCCGCGAGGATGTCCACCACCGGGTCCCAGACCTGCCGGTGGTGGCCGATGCCGTGCAGCAGGACCAGTGGCTCCCCGTGCCCCACGCGCGCGTAGGAGACGGTCACGTCCCGCGGACCGTGCGGGGTGGGGACCTCGAAGGAGGCGGTGGCGGACATCGGGGTGCTCCTCGGCTGGGCTGCTGACGGAATCCGTAGACAGCTTGTCAGCAACTACTACCGACGGGTAGCCCCCGGAGGCCGCGCATGTGCCGCCGCGCGGTCCTCAACGTGCTCGGCGCACCTCGAAGTTGAAATCGGCGTGGCCGAGCTTCTGGAACAGGGTCATCCACAGTGGCAGCACCATCTCCATGGCCCGCGCCGCCCGGATCCCGCCGAGGTCCAGGACCCGCTCGGCCGGCCAGCCCAGCTCGCCCAGCATCGCCGTCACCTTCGCCTTGGCGGCGGCGTCGTCCCCGCACACGAACAGGTTGTGCTCGCCCGGCACCCGCCGCGGGTCCACCATCACCTGGCAGTTGACGGTGTTCAGGGTCTTCACCACGCGCGCGTGCGGGAACGTGCGCTGGATGCTCTCGGCCACGCTGTCCGACTCCACCGGGTCCAGCCGCAGCAACCCGCCCTCGAACGCCAGCGGATTGGACAGATCCACGACGATCTTCCCGTCCAGGTGCTCCGCGCGCGCCGCCTCCAGGGCCGTGAGCGCCACCCGGCCGCTCACCGCGACGACCACCACCTCGGCCGCCCGGGCGGCCTCCGAGAACGTCCCCGCGCGGGCCCGCCGCCCCGCGGCCGTCGCCCACTCCAGGACCACCGGGTTGTCGTTCGTCCGGGACCCGAGTGTCACCTCGTGCCCCAGCTCCACCAGTCTGCCGCCCAGCGTGCGGCCCACCTCGCCCGTGCCCAGCACCGCGTACCGCATCGGCCACCCTTCGCACCGGCCGCCGACCACCGGCGGTCCGCGGTCATTGTGATCCGGGACCGCCCCCGACGAGCCGATTCCGTCTGGACAGCGCAGGGCGTGTCGGATGGGATGGAGCAGTGACCGCGCACCCCCTGACCGACGTCTTCGAAGAACACCGGCCCCTCCTCATGGACGTCGCCTACCGCATGCTCGGGCGTGTCGCCGACGCCGAGGACGTCGTCCAGGACGCCTGGCTGCGCTGGTCCCGCGCCGACCGCGACGAGGTCCGTGCCCCACGCGCCTATCTGGTCCGCGTCACCACCCGACTGGCCATCGACCGGCTGCGCCAGGTGCGGGCGCGCGGCGAGGCGTACGTCGGCCCCTGGCTGCCGGAGCCGTACGTCACCGAGTTCGGGGACACCGTCCCGGACACCGCGGAACGCGCCGTCCTCGCCGAGTCCGTGTCCCTCGCCGTCCTGGTCGTCCTGGAGACGCTGTCCCCGCCGGAGCGCGCCGTCTTCGTCCTCCGGGAGGCGTTCGGCTACCCCTACGCCGAGATCGCCGCCCTGCTCGACCGCGGCGAGGCGGCGGTACGGCAGCTCGCGGGCCGGGCCCGGCGCCACGTCGAGGAGCGCCGGACGCGCTACGAGGCCGACCCCGCCCGGCGCCGGGACCTGACGGAACGCTTCCTCGCCGCCGCGGCCGGGGGCGACCTGGCCGGCCTGATGTCGCTGCTGGCCCCGGACGTCCGCCTCGTGGGCGACAGCGGCGGCAAGGCGAAGACACCGGTGCGCGTCCTGCACACCGCGGACAAGGTGGGCCGCTTCCTGATCGGCGCCGCCCGCAAGGACGGGCCGGGGCTCACGCTGCGGTACGTCGAGACCAACGCGGGCTTGGCGATCCTGGCCCTGGCCGGGGACAGACCCGACGCCCTGTTCCAGCTCGACGTCGTGGGCGGCCGTATCACCACCGTGTACATCATCCGCAACCCCGACAAACTGCGGTCCCTCGCCGACCGCTGAGGCGAGTGCGCCGGACGGTGTGCGAACAGCGCGTGAACGCTGCGCCGCACGGCGCCCGTACGGGGCCGGAACGATCGAAGATTGGTCTTGACCAAGGGTGAGGGCCGCCCTATGGTCGCAGAGAAGTGCAACAACCTTTAATAAACAAGGGCGCTAAAAGCCGCCGGACCACAGCTCTTGCGGAGGACAGGGTGGGGACCACGCAGCTGGAATCTGTGCCGGAACCGAAGTACTGGCATCTCAAGACCGTGCTCACCGAGGCGCTCGACTCCGAGTTCTCGGTCGGTGAGATCCTGCCCAACGAGCGAGATCTCGCCGCCCGCTTCGGCGTGGCCCGGGCCACGCTCCGTCAGGCCCTCGAACAGCTCGAACTGGAAGGCCGGCTGCAGCGTCGCCGCGGGGTCGGCACGACCGTGGCGCCCCCGCGCATGGGCGTCGCCGTCGGCTCCGAGCAGCACGCCTGGCCCGGCGCCGGGGACGACGCCTGGCAGGCCGTCGACTCCGAGCAGTCCGCGCCGCCCGCGGCCGTGGCCCGTGCCCTGGAGACCGGCTCCGACGAGCCCGTCCACGTCGTACGCCGGTCCAGGATGTCCCACGGCCAGCGGGTCGCCACCGACCTGCTGTACATCCCGGCGTCCTCGGTGCCCGACCTGTCGGCCATAGACGCCCCGTCCGGCGCGGCACGCGCGCGTGCCGTCCTGCGCGAGCTGCAGCGCCTGGACCTGGAGGGCCAGGACCGCGCCGTCGAACTGGGCTCGGCCGCCGCGGACGACGCCAAGGACCTCGACCGGCTCCCCGGCGCACCCGTCCTGGTCGTCACCACCCGCTTCTTCGCCGCCGGCCGCACGGCCGCCCTGTCCGTCGCGACGTACCGCGCGGACACCTGCCGGCTGACCTTCGGCGACTCCGGGGGCGTGGAGATCCACCACGGCCCCGAACAGCGGGCTTCCTGAGCGACGCGGCAGGACCCCTGGTCCAAGGCGGCCTGCGAGACCGACCGCCCCACTCGCCGACGGCTGCCCCGCGCGCTCGCGTGCCGGCGCCCTGCCGTCCGGTTCGCCTGCGCACTGCTGTCCCGTTCGCCCGCGCCCCGGAACTCCGCCGGGGCGCTGGGCGTTTGCTCGGGCCGGGACGCGGGCGCGTCTCCGGGCCGGGGGCGCTTCAGGAAGAACTGGGGAGGCTCCGCCTTCACTGGCGGGCTGTCACCGGCGGGCGGCCATCACCGAGCCGGCACCGGACCGTCACCGGCCGCCGTCACCGGCGCGCCGTCACCGTGCCCTCCACCGCGAACAGCTGCTCCTCTACGTGGTCCAGGGCCAGCCGCAGGGCACCCGTGGCCACCGCCGCCTCGCCCAGCAGGGACAAGGCCACCCTGGGCGGCCGCAGGCAGTAGCGGGCGAGTTCGCGGCGCAGCGGTTCCAGGACCCCGTCCAGGCCGGCCGCCCAGCCGCCGATCACCACCAGCTCGGGGTCGAGTGCCAGCACGAGCGCGGCCACGTCGTGGACGAGCCGCTGGATGAAGCGCTCGACGGCCGCACGCGCCCGCCGGTCGCCCTTGCGGGCCAGTGCGAACACCTCAGCGACCGCCTGCTCGTCCAGCGGGTGCAGCGGCTCGTCGGTGGTCGACAGCAGCGTCTCCGGCGTCGCCTCCCGGCCCAGCAGATGCAGCGCGCCGATCTCGCCGGCCGCCCCGCCGTACCCCCGGTGCAGCCGGCCGCCGATCAGCGCACCCGCTCCCGGGCTCAGCCCGGCCAGGACCATCACCACGTCGTCCGACTCGGTCGCCGAGCCCTTCCAGTGTTCGGCGACGGCCGCCGCGTTGGCGTCGTTCTCCACCAGCACCGGGCACTTGAACGAACGGCTCAGCCGCTCGCCGAGCTTCAGCCCCGTCCACTGCGGCAGGGCGGTGCCGAGCCGCACCGTGCCGTCGGCCTCGACGATGCCCGGCGTACCCACGCCCACGGCCCGCAGCGAACTGCGCGCGACCCCCGCCCGGCGCAGCAGTTCGGCGACCGCGCCGCGCAGCCGCTCCAGCCGCTCGTCCGCCGGGGCCGTCTCGTCGACCTCCCTGGCCTGCGCGCCCAGCACCCGGCCGTCCAGGTCGGACAGCAGCGCGGCGACCCGGTGCGCGCCGATCTCCAGGCCCAGCAGATGCCCGGCCTCGGCCCGGAACCGGAACCGGCGGGCGGGCCGCCCCTGCCGGCGGGTCGGATTCTCGTCGGCCGCCGCCTCCACGACGAGACCGCCCTCGATCAGCCCGTCGACCACGCCCTCCACCGTCGGCCGGGACAGTCCCGTCACCCGGGTGATCTCGGTGAGCGTCGCGCAGTCCGCGGCACGCAGCGCGTGCAGCACCACCGCGGAATTGATCCTTCGCAGTAGCGAGGGATCGCCACCGGTCAGCTGCCCCACCGTCCGTCCTCCCAGCTCGCGGGCGTGTTGGGCGGATCGTACTCGGCCGGGCCCGGACCGGCGAGTGCCGGGGCGTGCCGGCCGGGAGGTGGCGTGGACCAGCTCGCCGGGACACGTGCCGGCGCGTGCCGCACGGCCCCGCGTGTCGCGGGCGCGGCTGCGGTGCCTGACGGGCAGCCAATTGTCAGTGGTGCCCGGTTTACTGGGTCTCATGGACATCGCGAACTGTCTTGCTGTGATCGACCGGCTGTGCGACCGGGAGTTTCCCGTCGTGCACGGCCGGACCGACAGCGGCACGGGCGGGCCCGGTTACCTGATAGCCGAGTTACAGACCAGTGGAGACTTCTACGACGACGGTGGCGCCGGGCGCGAGGAGACGGAGGAGCAGTACGAGGCCGACCGGGACGCGCTGGGGGAGCGGCTCGCCGAACGGTGGGGGCCGGCCGACCCGTTCAGCCTGTTCAGCGTGTTCCAGCGCGGCATGGAGGGGGAGGAGATGGACGAACCATGGGGCACGCTCGCCGCGCACGTGCCCGACGTCCACCTGTGGCGCACGGAGAACGGACGCTGGATCGCCCTAGGGATATCCCAGTGGGACGACGAGCTGCCGTTCCAGCTGCTGGCGGTGGTCACCGAGACGGACCCGCCCTGACGGGCCACGCTCCCTGACATGCCCAAACTCCTCAGGGCAACGGGCTCCCTCAGGACTCCGCCGTCTTCCGCAGCCGCGCGTACTCCTCCGCCATCGTCGCCGCCGTCCAATGGGCGTTCAGGCCGCTGGGGTTGGGCAGCACCCAGACACGCGTGTCCCCGATGGTCCGTTCCTGCGGGCCCACCTGGGCCTTGCGTTCCCCGAACGCCGCCCGGTAGGCCGTCACTCCGACCACGGCGAGCCATCCCGGCCGCCACCGCGTCACCTTGCCGGCCAGCAGCCGCCCGCCCGCCACGTACTCCTCGGCCGTCAGCTCGTCGGCCCGCGCGGTGGCCCGTGCCACCACGTTCGTGATGCCGAGCCCGTACGACAGCAGTTCACCCTGCTCGGCCGGCTTCAGCAGCCTCGGGGTGAAGCCCGACAGGTGCAGGACCGGCCAGAAGCGGTTGCCGGGGCGGGCGAAGTGGTGGCCCGTCGCCGCCGTCATCAGCCCGGGGTTGATACCGCAGAACAGCACGCGCAGGCCGTCCGCGACCACGTCGGGGACGAGGCGGTCGCGGGCGGCCTGAAGTTCCGCCTGGGTGAAGCGGCGGGAACGAGCGGGCGGAGTCGTCAGAGGATCGCTCCGGGGGTGTAACCGGCGGCCTCCGGGTACTGCTTGAGGATCTCCTCGATCCGGCCGGTGACCACCCCGACCTGGCCGGCCGCCGCGCCGGTGAAGGACAGCTTGTCGGCCATCAGCGCGGCGAGCTGCTCGCGGTCGAGCGGGAGGCGCTCGTCGGCGGCGAGCTTGTCCAGCAGGTCGTTGCGCTCGGCTCCCTGCTCACGCATGGCGAGCGCCGTGGCGACGGCGTTCTCCTTGATGGCCTCGTGCGCGACCTCCCGGCCCACACCGGCCCGTACGGCGCCCATGAGCACCTTGGTGGTCGCGAGGAACGGCAGGTAGCGGTCCAGTTCGCGGGCGACGACGGCGGGGAACGCGCCGAACTCGTCCAGCACGGTCAGGAAGGTCTCCAGCAGTCCGTCCAGCGCGAAGAACGCGTCCGGCAGCGCGACCCGGCGGACCACCGAGCAGGAGACGTCGCCCTCATTCCACTGGTCGCCGGCCAGCTCGCCGGTCATCGAGGCGTAGCCGCGCAGGATCACCATCAGGCCGTTGACACGCTCGCAGGAGCGGGTGTTCATCTTGTGCGGCATCGCGGACGAGCCGACCTGGCCCGGCTTGAAGCCCTCGGTGACCAGCTCGTGGCCCGCCATCAGCCGGATCGTCTTGGCCAGCGAGGACGGCGCCGCCGCCAGCTGCACCAGCGCGGTGACGACCTCGTAGTCCAGCGAGCGCGGGTACACCTGGCCGACCGAGGTGAAGGCCTGCGAGAAGCCCAGGTGCGCGGCGATCCGCTGCTCCAGCTCCGCGAGCCTGCCCGCGTCGCCGCCGAGCAGGTCCAGCATGTCCTGGGCGGTGCCGACCGGGCCCTTGATGCCGCGCAGCGGATAGCGGCCCAGCAGCTCCTCGACGCGGCCGTGGGCCACGAGCAGCTCGTCGGCCACCGTCGCGAACCGCTTGCCCAGCGTCGTGGCCTGCGCGGCCACGTTGTGCGAGCGGCCGGCCATGACCAGCTCCGCGTACTCGCCGGCCAGCCGGCCCAGCCGGGCGAGGACGGCCACCGTACGGTCCCGCATCAGCTCCAGCGACAGGCGGATCTGGAGCTGCTCGACGTTCTCGGTGAGGTCCCGGGAGGTCATGCCCTTGTGCACGTGCTCGTGCCCGGCGAGGTCGTTGAACTCCTCGATCCGCGCCTTCACGTCGTGCCGGGTGACCTTCTCGCGCTCGGCGATCGAGGCCAGGTCGACGGTGTCGAGGACGCGCTCGTAGTCGGCGATCGCCTCGTCCGGCACGTCGATGCCGAGGTCCTTCTGGGCCCGCAGCACGGCGAGCCAGAGCTGCCGCTCCAGCTTCACCTTCTGCTCGGGCGACCAGAGCGTGGCGAGCTCGGCGGAGGCGTAGCGTCCGGCGAGGACGTTGGGGATGCGGGGCTTGGCGGCAGCAGAGGTCACGTGTCCAGAGTCTACTGGCGGTTTGTGCAGGCCAGCGCCACGCCCCTGTTCGGCGGAAGCTACGAGACGCGGAACACGCCGTAAGCCGGGGCAGTCGTGGCGGGCCCCGCTCTTCAGTGTCGCGACTCCGTTCGTCACACTGACGCCGTGCCTCGAACAGCCACCGCCACCTCGTCCCGGCAGGTCCGCCGCCTCACCCTCATGGCGTTCTTCGGTCCGCCGGTGATCATCGGACTGTCCTTGCTGGCCGCCAATCCTGACGTGCGGACACTCGGCCTGATACTCGGGACCTTCGCGCTGATCGCCACTCTCGCGCTGATGATCATCGCGGCGCCCAACGGGTGGCTGATCGTGGGCGGTGTGATCGTGGGGATCGCCGCGCTGGCCGGGCCGGGACCGGTGCTGCAGGCGGAGGTGATGGCGCACCAGGGGCAGCGGGTGGAGGCGCGGGTCACGTCGGTGAAGACGTTCCAGGGCAAGGACGGGCCCCAGTACACCTGCCTTCTGGAGCGGGTGGACGGCAAACCGCTCCAGCACGCCGAGCTGGGCGACGGCTTCTGCGACGGTCCGACGGAGGTCGGGCAGACCGAGGACGTGCTCGTCGACCCGCACGGCTGGACGGCGCCGGAGCCGGCCGACACGGACTACAGCGGGATCGACGTCGCCGCCTGGGCCGTGCCGGTGGTCCTGGTGCTCTTCGAGCTGCTGGTCTGGCTGTCCCGGCGGGTCGGCCTGCGCCGGTTCGAGGGCCGCTGAGGGCCGGGTCCTGTCCCGAAACAAGACGACCCGGCTTCCCGTGCCGCACGGCAGCCCGAGGAGACGGCGGGCTACGGCCCGACCCGACGCCAGTCCGTCACCGGACCGGGATCGGTGTCGTCCGCGGGGGTGATCCAGAAGGCTTTGCCCAGCTCGGTGCTGAACTGGGCGCCTGTCCGGCCGTCCCCGGAGGAGCGCCCGGTCAGGCGCCGGCCTATCCAGGGCAGCAGGTGCTGCCGGGCGAACCGCGCGTCCGCCACTCGCCGCGACGTCCAGTTCGGCGGGACGGCGGTCGGCATCGGCGCGTGCCAGTCGCTGTCCTCAGGGTCGTAGCCCAGCGTCTGCCAGACCGCCTCGGCGATCCGGCGGTGCCCCTCGGCCGTCAGGTGCAGCCTGTCCACGTCCCACAGCCGGGGGTCGCCGAGCGAGGGCGCCCCGTACAGGTCCACCACCAGCGCGCCGTGCTTGGCCGCCAGCTCCTCGACGCAGGCGAACAGCTCCTCCATGCGCGGCCGGAACCGCTCCAGCACCGGGCCCTGCCGGCCGGGGCTGCGCATCAGCACCAGCTGCTTGCAGGACGGGGCCAGCCGCTCCACCGCCTCGGCCAGCAGACCCCGCACCCTGCCCATGTCGCACTTGGGCCGCAGCGTGTCGTTGAGGCCGCCGACCAGCGTGACGACGTCCGCGTCCATCGCCGCCGCCACCTCGACCTGTTCGGCGACGATCTGCCCGATCAGCTTCCCGCGCACGGCGAGGTTGGCGTAGCGGAACCCCGGGGTGCGGCCGGCCATCCGCGCCGCGAGGAGGTCGGCCCAGCCCCGGTAGGAGCCGTCGGGCAGCAGGTCCGACATGCCCTCGGTGAAGGAGTCGCCGACCGCGACCAGGCTGGTGTGCGTGGGAGATGTGGGAATCGTCTGCATGGCGACAGCGATGGTATCCCGGCTCCATACCCGCCGGTCGGTCGGCCGGACTGCGCCCTGCTCAGGCCTGGCCCGGTCGGCGCGAGTACGCCCGCTCAGGCCCGGCGCGGCCGACCCGAGCCTCACGCCCGGCCCGGCGCCCCTCTCACGCCCCCGCCGGCTGCCCGAACAGCTCCCGCAGGACGTCCTCCATCGTCACCAGGCCCGCCAGCCGTCCGTCGGTGCCGAGGACGGCCGCCAGGTGGGTGCGGCTGCCGCGCATCGCGGTGAGGACGTCGTCCAGCGGGGTGTTCTCGCGCACCCGGGCGATCGGCCGCATGTCCCGCAGCTGGAACGCCACGTCACGCGGCGAGGCGTCCAGTGCGTCCTTGACGTGCAGATAGCCCACGATCCGGCGGCCGGAATCGACGACCGGGAACCGGGAGAACCCCGACTCGGCCGACAGCCGCTCCACCTGCTCGGGCGTGACACCCACGCGCGCGTAGACGACCCGCTCCAGGGGGACGATCACATCGCGCACCGGCCTGCTGCCCAGCTCCAGGGCATCGTGCAGCCGCTCCTGCGCCCGGTTGTCGATCAGCCCGGCCTCCCCGGCGTCCTTGACGATCTGGGCCAGCTCCGCGTCCGAGAACGTCGCCGTGACCTCGTTCTTGGCGTCCACCCTGAGCAGGCGCAGCAACCCGTTGGCGAAGGCGTTGACCGTGAAGATCACCGGCCGGAGCGCCCGGGACAGGGTGACCAGCGGAGGACCGAGCAGCAGCGCGCTGCGCACCGGCTCGGCGAGCGCGATGTTCTTCGGCACCATCTCGCCCAGCAGCATGTGCAGGTACGTCGCCAGCGTCAGCGCGATCACGAACGACACGGCGTGGCCCGCGCCCACCGGCACGCCGAGCGCGTGGAACACCGGTTCCAGCAGATGGGCGATGGCCGGCTCGGCGACCACGCCGAGGACCAGCGTGCACAGCGTGATGCCGAGCTGGGCCGCGGCCAGCAGCGCGGAGACGTGCTCCAGCCCCCACAGGACGCTCTTCGCGCGCCGGTCGCCCTCCTGCGCGAGCGGTTCGATCTGCGAGCGGCGCACCGAGATCAGGGCGAACTCGGCGCCCACGAAGAACGCGTTGACGACCAGCGTCGCCAGCCCGATCAGCAGCTGTACGGCGGTCATCGCGCCCCCTTCGGGCCCTCGGGGCTCCGGTCGTCGTCCAGCGGCGCGTGCAGCAGCACCCGGGCCGCCCGGCGCCCCGAGGCGTCCACGACCTCCAGCCGCCAGCCCGCCACCTCGACCGCGTCCCCGACCTCGGGTATGCGGCCCAATTCGGCGGCGACGAGACCGGCCAGCGTCTCGTACGGCCCCTCGGGCGCGCGCAGGCCGACCCGCGCGAGCTGGTCCGTGCGGGCGGCCCCGTCCGCCGAGTACAGCGCGCGGCCGTCCGTGTCGGCGCCCGCCGGGGCCAGATCGGGCGTCTCGTGCGGGTCGTGCTCGTCGCGCACCTCGCCGACGACCTCCTCGACGATGTCCTCCAGGGTCGCCACGCCCGCCGTACCGCCGTACTCGTCGATGACGACGGCCATGGTGCGCCGGCCCCCGAGCCGGTCCAGCAGTCGGTCCACGGTCAGCGACTCGGGCACCAGCAGCGGTTCGCGCATCACCTGGGCGACCGTGCGGTGGCGCCGCTCCTCGGCAGGCACGGCCAGCACGTCCTTGATGTGGGCCGTGCCGACCACGGCGTCGAGGCTGCCGCGGTAGACGGGGAACCGGGACAGGCCGGTCGCCCGGGTCGCGTTCGCCACGTCCTCGCAGGTCGCCTGCATGTCCAGGGCGACGACCTGGACGCGCGGGGTCATCACGTTCTGCGCGGTGAGGTCGGCCAGGTTCAGCGTCCGCACGAACAGCTCGGCCGTGTCCGCCTCCAGGGCGCCCTCCTTCGCGGAGTGCCGGGCGAGCGCGGCCAGCTCCTGCGGCCCGCGCGCGGAGGCCAGTTCCTCGGCTGGCTCGATGCCCAGCCGTCGTACGAAGAGGTTGGCCGTGTGGTTGAGGTGGCTGATGAACGGGCGGAACGCGGCGCTGAACCAGCGCTGCGCGTTGCCCACCCGCCGGGCCATGGTCAGCGGTGAGGAGATCGCCCAGTTCTTCGGCACCAGCTCGCCGACGACCATCAGGAACACCGTCGACAGGGCCGTACCCAGCACCAGTGCGGCGGATGTGGCCGTGGACCGGGACAGGCCGAGGGCCTGGAAGGGGCCGGCGAGCAGCTTGGCGATGGACGGCTCGGCGAGCATGCCGACCACCAGGTTGGTGACGGTGATACCGAGCTGCGCGCCGGAGAGCTGGAAGGTCAGGTTCCGTACGGCCTTCAGGGCGCCCGCGGCACCGCGCTCACCGCGCTCGACGGCCCGCTCCAGCTCCGCGCGCTCGACCGTCGTCAGAGAGAACTCGGCCGCCACGAACGCGCCACAGGCGAGCGAGAGCAGGATCGCCACCAGGAGGAGCAGCACTTCGGTCATCGGGTCACCCCGGTCCCATGATCGGTCAGGACGGGGCGGAACGCGCGGTGTCGCGCACGGGGAGGATCGCCCATGGGCGGACGCTCACAACCTTTCATGAGGGGCCGAGTGCTCCCTCCATAGTAAAGGATGGGCAAAGAACCTGTGGGGCCTCAGTCCGTGAGCGGCTTCACCCAGCGCCGCCACTGCTCCTCGGGCGCGTATCCGGCGGCCCGCCAGGCGTGCTGCGCCCGCTCGTTGCGGATCAGCACCATGGCGTCCCCGCGCCGGCCGCCCAGTCGTACGAACCGCTCCTCGGCGGCCGCCAGCAGGGCGGAGCCGACACCCCTGCGCCGCCGCCCGGGATGCACCGCGAGCCGGTACAGATGGCAGCGCCAGCCGTCGAAGCCGGCGATCACCGTGCCGGCCAGCTCACCGTCCAACTCGGCGAGGAGCAGGGTCTCCGGGTCGCGGGCGAGGAGCCGCTCCACTCCGGCGCGGTCGTCGCTGATGCTGGTGCCCTCGGCCGCCGTCTTCCAGAAGGCGAGGACGGCGTCCAGGTCGTCGGCCCGGGCGGGGCGTATCACGGGCGGGCTCACGTCATTCATGCGGTTCATGCCGTCAGCCCAGCACGGGGCACCCACCGGGCCGGGGCATTTCCACCATGCGGACCGGATGCCCGGCAGACCGCCCGGGCACCCCCTCTCACTCGTGCGCGATCGCCGCCAGCACGTTCATCCGCGACGCCCGCAGCGCGGGCAGCAGGGCCGCGACGACACCCACCACCGCCGCGCCGATCACGACGGCGACGATGGTGCCCCAGGGGATCGCCAGCGCCGTCAGGCCCCGCAGAGCCAGCACGCGCTGGACGCACACGCCCCACACGAGCCCGAGGGCCAGCCCGAGGACGGCCCCGAAGACCGCGATCACCACCGATTCCAGCCGGATCATCCGCCGCAGCTGCCGCCGGCCCAGCCCGATCGCGCGCAGCAGTCCGATCTCCCGGGTGCGCTCCACCACCGACAGGGCGAGCGTGTTGACGACACCGAGGACCGCGATGACGATCGCGAGGCCGAGCAGGGCGTACACCAGGTACAGCAGCACTGCGATCTGGTCGTGGACGAGCTTCTTGTAGTCGGCCTGGTCGCGCACCTGGACCTGCGGGAACGGCGTGAGCGCCCGCTCCAGCCGGGGCCGTAGCTTCACCGGGTCGGTGCCGGGGGCGGCGTTGACGTAGAGCACGGAGTCCTGGCCGCCGGGGACGTACTTCTCGACCGTCGCGAGCCCGAAGAACACGCCGCCCTGGGTGCCGAACCCCTCGGCGGACTCCTGCTCGGTGAGAGCCCCGACCGTCAGCCGGGCACTGCGCCCGCCCGGGAACTCGACCGGGAGCACGGTGCCGAGGCCCACCCCGTGGTCCCTGGCGAAGTCCGCGTCCATCCCCAGGCGACCGTCGGCCAGCGCCGCCGCCGAGTCCCCGCGCGCGTAGGAGACGTGGGCGACGTCGTCGAGCCGGGGCCCGTATCCGGCGGCGGTGGTCTCGACGCGCTTGCCGTCCGGCAGCCGGACGGCGATCGCGGTGAGTCGCTGCCGTACGACGAGCCCGACGCCGGGCGTGCCGGCCACCGCGCCGGTGACCTCCTTGGTGAACGGCGCGAAGTTGGCGTTCTGGACGATGAAGTCGGCGCCCAGCGTCTTGTCGATCTGCCGGTCGAACGACGCCGACATGGAGGAACTCGCCACGGACATCCCGGCGACCAGGGCGAGGCCCACCATCAGCGCGGACGCGGTGGCCCCCGTACGGCGCGGATTGCGCAGGGCGTTGCGCTGGCTCATCCGGCCCACCGAACCGAACAGCGCGGGGAAGGCCGCGCCGAGGACGCGGATCACCGGCCGGACCAGCAGCGGGCCGCCGATGACCGTCGCGACCAGGGTCAGCACCACGCCGAGCCCCAGCAGCGACGCGGCCGAGGAGGTCTTCGTGGCCGCCGCGCACCCGGCCAGCGCCGCCGCGCCGGCCGCTCCGACCAGCGAGCCGACGACGCCCCGCACCTTCAACGGCTTGCCCACGCCCGCCACGTCGGCGTCCGAGAGCGCCGCCATCGGCGAGACGCCCGCCGCCCGCCGCGCAGGGAGGTATGCGGCGACGAAGGTGACGCCCACCCCGACGACGTACGCCACGATCGGGGTGCCCCAGCCGATGACCATCTCGGTGGTCTTCAGGTTCATCCCGAAGGCGCTCATCAGATGGATCAGCCCGACCGCGAGCCCGATCCCGGCCGCCAGGCCCAGCGTGGAGCCCACCAGCCCGAGCAGCAGCGCCTCCGTCAGCACGGACCGCCGTACCTGCCGCCGGTCGGCGCCCAGCGCGCGCAGCAGGCCCAGTTCGCGGGTGCGCTGGGCGATCAGCATGGAGAAGGTGTTGACGATCAGGAAGACGCCGACGAGGACGGCGATGCCGGCGAATCCCAGCATGACGTACTTGATCACGTCGAGGAACGGGCCGAGGCTCGCCGCCGCCGACTTGGCCTGTTCCTTCGCGGTCTTCAGGTCGTAGTGGGCGGTGCCGATCGCCGCCCCGATGCGGTGCTTGAGCACGGCGTCGCTCACGCCCTCGGCCGCGTCCGCGGAGATGCTCGTGGCGCGGTCGGCGGAGCCGAGCAGTTCACGGCCGGCCACCGCGGGGTCCAGGAAGACGAGCGCGGCACCCGGGTTGGTCGTGGTGAAGGTTGCGATGCCGACGATCCGGACCCGGAAGCTGCCCGGCTGTGCCTGCACGGTCAGCGTGTCGCCGACCCGGACGTGCTTCTTGGCGGCGGTGTCCGCGTCCAGCAGCGCCTCGCCCGCGCCGTGCGGGGCGTGCCCGGAGGTCAGTCTCACCGGGCTGCGGTGGGTGACGTACCAGGCGGCGGCGATGGTGGGGGCGCCGGTGGTCGGGCCGACGGACTTGTCGTGGCTGTCGACCACCACGATGTTCTGCACAGACACGTCCGCGTGGGCCGCCGCGACCCCGTCGACCCGCGCGACCCGGTCCCGCAGGGAGGCGGGGAGGGTCTGGACGGCGCCCGTCGGCACGGACGACTTCAGGTCCTGCTTCGGCGCCACCGTCACATCGGCGGCGGTGGAGGCGAACAGCCGGTCGAAGGTGCGGCTGACCGTGTCGGAGAAGATCAGACTGCCCGCGACGAACGCCACGGACAGCACGACGGCCAGCGCCGACAGCGCCAGCCGCCCCTTGTGCGCGAGGAAACTCCGCAGCGTCGCTCTGAGCACCCGGTCAGGCCTCCCGTACGGTGCCGTCGGTGTCGTCGGCCGTGCCGGACCTTTCCGTTCCCCCGAAGGGCGGGTTGGCCCCGCCGGTCGAGGCGCCCCGGCGGCCGCCGCCCGAGAAGAGGCGCATGCGCTCCAGCACCGCCTCCGACGTGGGCCGCTCCATCTCGTCCACGATCCGCCCGTCCGCCAGGTACAGCACCAGGTCGGAGTGGGCGGCGGCGCCCGGGTCGTGGGTGACCATCACGACGGTCTGCCCGAGGTCGTCCACGGCGCTGCGCAGGAAGCCCAGCACCTCCAGGCCGGCGCGCGAGTCCAGGTTTCCCGTCGGCTCGTCCGCGAAGATCAGCTCGGGGCGTGAGGCCAGTGCGCGGGCGCAGGCGACGCGCTGCTGCTGACCGCCCGACAGCTGGGCCGGGCGGTGCTTCAGCCGGTCCCGCAGCCCCAGGGTGTCGATGACCTGGTCCAGCCACGTCGGGTCGGGCTTCTTGCCCGCGATGTCCATCGGCAGGGTGATGTTCTCCGCCGCGTTCAGCGTCGGGATCAGATTGAACGACTGGAACATGAACCCGATCCGGTCCCGCCGCAGCCGGGTCAGCTCCCGGTCCTTCAGCCCCGTGATCTCGGTGTCGCCGAGCCAAACCTGGCCGGCCGACACGGTGTCCAGCCCGGCCAGGCAGTGCATGAGCGTCGACTTGCCCGAACCCGAGGGGCCCATGACGGCGGTGAACCGGCCGCGGGCGATGTCCACGTCCACCGAGTCCAGGGCGAGCACCGCCGTCTCGCCGGTGCCGTACGCCTTGGTCAGCCCGCGCGCCCGGGACGCGGTCCCGCCGTCCGGCGCGTGTCCCGGCGCGTGCTGCGCAGCAGGTGTCGACAATTCCGCCTCCCGGTCGTCTCGACGGGCTCTCATCCTCGTCCCGACATCCTTGTCCCGGCCGAGCGTAGTGTGACCGGGCGCACACCCGGTATCCCCCGGGGGGCCGAGGGCGCACGACACGCGTGTAAGGGGCATCCAGGTGCCCCCGAGCGCCCCTTGTCCTGCTAGCACCTGAGCGCTAGCGTCGAGGTATGGCGAAGACCCAGCTGAACGTGCGCGTGGACGAGGACACCGCCCGCGCGGCCCGCGAACGCGCCCTGGCCCGCGGTATGAGCGTCAACCGCTACATCGAGGAGCTGGTCAGACAGGACGCCGGGGAGGCCGGCCGGACGTTCGTGGACGCCGCCTCCGACTTCATGAAGCAGTACGAGTCGGTGTTCGCCGAGGAGTTCGGCGAGGCGCGCGGCGCGGGCGAAGGCGGCCGCTGATCCCTTGAGCGACCTCAGTATCGACCTCGCCTGGCTGCTCATGCTCGCCGAACAGAAGACGCCCGGGGACCCGCAGGTGAGCGACTGGGGTGCCCTGGTCGCGGCCGTCGCGCGCCATCGGGCCGAGATATTCGACGTGCCCGTCTACGACACCCCGTACGATCGCGCCGCCGCCCTGCTGCAACTGCTCGTCCACGTGCCGGCGCTGGAACGCTCCAACGCGCTGTTCGCCTCCGCGGTCGCCTACGCCTACCTGGTCGCCAGCGGCCTGAAGGTCGTCACCACGCCCGAGCAGGTCCGCGATCTGGCCCGGCTGGTCAAGGGCGGCGAGGCGGGTGTGGCGGACATCGCGCGGGAACTGCGCCGCTGGAGCCTGTGATCCGCACGGCCGGGCGATCGCCCGGTCAGCGGCGGGCGGGTTCCCCGGGCCGCCAGGCGGTGCCCAGCGTGCAGTACGACATGGGCAGCGCCGGGCCCTTCTCCGGCACCAGCAGCCGCCGGAGCGGCCCCAGTTCGAAGCCGGCGGCGCGCAGCGCGGCGACCGGGTCCCGGGACACATGGCAGCCGCCGGCCAGCGCCGGCCACACCGTGCGGTCCAGGGTGCGCTGGGTCAGTGTCATCACGCGCCCACCGCCCCTCCCGTGCTCGAAGAACCGCACCTGGCCGCCGGGCTTGAGCACCCTGCGCACCTCGCTCAGCGCACGTGACACGTCCCGCACGCTGCACAGCACCAGGGACAGTACGGCCGCGTCGAACGCCTCGCTCTTGACCGGCAGGGCCTCCGCCGCGCCGGGCACCACATCGACCGGCACCTGGGAGTGCACCGCCGACTCGACCGCCAACTGCCTGAGCAGCGGCTCCGGTTCGATTGCGACGACCTCCGAGACCGTGCCCGGATAGCGCCCGAAGTTCAGGCCGTTGCCCGCGCCGATCTCGATCACCCGCCCGGACAGCCCCGCGAGCAGCCGGGTCCGCACGTCGGCCAGGCCGAGCCGCGACTCGGCGTCCACGCTGAACCGCGCGTAGTAACGGGCGAACACCGGATGGTGGACGGGACCGTGCGCCACCTTGCCATCTGAGCCGGCGGACAACAGCCGCATGGCAACCTCCCGGAGGACGGGGCCTTGAGCCCATTGTCCCCCGGAACGCCCCACGCCACCCCCGGCCGGCGGCACGCGCGCGGCCCTGCGCCGCAGCCGCGCGCCCTCCGGGGCCCACGGCACCTCCCGGGGCGCATCGCCCGGCCCGGAGCCGGGCCGTGCCGCTCGGGCGTCGGGCATCGCTCAGTCCGGGGCCGGGTCGTGCCGCCCGTGCCGCCCCAGCGGCACGAATGCCCGCGGCTGGGAGGGTCGAGGCCGGCTCCTACGGCGCTTCCGTAGCTGGGAGGCTCGACATCGCCCCCCATGGCGCTTCCGCAGCTGGGAGAGGCGCCGCCGGCCCCACGCGCCTTCCGGAGTGGGAAGGGTCGGCGTCGGCCCTCACGCGCTTCCGGAGCCGCGCAGGTCGCGCCGGCTCCTACCGCGCTTCCGTAGCCGTGCAGGCCGACACCGGCCCCTACAGGGCTTCCGGCGCTTCCCGGACCCGGACCGCATCCGCGCCCCTACGGCACCTCCGGTGCTTGCCGGGCCCGGAACTCCTCCGCGTCCCACGTGCCGTCCAGCCGGGGGGCCAGCCACGTGGGTGCCGCGGTGCGGAAGGCGGCCGGGGGCAGCGCCGCAGCGCCGGCCGGGACCGCGCCGAGCAGCGGAGCGCCCGCGCACTCCGGCAGGTCCTCGACGTTGCAGCGGGACGCGAGGTCGGGGGAGCCGGGCCAGCTGCCGATCACCACTCCTGCCAGCTCCAGGTCGCGCGAGCGCAGCTCACGGGCCGTCAGCTCGGTCGTGTTCAGCGTGCCCAGACCGGCCGAGGCGACGAGCAGCACCGGCGCGCGCAGCAGCACTGCCGCGTCCGCCAGCGTGCCGCCCGCCTCGTCGAACCGCACGAGCAGACCGCCCGCGCCCTCGACGAGCACCAGATCGTGTTCGGTGGCCAGCTTCGCCGCGGCCTCGGCCACCTCCTGCGGACGCACCGGGGTCATACCGGCCCGGCGGGCCGCCGTGCCCGGCGCCAACGGCTCCGGGAAACGGCCCAGTTCGGCGATGGTGACCGGACCCGCGAGCCGTTCGACCTCCGCGGCGTCCCCGCGCTCGTCCGGGCCCACGCCGGTCTGCGCGGGCTTCAGCACGGCCACCGACCGGCCGGCCGCGCGCGCCGCGGCGGCGACCGCCGCGGTCGTGACCGTCTTGCCGACCTCCGTGCCCGTGCCCGTGACCACCAGTACCGGCATCTCAACCCTCCTGTGCCGCGGCGCGCACCGCGCGCGCGATCCGTGCCACGTCCTCGTCCCCGGTGACGTACGGCGGCATCGTGTAGATCAGGTCGCGGAAGGGGCGCAGCCAGACGCCCTCCCGCACCGCGGCCCGGGTCGCCACGGCCATGTCCACCTCGTGGTCGAGCTGGACCACTCCGATGGCGCCCAGGACGCGCACGTCCCGCACGCCGGGCAGCTCACGCGCCGGCGCCAGCCCGTCCCGCAGCCCGGCCTCGATCCGCTTGACCTCGGCCCGCCAGTCCTGACCGAGCAGCAGTTCGATCGAGGCGCAGGCTACGGCCGCCGCCAGCGGGTTGCCCATGAACGTCGGCCCGTGGGCGAGCACCGGCACCTCGCCGCGCGAGATGCCGTCGGCCACCCGGGCGGTGCACAGCGTGGCCGCCATCGTCAGGTATCCGCCGGTCAGGGCCTTGCCCACGCACATCACGTCCGGCGTGACGGCCGCGTGCTCCGCCGCGAACAGCGCACCGGTGCGGCCGAATCCGGTCGCGATCTCGTCGAACACCAGCAGCACGTCGTGGGCGTCGCACGCCTCCCGCAGCACCCGCAGATACGCGGGGGAGTGGAACCGCATCCCGCCGGCGCCCTGCACCACCGGCTCCACGATGACCGCGGCCACCTCGTGCGCGTGCCGCTCGACCGTCTCGCGCAGCTGGTCGGCGTACGATTCCTCGTACTCGGCCGGGGGCGCGTCCGCGAACACCTGGCGCGGGAGAACCCCGGTCCACAGGTCGTGCATCCCGCCCTCGGGGTCGCACACCGACATCGGGTTCCAGGTGTCCCCGTGGTAGCCGCCCCGCCAGGTGAGCAGCCGCCGCTTCTCCGGCCGGCCGAGCGAGCGCCAGTACTGCAGGCACATCTTCACCGCGACCTCGACCGACACCGAACCGGAGTCGGCGAGGAACACGTGCTCGAGGCCCTCGGGTGACATGTCGACAAGGAGCTTCGCCAGGCGTACGGCGGGCTCGTGCGTGAGCCCGCCGAACATCACATGGCTCATCCGGCCGAGCTGGCGCCGCGCGGCCTCGTCGAGGACCGGGTGGCCGTACCCGTGGATCGCCGACCACCAGGACGCCATGCCGTCGACCAGTTCGCCCGAGCCGTCCGCGAGCTTCAGCCGGACCCCGCTCGCCGACTCCACGACGAGCGGTTCGACCCGTCCGGGCATCGGACCGTACGGATGCCACACGTGCCGCCGGTCCAGCTCCAGCAGTTCGGGCACGCCCAGGTCAGGCATTGGGCGCGAGGTCCGTTCCGGCACCGCGGCGACGCACGGCGACCAGGTCGGTGCGCGGCTCGTTCACGGCCGCCGCCGACTCCGTGCCCGGCGCGGACTCCGCCGCCGCACCGCACACGTCCTGCCCCTCGTGCGAACCGCAGACGGACCCGCAGCCGGCCTCCGCGTGCGACCCGCACCCGGGCTCCGCGTGCGACCCGCAGCCTCCGCCGCCCGCCGTCACCCGGTGCTCGGGCAGCGTGATCTCCCCGGTGCCCTCCACCTCGAACCCGGCGTCCGCGATCATCTCCAGGTCGGCCTTGCCCGCCTGGCCCTCGCTGGTCAGGTAGTCACCGAGGAAGATCGAGTTCGCCAGGTTCAGGGCCAGCGGCTGCATCGTGCGCAGGTGGACCTCACGGCCGCCCGCGATCCGCACCTCGACGTCCGGGCAGACGAACCGGACCATCGCCAGGATGCGCAGGCAGCGCTGCGGGGTGAGGTTCCACTCCTTGCCCAGCGGGGTGCCCTCGAACGGGATGAGGAAGTTCACCGGCACCGAGTCCGGGTCCAGCTCGCGCAGCGAGAAGACCACGTTCACCAGGTCCTCGTCGCTCTCGCCCATGCCCGCGATCAGACCCGAGCAGGCGGACAGACCGGCGCCGTGCGCCTTCTGCACCGTGTCCACCCGGTCGGCGTACGTGTGCGTGGTCGTGATGTCCCCGTACGTCCCCTCGGACGTGTTGAGGTTGTGGTTGTAGGCGTCCGCGCCCGCCTCGCGGAGCCGCTCCGCCTGGCCGTCGGAGAGCAGCCCGAGGCAGGCGCACACCTCGACGCCCTCGTTCTGCTCCTTGATGGTCTTGATGGTCTCGGAGACCCGGTCCACGTCACGGTCCGTGGGACCGCGCCCGCTGGCCACCAGGCAGACCCGCTTGGCACCGCCGGCCAGGCCCGCGGCGGCGGCCTCGGAGGCCTCGCCGGGCTTGAGCCAGGTGTACTTCAGGATGTCGGCCTTGGAGCCCAGCCGCTGGGAGCAGTAGGAGCAGTCCTCCGGGCACAGCCCCGACTTCAGGTTGACCAGGTAGTTGAGTTTCACGCGCCGGCCGAACCAGTGCCGGCGTACCTTGCCGGCCGCGGCCACCACATCGAGCAGATCGTCGTCGGAGGTGGCGAGTACGGCGAGCGCTTCCTCGCGGGTCGGCAGCTCGCGCCGAAGCCCCTTGTCCACCAGCGTGTTCAGCAGGTCCATGAAAGTTGATCCTGTCCTACGGGACCGCTTCGGGCCAAGGAGAGTTTGCACAACAGAGACGCTTCGACGTGTGGGTATTGCCACACCCTGGGTGCCTGCCCGTGCCGCTAGTGTCTGTCCGCTACCTACAAAAGCCCCGGAGGACCCATGGCGTTCGGCTGGATCGACGAGCAGGCACAGGCGCGGCGCCGGGCCGGTCTCGTACGGACCCTGCGCCCGCGCCCCGCCGACTCGCCGCTGCTGGACCTGGCGAGCAACGACTACCTGGGCCTCGCCCACCACCCCGAGGTCGCCGACGGGGCGGCAGCGGCCGCCCGGACCTGGGGCGGCGGCTCCACCGGCTCCCGGCTGGTCACCGGCACCACCGAGCTGCACGCCGAGCTCGAGCGCGAGCTGGCGGACTTCTGCGGGTTCGAGGCGGCGCTGGTCTTCTCCTCCGGTTACGCGGCCAACCTGGCCGCGGTCACCGCGCTCGGCCCGCACGGCTCGCTGATCGTCTCCGACGCGGGCAACCACGCCTCGCTCATCGACGGCTGCCGGCTCGCCCGGGGCACCACCCAGGTGGTCGGCCACGCCGACCCCGAGGCCGTGCGCAAGGCGCTGGGCACGCACGACGGCGCGGCGATCGCCGTATCCGACACGGTGTTCTCGGTGGACGGCGACCAGGCGCCGCTGGCCGCGCTGGCCGACGCGTGCCGGGAGTACGGCGCCGGCCTGGTCGTCGACGACGCCCATGGACTCGGCGTGCTGGGCGACGGCGGCCGGGGCGCGCCGCAGGCGGCCGGGCTCGCGGGCGCGGACGACGTGGTCGTCACGGCCACCCTGTCCAAGTCGCTGGGCAGCCAGGGCGGCGTGGTGCTCGGTCCGGCCCGGGTGATCGACCACCTGGTCAACGCCGCCCGTACCTTCATCTTCGACACCGGACTCGCCCCGGCGGCGGCCGGCGCCGCCCTGGCGGCGCTGCGGCTGCTGCGCCGCGAGCCGGAGCGGGCCGCGCGGGCCCGCGAGGTCGCCGCGGAGCTGCACGCACGGCTGACCGCCGCGGGTCTGGAGGCGGTGCGTCCGGACGCCGCGGTGGTCTCCGTGCGGGCCCCGTCCCCGGAGCAGGCCGTGCGCTGGGCGGCGGACTGCCGTACGGCCGGGCTGGCCGTGGGCTGTTTCCGTCCTCCCTCCGTGCCCGACGGCATCTCACGGCTCAGGCTGACCGCCCGAGCGGACCTGTCCGGGGCCGAGATCGAACGCGCTGTACGAGTGATCGGCGAGACTCGACCATGAGTCGGCGTGACACGGCCGGGCGTCGCACGAGTGCCGACGGGGTTTCGTAGGGGTCGGTCAGTGGAGCGTGGTCAGGAAGCCCGCCCAGCTCTCCGGGGAGAAGAGCAGCGCGGGTCCGGTCGGGCGCTTGGAGTCGCGCACGGCGAGCAGCCCGGCCCCGCGGCCGGAGTGCGGCCGGGCCGTCTCCACGCAGTTGTTCGCGCCCGTGCTGTAGCTGCTGCGCAGCCATCGCACGCCGGGCAGATCGGTGCTGGAAGGGACGTTCCGAGGCAGTGCGGTCATGGTGCCTCCTCTACGCGCCGTCACCTATCGCGGTGATGTAGTCCACCGAGTCCTCGGGTGAAAGGGCGTGGATCCGAAGGGTGTTGAAGGCCTCCGCGTACGCCTGGAGGTCTTCTTTCCGTTCCAGATAGAGGCTACTCGTCAACTGGTCCAGAACAACCACGTCCAGATCAGAAGTGCTCGGAAAGGAGAAGATAACGAAAGGGCCGGTGAGGCCGACGTGCGCCCCGGTCGCGAACGGCAGTACCTGGAGCCTGACTTGGGGCAGCCGCGCCGCCTCCGCCAGCCGTCTGAGCTGACGGGCCATCACCTCCGGTCCGCCCACCTCGCGCCGGAGCACCGCCTCGTCCAGCACCGCGCTCAGCCGCAGCGGGGGATCCGAGCGCAGCACGTCCTGCCGGGCCAGGCGCACCTCCACCAGCGCGTCCAGCCGCTCCTCGTCGAGGCCCTCCACCGCGGACCGGGTCACAGCGCGTGCGTACTCGGGCGTCTGCAGCAGCCCCGGCACCACCGTGGTCTCCAGGGTGCGCATGCCGCTCGCCTGCGATTCCAGGCTGATGAAGTCCCGGTAGGCCGGCGGCAGGATCCCCCGGTAGGCGTGCCACCAGCGGTGCCGGGCGCTCGCGTGCTCCGACCCCGCCAACCCCAGCAGCAACTCGCGCAGTTGCCCGTCGTCGACCCCGTAGGTGTCGAGGAGTAACCGCACATCGGCCGGTTTCACCCCGCTGGCGCCGGTCTCGATACGGCTCACCTTCGACTGGTGCCAGCCCACCAGGCGGGCCGCGTCGCCACTGGTGAGCCCCGCTCCGGTGCGCAGCGCGCGCAGTTCGGCGCCCAGTTTGCGGCGCCGCACCGCGGGACCGTTCTGCATGGGCTCCTCCTCACTCGCCATTACTCCTTACGGGCCGCCCAAATACGCTCTGCCGTCGCAGAGTTCACCGCATCGAGCGACAGATATATGCATATCTTGGTGGATCGCTCCCCGTGACCGGTCCGGTGGTGGCAGTCTGACGAGGAAGCACCAGTCCGGGACCGTACTCGAACCAGCCGCTCCTTGTCGGACCGCGGCCCCGGGGGAAAGGGACGACATCGCCATGGCAGACCACCTGGAAGCATCCGTCACTCTGCCGAGCGATCCCGCCTCGGTCTCCGCGGCCCGCGCCTACGTGCTGGGCACCCTCGCGGAGTGGGGCCTGCCGTCGGACACCGACGCGGCTGACACCGTGCGGCTCATCGTCTCCGAACTCGCCACCAACGCCGTACAGCACACCTTCGGGCAGTCCCCCACGTTCACGGTGGACCTCGCCCTGGACCGTGACGAGGACCTGCGCATCGGCGTCACGGACAGTCACCCGCGTTTCCCGAAGAGACTTCCGGCGGCCGTCCAGCAGGACAACGGCCGCGGCATGGTCATCATCCGCTGGCTCACCGCCGAGTGCGGCGGCAGGCTCCGCGTCCGGCCTACGCGCGAGGGCGGCAAGACGGTGCTGATCGAACTGCCCTGGACGGCCCCGGCGGAACCGGTACCGGCCGCCGGCCAGCAGGAAACGTAGGGCGGGCCGAAAGGCGTCCTGGGGCGGGCCTGCAGGAAGCCTGGGGCGGCCCGGCAGGCACCTGAGGCGGGCCGACCTGAGGTCGGGCCGGCGGGAGAGCACGGGGCGCGGCCCCCGTCCGGAGCCGCGCCGCTCAAGTCATGGAGCCGGGTCAGCCGACCCGGCCGTACCAGACGTGCTTGGTCCAGAGTTTCTCCAGCTTCACCACATCCCCCGTCCTCGGTGCGTGCCAGATCTTTCCCTTCCCGGCGTAGATGCCGACGTGGTAGACGCTGGATCCATAGTGGAAGAACACCAGGTCGCCCGGTTTTCGGTGGCCGGCCGAGATGTGGTGGGTCCGGTTGTACTGCTGTGCCGCCGTGCGGGGCAGCTTCTTGCCCGCCTTCTTGTACGAGTACAGCGTGAGCCCGGAGCAGTCGAACCTGCGCGGCCCGGTGGCCCCCCACTGGTACGGGGAGCCCTTCTTGGACGCCGCGACCCGGAGGGCCTTCGTCGCCATGGTGGCGGCCGAGGCGTCGGCGGACAGGCCCGGGGCCACGATGGTGCCGCCCACGGCCGCGAGGGTGAGGGCAGAGGCCGTACCGGCGCGTGCCATCAGCGACGGGACACGATTGAGCGCAGTCATGCGCAACCCTTCGTCAGCCGCCTGTGAAGGATGACCTGTCGGATTCGGGCTGGCGAAGTTGCCCGGTCGCGTTCCCGCGACTTCACCCCAAGGGCCGCGCGGCACATCCGCCCGTCTGCGACGAACGTCCGTGCCGGCGACCCGTCTTGCTCGGGTCCTCCACTCCTGCCGATCCACTCCTGTCGACCGGTCATCCGGGCGGCGGCAGGACTCGGCGTCCGCCCGGACCGCCCCGCCGCTGTGGCGGGGGCTTGTCGTCAGTCAGGGATCTTCACTCACACGTGTCCGAAAATCCCAACGGAACCGCCCCTTTGTGGCGTTACTCACCACTCGCCCGTTCGGGTGGACTTCACTGTGTTCGAGACATCGTCAGGTGCCGTACGGGGACCCGGACCTGGCCCGAAACCCTCGATTGCGCCGTACGGCCCAATGCGCCGCGCAAGCCGGCCGGTCCTCGAAAAGGACAGTAAAAATGCTGAAAATACGCCGGACGTGGGTCCGTCGTTCGGGCCGTTTCAACTCCAGCCCGAACGACGTGCCGAGCGGGGCCCGGGGACGGATTCGGCCGGGCCCGGCATCGGCCGGCGGGGCCGGTCAGCCCGGCCCGCCGGGCGGCAGGACGAGCCGTGCGGTCCGCCGGTCGCCGTCCAGCACGCGCATCGCCCGCGCCAGGGTCTCCCCGTGCAGTTCCGTCTCGCCGCGCCGGTGCATCAGGGCGAGCGCGTCCCGCAACTCCTCCGCCTTGCGCACCAGGGCCTGAGCGGCCCGCAGGGCGCGGTAGGTGTCGGCGTCCCGGGCCGGATTGACGCGGCCCAGCAGGTCGACGACGTCCAGGTACCGGTCGACCAGCTCACCCTCCGCGCGCGTCAGCGCGGGCAGGGGCGGAAGTTCCTCGGGCAGCACCGGCGGCTCACCTCGCGCCCGGAGCGCCCGGGACAGTCGGCGCGGCCCCGCGCCGCGGTACGACGCCGTCCACCAGGCCGTACTCCACGGCTGCCGGGGCGTCCAGCACGAGCACCCGTTCCAGATCGTCGCGGACCCGCTCCGCGTCGCGCCCGGTGTGCCGGACGAGCAGTTCCTCCATCAGCGCGCGGACCCGGGCCAACTCCTGTGCCTGGATGGCCAGATCGCTCGGCATGCCCGTCACCGGCTCGGACAGGGAGGGCTGTTCGAGCACGATGCGCGCGCCCGGCAGAGTGAACCGCTTCCCCGGCGTCCCCGCCGCGAGCAGCACCGCCGCGGCCGAGGCGGCCTGCCCCAGGCAGTAGGTGGCCACGTCGCAACTGACGTACCGCATCGTGTCGTAGACGGCTGTCATCGCGCTGTGCGAGCCGCCCGGGCAGTTGAGGTACAGCGAGATGTCCCGGTCCGGGGCGGCGTGTTCGAGCTGCATGAACTGTGCCGTCACATCGTTGGCGGCCGTGTCGTCGAGGTGGGTGCCGAGGAAGACGATCCGGTCGTCGAACAGCTTCGAGTACGGGTCGAGGGTTCGGTGCCCGGAGCCGGTGCGCTCGGTGAATTCGGGCAGGACATGGCGGGCGGACGTTCGGGACATGCGTGTACCCCTCCTCGCGGCCGGGCCTGGGACGGCCCCGCGTCTGTAAAAAATGTACAGGACGTACGCAACGTACGGGACGCGATAGGATGGACCCATGGCCTACGAGATTCCGGTGACGCAAGCCAGGGCCGAGCTGGCCGACCTGATCAACCGGGTGGTGTACGGCGATGAGCGCGTCGTCGTCACACGGCACGGCAAGCCGCTCGTCGCGCTGGTCTCGGCCGCCGATCTCGAACGGCTGGCCGCGCTCGACGAGACGGCCGAGGAGCAGGTGATCAGCTCGGTGTCCGGGGTCCACGAGGTCCGGCCCGCTGCCCCGGAACGCCAGAGGTTCGGGATCGCCGCCGAGCACCGGGGGCCTGGCGGGTCCTGAACGAGGCGCGGGGCGCGGGGTGGAAGGGGCGAGGCGTCATCGGCGTACGCGCCGTCAATTCCCGTACGTGCGCCGCCTGTCCGGTATGGGCGAACCCAAGTCGCGGTCATTCGCCGCTCAAAGCCTGGTTAACGTCATTGAAACTCCGGCGTCCTAGTCCGCCGATCCACGTCACCAGGGGCTTTTCTGCCCGGGTTGCCCCCGCTCGGGCAGTTTGTCTGTGTGTTACACCTGTCCCCGTCGCGGTGGCTGCGGCGACCGGACCCCGCACGGTCCGGAGCAAGGACCTGTGAGGTGGGACGTGCAACTATCCCCGCACGAGCAAGAGAGGCTGCTCATCCATGTGGCGGCCGACGTGGCCGAGAAGCGCCGGGCCCGCGGGCTCAGGCTCAACCACCCCGAAGCGGTCGCCCTCATCACGTCGCACGTCCTGGAAGGCGCCCGTGACGGTCGCACCGTCGCCGAGCTGATGTCCTCCGGCCGCAAGGTCCTCACCCGGGACGAGGTCATGGAGGGCGTCCCCGAGATGATCCACGACGTGCAGGTCGAAGCCACTTTCCCGGACGGCACCAAGCTCGTGACCGTCCACGAGCCGATCGTCTGAGGGGGCTGACGTGATTCCCGGAGAGCTGCTTTTCGCCGACGAGCCCGTGCACTGCAACGAGGGTCGCGAGGTGACCCGCCTGACCGTCCTGAACGCCGCCGACCGCCCCGTCCAGGTCGGCTCCCACTACCACTTCGCCGAGGCCAACCCCGGCCTGGAGTTCGACCGTGCCTCAGCGCGCGGCAAGCGGCTGAACGTGGCCGCCGGCACCGCCGTGCGCTTCGAGCCCGGTGTCCCCGTCGCCGTGGAACTCGTACCCCTCGCCGGCGCCCGGATCGTGCCCGGACTGCGCGGGGAGACCGGAGGCGCGCTCGATGCCTGAGGTCTCCCGCGCCGCCTACGCGGACCTGTTCGGCCCCACCACCGGCGACCGGATCCGGCTCGCCGACACCGATCTGCTGATCGAGATCGAGGAGGACCGCGCAGGCGGCCCCGGCAGCAGCGGCGACGAGGCCGTCTTCGGCGGCGGCAAGGTCATCCGCGAGTCCATGGGCCAGTCCCGGGCCACCCGCGCCGACGGCGCCCCCGACACCGTCGTCACCGGCGTCGTCATCGTCGACCACTGGGGCATCGTCAAGGCCGACGTCGGCATCCGCGACGGCCTGATCACCGGCATCGGCAAGGCCGGCAACCCGGACACCATGGACGGCGTCCACCGCGACCTCGTCATCGGACCCGAGACCGAGATCATCGCGGGCAACGGGCGGATCCTCACCGCCGGCGCCATCGACGCGCACGTGCACTTCATCTGCCCGCAGGTCGCCGACGAGGCGCTCGCGTCCGGCATCACCACACTCGTCGGCGGCGGCACCGGACCGGCCGAGGGGTCCAAGGCGACCACGGTCACCCCCGGCCCCTGGCACCTCGCCCGGATGTTCGAGGCCATGGAGGCCCACCCGGTCAACGTCGGATTCCTCGGCAAGGGCAACACCGTCTCCCACGAGGCGATGCTGTCCCAGATCCGCGGCGGCGCCCTCGGCCTGAAACTGCACGAGGACTGGGGGTCCACCCCGGCCGTCATCGACGCGGCGCTCACCGTCGCGGACCGGACCGGTGTCCAGGTCGCCATCCACACGGACACCCTCAACGAGGCCGGGTTCGTCGGCGACACGCTCGCCGCGATCGCCGGCCGGAGCATCCACTCGTACCACACCGAGGGCGCCGGCGGCGGGCACGCACCCGACATCATGACCGTGGTCTCCGAGCCGCACGTGCTGCCCAGCTCGACCAACCCGACCCGCCCGTTCACCGTCAACACCGTCGAGGAACACCTCGACATGCTGATGGTCTGCCACCACCTCAACCCGGCCGTCCCCGAGGACCTCGCGTTCGCCGAGTCCCGGATCCGGCCGTCCACCATCGGCGCCGAGGACGTCCTGCACGACCTCGGGGCGATCTCGATCATCTCCTCCGACTCCCAGGCCATGGGCCGTGTCGGCGAGGTGATCATGCGGACCTGGCAGACCGCCCACGTCATGAAGGGCCGGCGCGGCGCCCTGCCGGGCGACACCCGCGCCGACAACCACCGGGTACGGCGCTACGTCGCCAAGTACACGATCAACCCGGCCCTCGCCCAGGGCCTCGCCGGCCGGATCGGCTCGGTCGAGACCGGCAAACTCGCCGACCTGGTGCTGTGGGAGCCCGCCTTCTTCGGGGTCAAGCCGCTCCTCGTGCTCAAGGGCGGCCAGATCGCCTACGCGCAGATGGGCGACGCCAACGCGTCGATCCCCACCCCGCAACCGGTCCTGCCCCGCCCGATGTTCGGCGCGATCGGCCGCGCCCCGGCCTCGAACTCGGTGAACTTCGTGGCGCCGTCGGCGATCGAGGACGGGCTGCCGGAACGCCTCCGGCTCGGCAGGCGGTTCGTGGCGATCGAGTCCACCCGCGCGGTCGGCAAGGCCGACATGCGGGAGAACGACGCCCGCCCGGACGTGCGCGTCGACCCCGACAGCTTCGCCGTGCGCATCGACGGGGAGCTGGTCGAGGCCACTCCGGCCGTCGAACTGCCCATGGCCCAGCGGTACTTCCTCTTCTGATGGCCGCCTCCACGTCACGGGCGGCACTGCTCGTCCTGGCCGACGGCCGGTTTCCCGCCGGGGGACACGCCCACTCCGGCGGGGCGGAGGCCGCGGTCAAGGCGGGCCGGATCACCTCGGCCGCGAGCCTGGAGGCGTTCTGCCGCGGCCGGCTGCACACCGCGGGGCTGGTGGCGGGGGCGCTGGCGGCCGCCGCCGCGCTGGGGTGCGATCCCCGGGAGCTGGACGCGGCGGCGGACGCGCGGACGCCCTCACCGGCGTTGCGGAGTGCCGCGCGGCGGCTCGGACGGCAGTTGACGCGGGCGGCGCGGGCGAGCTGGCCTTCGACCGGACTTGACGCTCTGGCGGGGGAGTTCCCCAAGGGGGCCCATCAGCCGGTGGTGCTGGGGGTGGCCGCGCGGGCGGCGGGGCTGGGGGCGGAGGATGCTGCGTACTGCGCGGTGTACGAGAGCGTGAGTGGGCCGGCGAGCGCCGTGGTGCGGTTGCTGAGCCTCGATCCGTTCGACGCGAGTGGGGTGTTGGCGCGGCTGGCGCCCGAGATGGACGAGCTCGTGGAGCGGGCGGTGTCGGCGGCGCGGCGGGTGGGGGTGGAGGGGGTCGCCGCCCTTCCCGCGGCGTCCGGGCCTCTGCTGGAGGTGGGGGCGCAGTGGCACGCGGGGTGGGGCGTACGGTTGTTCGCCTCCTGAGGGGTGGCCGTCCAGGGGTCTTGGCCCCGCCGCCCCTGCCCTTCCCGACTTTCGGGGGCTGCGCCCCCGTGCCCCCCTATCGGCCTTCGGCCTCGTCCTCGAACACCGGACGGGCTTGATTTCACCTGGAGTTTCCTATGCATCTTGATCACCTCCACCCCGGCCCCGGTGCCGTCAGTGCCGATGCCTGTCGGCCCGACGGGACGCGGCGGGCCATGCGGATCGGGCTGGGTGGGCCCGTGGGGTCCGGGAAGACCGCCACGGTCGCCGCGCTGTGCCGGGCGCTGCGGGACGAGTTGGCGCTGGCTGTCGTGACCAATGACATCTACACCCGGGAGGACGCGGAGTTCCTGCTGCGGGAGGCGGTGCTGCCGCCGGAGCGGATCGCGGCCGTCGAGACCGGGGCGTGTCCGCACACCGCGATCCGGGACGACATCTCCGCCAATCTCGAAGCGGTGGAGGACCTGGAGGACGCGGTCGGGCCGCTGGACCTCGTGCTCGTGGAGTCGGGCGGGGACAACCTGACCGCGACCTTCTCCAAGGGGCTCGTGGACGCCCAGATCTTCGTGATCGACGTGGCCGGCGGTGACGACATCCCGCGCAAGGGCGGGCCCGGCGTCACCACCGCCGACCTGCTCGTCGTCAACAAGACCGATCTCGCGCCGTACGTCGGCTCCGACCTGGCCCGGATGGCCGCCGACGCCGAGGCGCAGCGGGCCGGACTCCCCGTCGTCTTCCAGTCGTTGCGCGCGGACGGCGGTGTCGCGGACGTGGCCGGCTGGGTGCGGGAGCGGCTCGCCGCGTGGGCCGCGTGAGGGCGGCCGCGGTCCGGGCGAGCGCCCGGGTCGTCGCGCGGGCCGACGGGCGCGGCGGTACGGCCCTGCCCGTGCTGGACGGCGAGGGGCCCCTGGCGCTCCGCCGCACCCGGGCGGGCGGCGGCGAGGCACGGGTCATGCTGGTAGGCGCGATGAGCGGCCCGCTCGGCGGCGACCACTTCTCCCTGGCGGCCCGGGTGGAGGCGGGCGCCGGGCTGCACGTCGGCTCGGCCGCCGCCACCCTCGCCCTGCCCGGCCAGAGTCCGGACGCGGCGCGCTACGACGTACGGCTCGACGTGGCGGAGGGCGCCGAACTGCACTGGCTGCCAGAGCAGTTGATCTCGGCCCAGGGCAGCGACCTGTACGTCGCCACGCGCGCCGACCTCGCCCCCGGCGCCCGGCTCGTGCTGCGCGAGGAGCAGGTGCTGGGGCGAGCGGGCGAGGAACCGGGCCGGCTGACGAGCCGACTGGCGGTGCGGGTCGGCGGGAGAACCGTGCTGGACCAGGAGCTCGCCTGCGGGCCGGGCGCGCCGGGCGGCTGGGACGGCCCGGCCGTGCTCGCCGGACACCGCGCGCTGGGACAACTGGTCGTCGTGCGGCCGGAATTCGCCGCACATCCGGTGGACGCGAGGATGCTGGGGGAGGGAGCCGCCCTGATGCCTCTCGCCGGGCCCGCCGCCCTGGTCACCGCCGTCGCCGCGGACGCGCTGCTGCTGCGCCGACGGCTGGACGAGGCGCTGGCGCTGCTCGACCCGTAGCCCGCCCGGTCAGTCCGCTCAACGAGACCCCGCTCTCCGGTTATCGGATTGGCAAAGAACCGGTGCGGACCCCTGTGCCTGGGCTGTGTACGGCTGACAGTGTCTCGCCTGACCATGTACAGCCAATGGAGGGGGCAGGCCGACTTGAGGCACACCGTTGCGAAGAGCCGCTTGTGGGCGCTCGGTTCAGCCGGGGCGCTCGTCACCGCGACCCTGATAGCCGGGACGGTCTCGGCACCCGCCGCCGTCGCCGAGGCCCGGCACGGCACGGGCGGTGCGGGCCACGGCGTCGAGATCGCCGCCGCCCGCGCCGCGAAGAAGGGCATCGACTGGCAGGCATGTCCCGACGACTGGGGACTGGCCAAGCCGATCCAGTGCGGCTGGGTCACCGTGCCCGTGGACTACGCCCGCCCGTACGGCAAGCAGATCAGGCTCGCCGTCGACCGCGCCGGCAGCACCGGCACCCCCCAGGAGCGGCAGGGCGCCCTCGTCTACAACCCGGGCGGCCCCGGCGGCTCGGGCCTGAGCTTCCCGCGCAGGATCACCGGCAAGAGCGCCCTGTGGACGAAGGTGGCCAAGGCCTACGACTTCGTCGGCTTCGACCCGCGCGGCGTCGGCCACTCGGCGCCCATCTCCTGCATGGACCCGCAGGAGTTCGTCAAGGCACCCAAGGCGGACCCGGTGCCCGACACCGGCGCCGACAAGAACGCGCAGCGCAAGCTGGCCCGCGAGTACGCGGAGGGCTGTGGCGAGCGCAGCGGCGCGATGCTGCCGTACATGACCACCCCGAACACCGCCCGCGACCTCGACGTCATCCGGGCCGCCCTCGGTGAGCGCCGGCTCAACTACCTCGGCGTCTCATACGGCACCTACCTCGGCGCCGTCTACGGCACCCTGTTCCCGGGCCACCTGCGCCGCATGATCGTGGACAGTGTCGTCGACCCCGCGCGGTCCAACATCTGGTACCAGGCCAACCTGAACCAGGACATCGCCTTCGAGGGCCGCTGGAAGGACTGGGAGGACTGGGTCGCGTCCCACGACGCCGACTTCCACCTCGGCACGACCCGCGCCGCCGTCCAGGACAAGTGGCTCCAGCTGCGCGCCACCGCCAAGAAGCACCCCCTCGGCGGCGTCGTCGGTCCCGCCGAGCTGATCTCCTACTTCCAGAGCGCTCCGTACTACGACTCCTCGTGGGTGCCCGTGGCGACCACGTTCAGCAAGTACGTCGCCGGTGACACCAAGGCACTGGTCGACGCCGCCGCCCCCGACCTGGCGGACACGGCCGGCAACATCCGGGCGGAGAACAGCAATGCCGTCTACACGGCCGTGGAGTGCGCCGACGCCCACTGGCCCACCAGCTGGCACAAGTGGGACCGGGACAACACCCGGCTCAACCGGGACTACCCGTTCATGACCTGGGCCAACGCCTGGATGAACCTGCCCTGCGCCACCTGGCCCGCCCGGCAGCACACCCCGGTCGAGGTGCGCACCCACCGAGGCCTGCCGCCCGTGCTCATCGTGCAGTCCACGCGTGACGCGGCCACCCCCTACCCGGGCGCCGTCGACCTGCACCGGCGGTTCAAGGGCTCCCGCCTGATCACCGAGGAGGGCGCGGGCTCGCACGGCGTGACCGGCCTGGTCAACCCCTGCATCAACGACCGCGTCGACGCCTACCTGCTCAAGGGCACGCTGGACTCCGCCGACGTGACCTGCGCACCGCACGCGACCCCGGAGCCGTAACCCGGCCCGGACCCGCATGGCGGGGAGGGGCGGCCGGAACATCCGGCCGCCCCTTAGCCGGTGCCGGGTCAGCTTCTCGGCGCCCGTGGGAACCGGCGGCCCTTCCCGCCCTTGCTCCGCTCCGCCTCCTGCGCCTCCCGCGCCTTGACGACGCCCGCGTACTCGTCGACGTACTCCTGCTCGGACAGC
Organism: Streptomyces sp. NPDC047028; assembly: GCF_040644095.1. Classification (NCBI taxonomy): domain Bacteria; kingdom Bacillati; phylum Actinomycetota; class Actinomycetes; order Kitasatosporales; family Streptomycetaceae; genus Streptomyces; species Streptomyces sp. NPDC047028. The sequence goes on from NZ_JBEYVS010000002.1 coordinate 155,308, forward strand.
GTGAGGATCGCGTACATGATCTCGTCGGTGATGGCCCGCAGCACCGCCTTCTCGTGCTCCATGCCGGCGTAGCGCGAGAAGTCCAGCGGCTCGCCGAAGCGGATGACGACGGGGTGGATGTTCGGGATCACCTTGCCCGGGGGCTGCGCCTCGAACGTGCCGATCATCGCGCACGGCACGACCGGCACGCCGGCCCGCAGCGCCATCACGGCGACCCCGACCTTGCCCTTGTAGAGCCGTCCGTCGTGCGAGCGGGTGCCCTCCGGGTAGATGCCGAGCAATTCGCCCTTGCCGAGCACACCGAGCCCCTCCCGGATCGCGGCCTGCCCCGCCTCCTTGCCCGAGCGGTCCACCGGGATCTGGCCGGCGCTGCGGAAGAAGAACGCGGTGAGCCGCCCCTTCAGACCCGGCCCGGTGAAGTACTCGGCCTTGGCGAGGAACGTGATGCGGCGCTTGAGGATCGCCGGCATCAGAAAGTGGTCGGAGAAGGAGAGATGGTTCCCGGCGACGATCGCCGCCCCCGACTCCGGCACCCGCTCCAGCCCCTCGATCCGGGGCCGGAAGACCAGCCGGAGGAGGGGACCGAGCAACACGTACTTGAGCAGGTAGTAGAACACAGCTCGCCCTTCACTCGTGTCGCCCAAGGCCGAGGCGACGATGCCAACCAGCATGCTTCTGCGGCCTCGGGTTCGTCGGCGCGCACCGAGCCCAGACGCAGGAGGTTGGGATGCTACGGCTTGTAGACGGTGGCGAGCACGATGCTCTGGTTGTTCGGGAGTGCGGTGATGCTGACGGGGTCGGCTGTGATGCCGGCGGAGCCGAAGGGGCCTGCCGGAGGTGCCCAGCCGGTCCAGGTGCCGTTGGGGAAGCGGCCGTTGTGGTAGACGCGGCCGTCGATGCCCACGGCGACCACCTGCGCCGAGCCGGCGTCGTACATGCCCGCGATGCTCACGGAGGTGGCGGTGAACGTCGACGCACCGCTGTACCCGTTCATCCGGGCGAATCCGGTGTACGCGCCGGAGGCCGAACGTATCTGGTGGTAGACCCAGTTCTCCGGGCCGAGCGCGACAAGCTGCGACGAGCCGTCCTGCATGGCGGTGATCGCCAGGTCGTGGGCCTGGAAACCCCGCTCGCCCGCGATCCCGGGCACCTCACTCCAGTCGCCGAAGGTGCCGCCGGGCCTGCGCACGACAAGGTAGAGCAGTCCGTCCGCGTGATTGACGGACAGCACCTGTGTGCTCCCGTCGGGCATTCCGGCCAGGGCGACGCCGACGGCTGACCAGTCGGTTCCCGGGCTCTGGCCGGGTACCCGCTGGAACCCGGTGACCGTGCCGTCGGCTCGCCGGGTTTCGAGGTACAGGCCGTGGTCGGGCATGACGGCGGCGATCTGCGTGCTGCCGTCGCGCATGCCGGTCACCGCGACGTTGACGGGTGTCCGGTTCGCCGGGGTGTCCAGGGCTTGCCAGTCGCCCACCGTTCCCGTCGCGTTCTGGGCCGCCGTCCATGTCTGTCCCGCGGTGCCGACCGCGACCATCCGTGCCGTGTTGTCGGGCAGGCCGGCGATCGCCTGGTCGTGCAGCGACGTGATGGGCGGTCCGAGGGAGGTGAACGGTCCTCGGCCCTCGGCTCCCGGCACGGCGGAGAACTGCTGCCAACTGCCGTCGGGGTTGCGGGTGTTCTTCCACAACTGGTTACGGCTGAGGACGTTGCGTTCGATGATGGTGGCGATGAGTCGGCCGCCGGGCCAGTCCATCTCGATCACGCCGCTGTGGCCGTCATGGGTGCCCAGGTAGTCCAGCAGGTGCGGATTCATTCCCTGGCCGCCGCCGTAACCGTTGGCGATGTCGGCGTAGGTGGCGCCGAACGGGGGGCAGCTGGCAGACAGTCCCGTGGAGTCGACGACGTCGGTCGTGTCGCCGGCCACCTGCTGAAGCCGGGTCTGGATCTCGGACCACCGCGTGTCGAGGTTGCACTCCGTCCAGGGGATGTTCCCGGTGTCGAGGCCGGTGAGGCCGTAGCCGTCGACGCCGTTGCCGAACGAGGCCAGGACGATGTGGCCGCGGACCTGTCCGAGGGCAGGGGTGGCCGCGGTGCCGGTCCCGGCGACGGACGGTGCCCAGAAAAGGCCCGGGTAGCGGGCCAGGTAGCTCCTGAAGATGCGGGCCCTGTCGGCCCCTGTCGTGGAGGACGGGTCGTCCGTGCAGTATCCGATGCCGGATCCGTAACCGCATTCCCCGGCCAGTTTCAGGATGATGGTCTCGCCCGGATGTGCGGCGAGAAACGCCCCCGCCTTGGTCAGGACGTCGTCGAAGTTCGCGTGCTCATAGACGTTCGTGTGGTGGACGGCGAACGCCGTGCCGTTGTTGACGACCCTGACGCGGATGTCGATCTCACGGATGCCGGCGTTCAGCTGGGCGGTGAGCGTGTCGGCGCTGTCGCCGTGGTTCTCCTGGGTTTCCCAGTACCAGGGCGCGATGCCGCTGTGGATCGCGAGGGTGTCGTGCGTGCCGGGGATCGACATCCGACCCAGCCCGACGGAATCGGGGACCTGGCTCATCCAGTCGGGGTTGCTCACGCTGGTGAGGCTGTTGAACGCGCCGGACGAGCTGCCGGGGGACCAGGGCAGGTCGACCGCCGAAGCGGACGAGGGCACGGCGAGCAGGCTCAAAAGGCCCACCACGACGAGGGCTTGCACAGTTCTTCTCAGCGCGCTGGGCAGGTACCGGCTCGGCCGGGATCTGGCGAACATGAGCTCCTCCTGGGGAAGGAAGGACCGCATCGGCTGCTGACGGGGTGTGCGGGAGCATGCGGGCGCAGTGCGGGCCGGTTCGGCACGCTGCTCCGACGGAGCAGGAAGTGACGGACGGCCCCCGCCTGGATATACGCCGGTACGGTGTGAGGGACAATCCTGTCGACACGATTACGGTGCGGGACGATCGAGCACCGGGCCGCGACGCTCCGTCCGGAGACGGCCTACCTCGTGCCGCCGGCTCCGGACGGTGCTCTTCGCGGTGCGGCCGGCAGGAGACCGTGGTCGACCAGGGCCTGCCGGGTGGACCGGGAAGAGGTGTGGTGGACGGCGCGACCGCCCAGCGCCAGGAGCGCGCGGACGTTCTCCTCTTTGTCGTCGACGAGTACCAGCTCGGCCACGCTTCGACCGGTCGCACGGGCGACGGCCTCGAAGAAGCGGGCGTCGGGTTTGCGGACCGCGAGATCGCAGGAAGCGAAGACGTCCACGGCCGGCTCCTCGGGGATCAGACGCGTGGCGTCGGCTATCCACACCGGATAGTTGGAGCCGATGACGGTGGGGTGTGCGGCCGCGCAGTCACGCAGCAGCGCACGCATCCCGCCGAGCCAGCGGTACCCGGCCCGCCGCAGCCGGTGGAAAGTGCGCACGTCGACATCGACGCCGTGCGCGCGCAGACTGCCCCAATAGGCGTCCTCGTCGATGTGGCCGCGTTCGAAGCGGTCGTACACCTCCGGCGAGCGGGCTCGCTGGAATTCCTCGAAGGTGCAGCCGGACGCCCGGGCGTAGGCGGTGCGGTAGGGATCGTGCAGCAACGTTCCCATGAGGTCGAACACGACGAGCACGCCGGGCGGGCCCGCCGCCGGGGGAGTGGAGCGAGCCCCGGGCGGCGGGCGCGTCCCCCGGCGCGGGGACGGGCCTGGGCGTGGCGGTGTCACCGGACGTGGACCCGTAGGCCGGTGATCTGGTCGGCGCCGAGGTGCCCGGCCCGCCGCAGCGTGGCGGGGTCGGCTTCGACACGGAAGTCGCCGCCGTCCAGTGCCTCGGTCAGGATCGTCACGGCGGCGCGGGCCAGTTGGGACCCGATGCACATGTGGGCTCCCCTGCCGAACGCGAGGTGCCGGTTGTCCCGGTCGCCGGGGCGGAAGGCGAGTGGCTCGGGGAAGAAGTCCTCGTCGAGGTTGGCGGAGCCCAGCACGAGGAGCACCCGCTGCCCGGTGTGCACCCGGTGGCCGGCGATGTCCAGTTCCGCGGTGGCGTAGCGGACGGCGAACCGGAACGGGCAGCTGAGTCTGAGCGTCTCCTCGGTGTACTCCTCGGCGTTTCGCGCGTAGCCCGGCTCGTCGGCGGTACGGTCCGTGCCCGGGGCCGTGTGGCGGCGCAGCAGGGCCTCGGTCAGCGTGGCGGCCAGGGGGTCCATCGTCCCGGTGATGATCTGGACGGCCACCGCCACGGCCACGGCCTCGCCGAGTCGGGGGTCGTCGGCGATGGAGCGGAGCGCCTTTGCGAGGAGCGTGCGAGGGGTGTCGAGAACCGTCTCCCGTACGGCGTCTCGCGCACGGGCCATGGAGGCCCTGGCCTGGTGGGCGAGGTCGTCGTCCAGGTGGGAGGCGGGTTTGGCCACATAGGCCATCAACCCGTCCGTGGAGGCGGCGAGGGCATCCATCTGTGCGAGGGTGGAGCCGAAGACCGACGCGAGCACGGCCAGGCAGTACGGCCGGCAGAACCGCTCAATCCAGTCGTCCGGTTCCCGCCTCTCGCGCAGATCGCGCAGCAGGCCGGCGCACACCTCGCGCAACGAGGGCAGCACCGGCTGGAGCTGCTGGCGGCCGAACGCCGGCAGCAGACGGCGCCGTACTTCCGCGTGATGGCCGCCCCAGGCACGGAAGAACTCGATGACCGGACGGTGCAGTGCGATTTGACGGTCACTCAAGCCGGCCCGGACCAGGGGGTCGTGCTGGGGCATGTTCGTCAGCGCCGGATGCATCAGCAGGTCACGGACGAGGGCGTAGGAGGTGACGATGAGGGCGCCCGTCCTCGGTTCCACCGATACGGCGTCCGCCGTCATCGCGTGCAGCGCGGCGCGGGGATCGGCCGCGGTGTAGTCCGCGAAGATCGGGTGCGTGGGGGCGTCCGGCCCGGTCATGGCCGGCGTCACGAGCCGAGCCTCTTCGATACGCCGGGGCCGGCCGGTGCGGTGAACGGCCGGGAGCCGGAGACGATGACGGCGATCCTGGCGCCGGGGTCGAGCTGTGCCTTGAGCAGGCCGGCGAGCGAGATGTAGGCGGACTTCTCGCGCATGTAGTCGAGTTCGATGCCGGCGTCCGCCAGGATCTCGTCCACGACGGGCCGCAGCCCTTCGACGTCCTGAGCGTCGACGGACCGCAGTTCGGTGCCTTCGGGCAGGTCCCGGCGCAACTGGGGCAGCGTCGCGACGGGGTTGGTGGACTGCAGGGTGGGCTCGTAGGGATCGTCGGGCAGCCGGAGGTCGTCCTCGCCGACCTCGTCGGCGCCGTTCTGCCAGGCCCAGGTGAGCGTGTCCGCGTCCGCCGGCTGGAAGAGCAGGTAGCGCCGCTCGCCGAGGACGCCCGAAGGGGTGTCCACGATGTCGCGCAGCCGCGAGAAGCCGACCTCGTAGCCGAGCGGGCCGTAGCCGCCGGCGACCGTCTGCACGATGGTGTCGGTGTCCGGCACCGTCTCGTAGATGGCGGCGGCCAGGACGGATTTGCCCTCGAGTTTCCAGTCGAAGGGGGCCAGGTGCCGGCGTCCCGATTCGGCGGCGGCCTTCTTGGCCAGCCCCGACAGTTCGGCGTAGGCGCAGTCCAGGGAGTAGACGGGCTGCTCGGGATCGGCCTCGACGTCCCCCAGCTTGTCGAGGTTGCGCTCGGGGACGTAGCCGGCGCAGGAGACGCCGGCCCGCTGGGCGTAGTGGCGGTAGGCCAGGGCGGTGTTGCCGGTCGAGTGGACCGAGACGTCGCGCAGGCCCAGTTGCTTGGCGGCCGCGAGCACGATGGCGGCTTCCAGGTCCTTGAAGGTGCCCGTGCCGAACCGGGTGCAGTCGATCAGGTGGACCTGGTCGACACCGAGCCTCGACTCCATCAGCGCGCTGCGGATGACGCGCGGCCCGACCCCGTCGTCCAGCGCGGGCTCGTAGTCGACAGGGACCAGGTCCGGGTAGCGCCAGGGCAGGCCACGCTCCGGCGCGACGAGCCGGGCGAACGGCGCGGGCTCGGGGAGGCGCAGCGTGAGGGCGTTGCCGCAGCCGTCGCAGACGTAGCGGGCGAGTTCGTCGGTGGACGGGGTCCGGTCCTCGCAGGCGGGGCAGTACAGGCGGATGGTCATGGTGTACACCTACTTGTCTCGTAGTTTCGGGGTGTGGTCGCTGAAGTCGAGGGTCGCTCTGCGGACGCGGACCGCTTCCAGGTCCATCAGCCGCAGTCCCGGACAGATCCGGACGATGTCGTCCAGCAGGTCGAAGGAGGAGTTGGGGTGCCGGATCGCGTAGAGGACGAGGTTGCGGTCGCCCCACCAGTCCCCGCTGCGTTCGGTGTGCCGGATGATCCGGCGCAGGGCTTCGGCGTCGGTCCAGGAGTTCATGAGGGCGGCGTGCCGCACCCACCAGCTGCCCCCGTGCGGCGACGCCAGCAGGGCGGCCACGTCCCGGTGGGAGCGGGCGGTGAAGACCCGGAGCATGGTCTCCGTCTCCGAGCGCCCCTCGTCGGCGGCCTGAGGGTCCGTCGCGTCCGGCGGCACGGCGCCGCCGAGGCCGCTGTCACCGAGCAGTCCGTCCGACAGGAGGCGCAGGGTCGCGACGTCCGTCGCCGCGTGGTCGCGCAGCCACGGCAGCCGATCGCTGAGCAGACGGCGGGCACTGGTCAGGTACAGGGAGGACAGCAGCGCGTAGACGGCCCTGTGGTCGTCGTAGGTGGCGTCGTCCCCGCTCTCGCAGCGCCGCCGCAGGAGCATCGCCGCGGCGAACGCGTCGGGTGCGCACGGGTCGGCCTCGCCGCGTGCGGCCAGTGCCGTCAGGGCGGCCGTGGTCGTCCGGTGGCGGAGCCGTCCGTCGACCAGCGCCTCGCACTCGCCCAGCGCGGTCCAGCCACGGGTACCGCCGAGCCCGAACTTCTCGGGGCGTTGCAGGTGCGGGCCGTGCACCCGGGGCAGGGCCGTGGCGGTGGCCAGGAGGTGGACGACCTCCCGGGCCCGGAGCGTCGCGTCCCGCCACAGGGCACCGACGACCTCCTGGAAGGCCGGCAGGAGAGCGGGGTCGCCGCCGACCGGCCGGCTGAACATCACCGCGTGCAGGTCGGTGGCGTTCGTCCGCGCCCAGGAGCGCAGCAGGGAGGCGTCCCCGGAGCAGGTGACCAGGTCGAGGTACCTGCCGCCGCCCAGGTCCACTTCGGGCAGTGGCGCGCCGGAGGGGTTCCAGCACATGAGATCCAGGTCGCTGCGGGCCGTCATCTCCGCGCGGGCGGTGCCTCCCCAGGTGGCGATCACCACGTCGGGTACGGCGTCGGTGAGCGCCCGCACGACTGACGCGGCGTCCTGGCGGACGTCGGCCGCGATCACCGGGCCGCTCCCAGGGTGCTGCCGCCGTCGTAGGTCAGGAGCTGACCGGTGAGGTGATGGGCGTGCGGGACGAGCCCGGCGAGGAAGTCCGCCAGCTCCCCGGGGGTGACCAGACGGCCGCCGGGACGTGCCGGGTCGGCGGGGGCGTGCGGGTACTGCCGGCGCACCCGTTCTTCGTTGCGGCTCACGGTGACGGTGCCCGGCAGCACCCCGACGAGGCGGACGCCGTCCGGTGCCCAGGCCGGCGCCAGGCTGCGGACCAGGCTCGCCACCGCGGCCTTCGTCGCCGCGTACAGCGGCTGCCCGGGGCGGGCCACCTGCGCGGCGTTGGAGGAGACGACGAGGCAGGCACAGGTGTCGGGGCGGGGCGTTCGGTGCACGACGTGCAGGACGTTGACGCAGCCGACGAAGTTGTCACCGACGACCCGGTCGACGTCCTCCGGGCCCGCGTCCTCGACGGTCGCGGGCGAGACCGTGCCGAAGGCCAGCACCACGACGGCGGGCGGCCCCCAGCGGAGTACGGCGTCCCGGGCGGCGGTGGCGAGGGCCGCGCGGTCCCGCAGGTCGACCCGGTGGTGCGCGCCGGCCCGGCCGGGATCGTCGGCACGGTCGAAGGTGACGGTGCGGTACTCGCCGGTGAGCCGGTCCCGGACCGCCGCGCCGATGCCGCCGGTGCCGAAGACCCAGGCCGTGGGCGGGGCGGTCATCGCAGCGCTGCCGCGTGCTCGGCGAGGGCCTCGATGCGCTCGATCTTCGGCACCGAGCGGGCGGAGTCGAAGGAGTGGGCCAGCCAGACCTGCACCAGGGTCCTGGCGACGGCCGGCGGGGTCAGTTCCGCCCCCAGGGCCAGTACGTTCGCCGCGGAGTTGCGGCGCGCCTTCTCCACGCTGTACGTGTCGGTGCACCGAGCGGCCCGGATCCCTTGGACCTTGTTCGCCGTGATGCTCATACCCAGCCCGGTGCCGCAGATCAGGACCCCCGAGTGGTAGCCGCCCCCGGACACCCGCAGCGCCGTCTCCCAGGCGATGTCGGGATAGTTCTCGGCGCCCGATCCCGGGGTGATCTCGTAGCCGTGACCGGCCTCTTGGAGTGTTTCGAGGACCGCCTGTGCCAACTGCTCGCCCATGGGGTCGTATCCGACGACGATCTGCTTCATGGCGTACTCCTGTGACCGCGGGTAGGGGATGGGACGGGGGCGTCCGACGTGGGCCGGGGTGCGCCGGAGTGCACCACGGCGGCCATGTCGTCGAGGGTTTTCGCTTTGAGCACCTGGCGCAGCGGTACGTCGTGTCCGAACGCCGTGCGGATCCGGGCGGCGACACGGGTGGCCGCGAGGGAGTCCCCGCCCAGGTCGCGGAAGCGGTCCTGCGGGCCGATGGGCTCGTGGCCGAGGACTTCGCTCCAGATGCCGGCGAGGATCCGGGTGGTGGCGTCGGCCTCGTGCCGGGCCGTGCCGGCCGGCTCCGGTTCGCCGGAATGCCCCGGCGGCGCCGACGGGGGCCGGGAGAGGTCCGGGGAAGGGGCCCGGCCGGCCCCACCGGGGTAGGGATCGGGGGCGGCGTCCAGGTCGACGGGGTGGGCCCAGGTGCGGTGGCGTTCGGCGAAGTCCGCGGCCATGACGAGGAGATGCGGCTCGGCGGGGGCCGCGAGCGTCCGCCGGTACGCCTCCAGGGCGTGCTCGACGGCGATCTCGTGGGCTTCGCACGCGCCTTCGTCGTCCGTGTGCCAGCTGTCCCAGCCGATACTCAGCCACCGTGTGTCGCCTTCGCGTGACAGTCGGGTGGCCAGGCAGTCCAGGTAGGCGTTGGCCGCGGCGTAGGGGCCGAGACCCAGGCCGCCGAGGACGGCCGAGGCGGAGGAGAAGAGGACGACCCGTCCGACGTCCCTGCCGCGGAGCGCCGCCACCAGGTTGTCGGCGCCGACCGTCTTGGGGCGCATGATCGCCTCGGCGAGGCTCCAGGAGGTCTCGGCGATCACGGTGGTGGCGTCCTCGTGCGTGACGCCCGCCGCGTGGATCACCGAGTCCAGCCGCCCCCATCGCGCCGCCGCCGCGTCGAAGAGGCGTGCCAGGCTGTCGGGCCGGGTCACGTCGACGTGGGCCGTCTCGACCGTGCTGCCGGTGGCGCGGAGGTGCCGCAGCGCGTCGGTGACGGCATCGGGGTTCCCCGGGTCGCCGGCAGCTGCCAGGGAACGGCCCGCCAGGAGGATCCGGGCGTTGCCGGGCCGGGCGAGTTCCCGGGCCAGCAGCAGCCCGAGCCGGCCCGCACCGCCCAGGATCACGTGGGTGCTGCCGTCGGCGGGCGGCGGGACGACCGGTGGGGCCTCCGTCCGCTGGACGTCGGGCGTCCACAGGTACCGGCCGCGCAGGGCGACCTGACCGTCGGGCACGCCGTCGGCGAGCCGGGCGAGCAGGGCCGCGGTCCACGACCGCCGGTGTGGTGCGCGGGTGCTGTCGTCGAGGTCGGCGTAGAGGGAGCGGGTGAGGGCGTCCTCCTGGCCGACGACGGTGACCAGGGCGGCCAGGGCGGCTCGCGCCGGTCGGAGGTCCTCGTCCCCCGTGACGCAGAACGCTCCCGCGCCCACCGCGAACAGGGTGCCCGGCGACGCGGGGAACGCCGCCCGCCACGCACGGTAGGCCGCCAACAAGGGCGCCGTCGCCGGGGATTGGTCGGAGCGAACCGGGCCGGCGTCCAGTGTCCAGCCGTAGGCGAGACGAGCGGCGCGCACACCTTCGTCGGCCAGCACGGCGAACAGCCGCCGGTGATCCCCTTCCCGCGCGGGGTCGATCTCGAAGGTCCGCTCGCCGGTCCTGCGGAAGCCCGGGCCCGGGCGGACGGTCACGGCCGTACGGCCCCGCAGGGCGGCGAGGAGCAGCCCGTCGGCGTCCGCGTAGCAGATCCAGGTGTCCGCGTCCGGCCCGGGAGCGGGCCCGGCCGGTGGCAGGCTGGTCCGCGTCCACTGCCGTACGCCGACGGTGGCCGACCCCGGCCGGGCCCGCCGTGCCCCTTCGGCCGGGCCGGCCTTGACGTGCCGCGGCGGGGTGGCGAGGCCGGTCGCATCGCCCGGTGCGTGCGCGGGCTCGTGCCAGTGCCGGTCACGCGCGAAGGGGTAGCCGGGGAGGGACACGGTGCGGCCGCGGCCGACGGCCCCGACCCGGTCCCAGTCCAGCGGGACCCCTGCCTGCCACAGCCGGCCCAGACCGTCGAGGAGCGTAGCGCGCTCGTGCGCCGCCGGGCCGGGACGGCCCGGCAGGAGCGTGACACGGGCACCGGTCGCACCCCGGGCGGCCGCGAGACGGGTCAGGACCTGCCCGGCTCCGACCTCCGCGAGCGTCTGGTTCTGTCCGTCGTGCCGCAACTGGTGCTCCAGCGCGGCACCGAAGAGGACCGGGGCCACGGCCTGGCGCGCCCAGTGGGCGGCCGTCGCCGCGTCCTCGCCGAGGGGCAGGCCGGTGACGGTCGAGACCAGGGTGAGACGCGGCGCCGACAGATCCAGCGTGCCGGCCAGACGCTCCAGTTCGTCCGCGGCCGGCGCCATCGCCTCGGTGTGGAAGGCGCGCCGCGAGGCGAGCCCGAGCACCGCCCGGCCCTGCTCCCGGCACCACCGCGCGTACCGGGCCAGGGCGGCCGGTGGTCCGGCGACGACCGTGTCGTCGGGGCCGTTGACGGCGGCGACGGTGAGGCCGGAGGGCAGCTCGGCCCGTACCCGTGGCTCCGCGAGCCGGACGGCCAGCATGGCACCGGGGGCACACTCCTCCATGGCCCGGCCGCGGACGGCCACGAAGCGCAGGGCGTCCCGCGGCGTGAACACGCCCGCCAAGGTGGCCGCGGCGATCTCTCCCACGCTGTGCCCGATGACCGCCGTGGGCCGCACACCCCAGCGTTCCAGCGTCGCGGACAAGGCGTACATGACGGTGAACAGCACCGGCTGGGCGTAGCGGGTGGAGACCAGCAGCCGGCGGCCCGAGGCGTTCCCGTACAGGACGTTCCGGACGTCGTATCCGGTCAGCGGCTCCAGAATCGCCGCGCACGTGTCGACGACACGGCGGAACTCCGGTTCGTGGGAGTAGAGATGACGCCCCATGCGGGCGTACTGCACGCCTTGGCCCGGGAAGAGGAACACGGTGCCGTCCCGCTCCGTGACGGGTGCCTCGATCCAGCGGCTGCCGGGCTCGGTGAGCCGGTAGGCGCGGAACGGGAAGTGTCTGCGGCCGTTGCGCAGGGTGTGCGCGGCGTCGGCGAGCCGGGACGGCCTCGCGTTCTCCAGCGCGGCGTCGAGACGAGCGGTGACCGCGCCCAACTGCGTCCGGGTCCGCGCCGAGGCGAGCAGCAGGTGGGGGCGGAGGCCCGCGGGGGTCGTGTCCTCGGCGGGCGGCTGTTCCAGCACCAGGTGCGCGTTGGTGCCGCCGACACCGAGTGAGGACACGGCCGCCCGCCGGACCGGAGACCCCCACCGGCGCCTGCGTGCCGCCACCTTGAAGGGTGTGTGGGAGAGGCGGATACCCGGGTTGGCGCGACGGAAGTTGACCGTCGCCGGCACCACACCGGTACGGACGATCATCGCGGCCTTGATGAGCGACACGACACCCGCGACGGTGTCGGTGTGTCCGACATTGCCCTTGACCGAGCCCAGGAGAATGCGGCCGCGCGGCAGATCCGGTTCGAGGGAGTCGTAGGCCTCCGCGAGCGCGGTCACCTCCAGTGGGTCCCCGAGCGGGGTGGCCGTCGCGTGAGCCTCGACGTATCCGATCTCGCCGGGCGTGAGGGCCGCGTCGGTGAGTGCGGCGCGGACGGCGTCGGACTGTCCGCGCACACCCGGTGCCGAGAAGGCGACCTTGGCCGCGCCGTCGTTGTTGACGGCGCTGCCCCGGATGACGGCGTGGATCCGGTCGCCGTCGCGCAGGGCGTCGTCGAGCCGTTTGAGGACGACACAGCCCGCGCCTCCGGTGAACACGGTGCCCGCGGCCGCCGCGTCCAGGGGCCGGCAGTGGCCGTCCGGGGAGACCACGCCCCCCTGCTCGTACAGATAGCCGGCGTCCTGGGGCACACGCAGCGAGACCGCTCCGGCGAGCGCCGTACGGCATTCGCCCGCCCGCAGGCTCTGCACGGCCAGGTGGACGGCGACCAGCGATGTCGAACAGCCGGTCTGCACCGTGATGCTGGGTCCGGTGAGGTCGAGTTTGTAGGAGACCCGGGGTGCGAGGAAGTCCTTCTCGCTGGACACCAGAACCTGGAAGGCCTCCAGGGAGCCGCCGAGCAGCGGGGCGAGACCCGTGCGCGGATCGAGCCGGAACCGGTCGGGCAGCAGGTTGTTCAGGAGGTAGGCGTTATGGCCGCTGCCGGCGAACACCCCGATGGGCCCCTCGGCCCGGGCGGGGTCCGTCCCCGCGTCCTCGAACGCCTCCCAGCAAGTCTCCAGGAATACGCGGTGCTGAGGGTCGAGCAGCCGGGCGTCCGCGGCGCTGTAGCCGAAGAATCCCGCGTCGAAGCGGTCGTGCTCGGGTACGTTACCGTGCGCCGAGACGTACGCCGGGCCCTCCGTCGCCCCGACGGCCGCGCGTCCGGCATCGGTCGTGGGCGGGGTGATCAGCTCCGCCCCGGCCAGCAGGTGGTTCCAGAACGCCTCCGCGGTGCGCGCCTGCGGCAGGCGGCAGGCCAGGCCCACGAGGGCGACCGGTTCGGTGCGACCGGCCGAGGGCACCGGCGTGCGGCCGGACGGGACGGGGCCGGAGAGGACGGGACCGGACGTGACGGGACCGGGGAGAGCCTGCGCCTGTGACGCCGACGCCCGCCTGATGCGGTCGGCCTGGGCGGCCACGGTGGAGTGCCGGAAGTACTCGGTCACCGGCAGGTCGACGCCCAGCCGCCGCTTGACCATCGCACGCACCCGCATCAGGTGGAGCGAGTCGGCGCCCAGGTCCTGGAAGGTGGCTTCGGGCGTGATCCGGCGGATGCCCAGGATCTCCCGCCAGATGCCGGTCACCACGGTGAGGACCGAGGTGGAGCCGTCGACGCGGGTACGGCCGTCGTCGCACAGCTGCCGGGCGTGGTCGGCGTCTTCCGTGCCGGGGCCTTCCGCCTCGGTGTCGTCGGCGAGGGCGGCGGGGGCGGTCAGGGCGCGCCGGTCGATCTTGCCGCTCGGTGTGGTGGGCAGGGCGTCCGTCACGGTGAACGTGGTCGGCACCATGGTGGCGGGCAGCAACTGCCGGGAATGCAAACGAAGTTCGGAGACGAGGTCGTCGGGCGCGTCGCGGCCGGGGACGACGAAGGCCGCGAGTCGCCTGTCGCCGGTGGCGCCGACCGGGGCGGTCACCGCCGCGGCGAGCACGTGCGGGTGGGTGAGGAGGGCGGACTCGACCTCGGCGGGTTCGACGCGGTGGCCGCGAATCTTGACCTGGTCGTCGAGCCGTCCGTGGTAGCGGAAGGCGCCGTCCGCGCCGAGCGAGGCGACATCACCGGTGCGGTACAGGCGGACGCCGGGGAGTTGCCGCACCCACCCGGTGGGGAATCGTTCGGCCGTCAGTTCCGGCCGCCGTCCGTAGCCGAGCGCGAGCCCCGCGCCGCCCAGGCACAGTTCGCCACGCGCCCCCGGGGGCAGCAGCCGACCGCTGTCGTCGACCACGTACGCCACGCAGTTGGCCACGGGACGCCCGATCGGCGGGTCCTCGTCCCCGGCACCGCGGTCCACGGTCCAGGAGAGCGCGTCGATCGTCGCCTCGGTGGGACCGTAGAGGTTCGTCAGCCGTGCGGGCGAGGCGGCGGTGAACCGGCGGGACAGGTCCGCGTCCAGCCGCTCGCCGCCGACGAACACCTCGCGCAGTCGCGGACAGGAGGCCAGGCCGCCCTCGTCGAGGAGGGCACGCAGCATGGTGGGCACCAACTGCACCACGGTGACACCCGATGCGCGCAGCCGCGCCAGAAGGCGGCCCGGGTCGCGGTGCTCGTCCTCCTCCGCGCACACCAGCGTGGCGCCGGCCGCGAGGGGCACGAAGAACTCCCAGACGGACGCGTCGAAGCTCACCGGTGTCTTCTGCAGCACCCGGTCACCCGGCCCGAAGGAGAACGCGGACCGCATCCAGAGCATGTGGTTGACGGCGGCCCGGTGAGGTACGACGACACCCTTGGGCCGCCCGGTGGAACCCGAGGTGTAGATGACGTAGGCGGCGTCGTCCGGGTGGACCGGTCCGGCGACGGGCGCGGCGCCGCACCCCGTTGCGGCGAGCGCGTCCACCGAATCCAACGCGCAGACACGGACGTCCGGTTCGGTGAGCCAGTCGAGGTCCGTCGCCGGGCGGGCGTCCGTCAGGACGACGGGCGGACGGCAGTCCCTGATCATGAAGCGCAGGCGCTCCACCGGGTGGGCGAGGTCCAGCGGCAGGTACGCCGCACCCGACTTGAGCACGCCCAGGAAGGCGGCCACGAGTTCGGGTGAGCGGCCCATGGCCACGCCCACCGTGTGTCCGCGTCCCACGCCGTCCCGTACGAGCCGGGCCGCGACGGCGTCAGCCGCGGCGTTCAGCGTCGCGTAGGACACCGTTCGGCCGCCGGCCACGACCGCGATCGCCTCGCCGTCCGCTTCCGCGCACCGTGTCAGCAGGTCGTGCAGTCCGCACCGTTCGACGTCTGTGACGGGCCCAGCGGCCGCTTCCACCACCCGTCGGTCGGCCTCGGCCAGCAGGGGCAGTTCGGCGACCGTGCCATCCGCGCACGCCACCGCCCCGCGCAGCCAGCGCAGGACGCGCTCACCGAGCAGTTCCGCCTCCCGGTCGGCCGCGGCGGTGCCGTCGGTCCACCAGGTGTAGGTGGCGGGGTCGCCGGGGTCGCCGACGAGGCTGAGCCGTCGGCCCGCGGCCAGCGGCGCCGCCTCCTCGGGCGACATGCCGAACGCCATCAGTGGCACGTGCCGCAGAGCACGGCCGACGGCCGTACGCAGTTCGGGTACCCGGTCGGCGAGGTCCGCGGTGAGCGGTCCGAGGGCGGTGAGGGCGTGGACGCGGCGGGTCGTGCGGCGGACCGCGGCGTCGACGGGGTCGCCGGGGGAGACCTCCAGTACGTCGACCAGCAGGTTCGAGAGAACGCCGTGGCTGTCCGCGGCCACCGCCCGCAGCCCCGCGCTGCTCCAGCAGAGCTGGGTGGGACCCGTACCGCACGCGCTCGTGATGACGTGCAGGGCGGTGGCCACCGCGTGGGCGGGCTCGAAGCCGCGGTCCCCGAGGGCGTCGAGCAACGGCCGGTCGAGGACCAGGACCGTACCGCGGGGCCGCCCGGCGGCGCCGGAACTGTCGGCCGGCCCGGGGGACACCGACACCGCGGACCGCGCGGGGACGTCGGCGAGAGCAGGGAGGGGTCCGAGAGCACGGAACGCGCGGACCAATCCCGGCACACGGCGCCGTTCCCCCGGCGCCAGCCGCTCGCAGCGTTCCCGCACCGTCGCGGCCTCGGCCGTGGTGAGCGAGCGGAAGCGCTCCCCGGGTTCCGGCCGGCGTGGTCGTGGCCGGTCGCCGCCGGTCAGCCCGGCGAGCGGCCGCAGGCGTATCCGGACATCCGTGTCCCCGGTGGCGACGAGGAGTCGGTCGTCCTCGGCCGGCATCACCGTGCCGGGCGCCGCGGTGGAGGGTGTACCGGTGGTCTCCAACCGGTCGACGACGAACAGGCCGTCGGCCGTCAACGCCTTCGGGGTGGCGACGGGATTGAGAGTGGGTCCGAACGTCAGTGACCTGACGAGGCGGCGGAGAACGTCGGCGGGCTGGTGCCAGTCCACGATCCCGGCCCCGTCGGGGCGGGACTGCAGGGAGGTGAAGGTGCGCGAGGACAGGTCCTGGGCCACGGCCCGCGCGCTGCCGTCGGCCAGCCGTCCGGCCAGCTCGGCGAAGGAGTCGACCGATGCCTCGAAGCAGCGGGTGTTGAGGCTGAAGGCGGTGTCGTCGGGGAGGACGGCGACCGGGCGCTGCACGAGTACGTCCCCGGCGTCGAGGTCGCCCTCCAGATCGTGCCAGGTCACTCCGTGGGTGTCGGATCCCGCGCCGATGGACCACGTCGTGGTGTGGTACCCGGCGAACGCCGGCAGCAGCGAGTCGTGATAGTTGATCGCCCTGATCGTCGTCGCGGCCCGGATCGCGCCTGGGATCGTACGGCAGTTGACGATGTTGAAGAGGTAGTCGTGTGCCACGGCGGTGGGGGAGGGGTGCCCGGGTGCCCACAGGGTGGCGGGCAGATCCCGGGCACGCGCCCACGCGTGGAGGGCCGGGTCCTCGGTGAGTACGGCGGCCACCGCGTGTCCCTGGTCGAGGAGGTGCTGGACGCAGGCGCGGGCGAGGGGGCCGTTTCCGACGACATAGGCGGTGAAGTGGGTCGGTCGCATGGTCGGGCCCTCACCTGCTCGTGGACGGGTGCGATGACGCCGGCGCTCGCAGGTGGCGGGCGAACGTGTCGCCGAGGGCCTGCACGGTGTGCCGGTGATGGAGGTTGCGGCTGTACTGGAGTTCGGTCACGAGCCGTCCGGAGCGGACGTACACGCGGATCTGCAGCACGGACCCGCGCTCCTCGCGCGGACTGAAACGGCCTGTGACGGCCTCGGGGGCAGGCTGCCACCCACCTGTCCCGTCCTCGGCGACGTCGTTCGGACCGAGGTAGTTGAAGCTGATGTCCGGGCGGGGCAGGGCGCTCATGCGCTGCCGCTCGGCGTCGGTGCCGAGGCGCCGCAGCATGCCGTAGCCGTATCCGTGGTGCGGCACGGCGCCGAGCAGTTCGCCGACGGAGTGCAGCAGCGCGGTGCGCGAGGTGTCGCCGGGCCGCAGCACGAGGGGGTAGTCGATGGAGAGCCACCCGATCGTGCCGTGCAGGGCCGTACCGGGGCGCAGGCCGTGCCGGCCGTGGTGGAGGACCCGCACCGACAGCGCGGGCAGCCCGCACCATTCGTGGTACGCGGCGGCGAACGCGGTCAGCAGCAGCTGCTGCGTCGTGACGCCGTCCTGCGGGCCGGGACGGAGCAGCGTGCGCGTGTGCTCGCCACCGAGTACGTGCTCGACGGTGTCCGCCGCACCGGCGAGGTTCGCACCGCTCGCGCGGTCGACGGGCAGCGGGGGCACCCCGGCGAGGTCCAGCGCCTCCCAGAACCCGGTCCCGCCGGTCAGCGCGGGGTCCGTCGCGGCCGCCGCCACCTCGTGCGCCCAGGAGGCGAACGTCAGCGACGGATGTGCCGGCGCCGGTTTCTCGGGAAGGCCGGCTCGGAGCCGTTCGTAGGCGTCGGTGAGTTCGTCCAGGAGGAGCCGGAAGGACCAGGCGTCCATCACCAGGTGGTGGGCCACCACCAGGACCCTGGGCGGCGCGGGATGCGGCAGCCGTATGACCACGACCTTGACCAGCGGTCCGTCGTCGAGACGCAGCGTGCGCTGGTGCCGGCGCACCTCGGCGCGCATGGCGTCCTCGGTGCCCCGCGGCGGGCGGGAGAGGTCGGCGGTCACCAGGGTGACCCGCGGCCGGTCCGTCACGGTCTGCCGCCGGCGGCGGTCCTGCCGGGCGAAGGACAGCCGTAGGGCGTCGTGACGCTCGGCGACGGTCCGCAGGGCCGCGTCGAGGAGGCCTGTGTCGAGATCACCGGCGACGTAGAGCCCGGCCAGGTTCGCCCAGTTGTGGTCCGGACGGTGCCGGGCGAAGAAGTCGTGCTGCATGGGGAGCAGGGGGACGCTGCCGCCGGGCGCCGGGGCCGCCGGGGCCGTGTATGCCGGCGGCCCCGTGGTGACGGTGCGCGCGGCGATGCAGGCGAGGGTGTCGCCCCGGAGCAGTGCGGAGGCGGGCAACTCCAGGCCCTCGGCCCTGGCCCGGGCGACCACCCGGATCGCGGAGAGGGAGTTTCCGCCCAGCTCGTGGAAGGTGGAGCCGGCGGCGACGCGGGTGGTGCCCAGCACCTCCTGCCAAATACGGGCCAGGGCGGTGCCGGTGGTGTCGGCGTCGTGCGGTCGGCCGGTGTCGCCCGGGGCCGTGTCGTCGGCGGGGGTCTGCGCAGTCGGGGCGGGCAGGGCGCGCCTGTCGGTCTTGCCGTTCGGTGTCGTCGGCAGCGCGTCCATGACCGTGAACGAGGCCGGCACCATGACGGCGGGCAGGACCTGCCGCGCGTGACTGCGTATGCCGGGGACCGGGTCGTCGTCGGCCCCGTCGGCCCCGTCGGCCCCGTCGGCCCCGTCGGCCCCGCGGGCGTCGCGGGCGGGTACGACGAACGCGGCGAGCCGGGCCTCGCCGGTGGCGTCGCGGACTGTGGTCACGGCGGCGGCGCGGACGCCCGGGTGGGCGAGCAGGGCGGCTTCGATCTCGGCCGGCTCGACGCGGTGCCCCCGCACCTTGACCTGGTCGTCGAGCCGTCCGTGGAAGCGAAAGGCGCCGTCGGGCCGGAGCGAGACGAGGTCTCCGGTGCGGTACAGGCGCAGGCCGGGGAGTTCGGGGACCCAGCCGGTGACGAAGCGTTCGGCCGTCAGCTCCGGGCGCCGCCAGTAGCCCAGGGCCAGTTGGGCGCCCGCCAGGCACAGTTCACCGCGCACTCCCGGGGGTACCAGCCGGCCCCTGTCGTCCACGACGTACGCCGAGGAGTTCGCCACCGGGGGCCCGATGAGCGAGGCGTCGTCGACGCCCTCGATGCGGCGGGCATTGGACCAGACGGTCGCCTCGGTCGGCCCGTAGGCGTTGTAGATCTCGCAGCCGAAGGCCTCGCGCAGGCTTCGTACGGTGTCGGCGGGCACCGGTTCACCGCCGATGAGCAGGTGCCTCAGGCCGCGCAGACGCCTTCGCCACGCGGGATCGGCGGCCAGGGCGGTGGCCAGCGTCGGTGTGCACTGCAGGTGGGTGACGTCGCGCCCGGACAGTTCCTCGTCGACCGCCGCGGGATCATGGGGTGAGCCGAGCTGCACCTGGGCGCCGGCGGACAAGGGCCAGAACAGTTCCAGGAGGGCGATGTCGAACGAGACGCTGGTGACGGAGTGGAAGGCGTCGCCGGGCCCGCATCCGATCAGGCGATCGAAGGCCTGCACGACGTTGACGGCGGCACGGTGGGGTACGACGACCCCTTTGGGCTGTCCTGTCGATCCGGACGTGTAGATCAGGTAGGCCGGGTCCTCAGGGCCCGCCGGCACGTGCTCGGACACGGGTGCCTGCGACGGCGCAAGCGCGGCAAGTGCCTCGACGGGCTCGAGCACCGCGACGCCGACGCCGAGTTCGTCCAGCCAGTCCAGCCGGGCCGCTGACCCGGGGTCGGTCAGGACGACAAGGGGCCGGCAGTCCGAGACCATGAACCGCAGTCGTGGCACCGGGTAGCTCAGGTCCAGCGGGACGTAGGCCGCGCCCGACGCGAGCACCCCCAGCAGAGCCGCCACGAGTTCGGGTGAGCGTCCCATGGCGACCCCGACCACGTGGCCGCGGCCGACCCCGTGCGCCGCGAGTCGCGCGGCCACCGCGTCGGCGGCCGCGTCCAGCGTCTGGTACGACACCGTACGGCCGTCCCCCACGATCGCGACCGCGTCACCGGCCGCCTGTGCGCGGCGGCGTACCAGATCGTGCAGCCCGACCGCGTCGATCGCCATGACGGGGCCCTTGACCGCGTCGACGACGTCCCGGTCGTCGGCACCGAGCAACGGCAGGTCTCCCACCCGGCCGTCCACAGCCGTCACCGCTCCACAGGCCAGGGCGTCGACGGCGGCGATGACGCGGCGGGCGTCGTCGGGGCCGACCGTGCGGCCGTCGCGTTCGAGTTGGCCGGCGATGTGCGGCTCGGTGCGTTCCACGGCCACGGTGAGGTCGAACTCGGCGGGGCGGGGCGGCCCGGGGATGCGGCGCGCCACGACGCCCGGGAGGTCCAGGGCGTGGTGCGGGATGTTCTGGAAGGCGAACAGCACGCTGAACAGGGCCGTGTTCGTCCGCTCGCGCGGGGATCCGGAGGCCGCGAGCACCCGGTCGCCCTCCAGCGGGAGGTGCGCCAACGCGTCGAAGTGCGCGCTCTCGGCGGTCTCGACCAGAGACCGGAACGACATGTCGTCCCGCACGTCCACGGCGAGGGCG
Organism: Streptomyces sp. NPDC047028; assembly: GCF_040644095.1. NCBI lineage: Bacteria > Bacillati > Actinomycetota > Actinomycetes > Kitasatosporales > Streptomycetaceae > Streptomyces > Streptomyces sp. NPDC047028. The sequence continues at coordinate 175,666 of NZ_JBEYVS010000002.1, forward strand.
CTGGTGTCGAGGAACAGTCCGACGGTCCGTTCCTCCTCCTCGGTCCGGTTCGAGGTGGGGTAGCCGAGGACGATGCGCGGCCTGCCGTGCAGCCGGGAGAGGGCCAGCGCCACCAGCGCGGCGGTCACCACGAACCGGGTGGTGTCGAGCAGGGTCGCCAGCCGGGTCACCGCCTCGGTCGCGGCGTCGCCGAGCGCGAACGGCTCGGCGGCCAAGCGCGCGGGCCGGCCGGTGGGGCCGGACACGACGTCATGCCGGTCGAAGACGAAGGGCGCGTCCGGAGCAGTGGTCAGCAGGACGTCCGACCAGTACGCGGTGTTGCGCCGGCGGGCGGCCGGGCCGAGACGTCGCGCCTCGGCTTCGACGTGCGACCGGTAGGAGGTGCGGGAGGTGACGAGGGCCGACTCCGCGTGCCGGAGCGCGGGCGCGCCGGATCGTGCCGAGCGGTAGGCGGCGGAGAGGTCCTCCAGCAGCAGGGCGACGGACCAGCCGTCGAACACCAGGTGGTGTACGAGGACCAGTACGACGGTCGTGTCCGCGTCTTCCCGCAGGACGTGCACCCGCAGCAGGGGCGGCCGCCGGAGGTCGAACGGCTGCTCCGCCATGCGGCGCTGCCAGTCGGCGGTGAACGCCTCGCTCCCGGAGCCGGTGGCGGTCTTCGCGTACGACGGGCGGGTGTCCACCGTGAACGGGCAGCCCATCGGGCGCCGGACCTCCTGGACGGGCCCTTCGTCGGTGAGCCGGAAACCGGTGCGCAGCGCCTCGTGCCGGGCGATCACCTCGTCGAAGGCGGCCCGCAGCGCGCTCAAATCCAGGGGGCCCGTGAGCCGGTGGGCCACGGAGAGGGTGTAGGCGCCCGGGTCCTCGTGTGTCTGGGTGTGGAGCCAGATGGTGCGCTGTTCCACGGACAGCGGGAACGGGCGGGGCCTCGTCGCCGGGTACGGCTCGCGCGGGTCCGCGACCACGGGGACTTCGGTCATCACCTGCTCCTTGCTGTGTGTGCGGGATGGGGACTGCCGTGACACCACGGCCTCGGACGGGGGACCCCGACGGGTGCGGGGGGCGGCCGAAGCCGCCACCCGCACCCGTCAGGTGCGCAGGGTCAGATGACCTCGTGCATGAAGAGGGAGCCGGTGACGGTCTCCAGGCCCTCGACGGTGGCCAGAACCTCGTCGATGATGTGCGCCATGGTGTTTCTCCTTCGGTGAGGGGAACCGTGTGGTTCCGTCGGGCGGACGGGTCGTCCCGTCCGCCGTGATCCGTCCGGTGCCGACGCGGTCGGCGAACGGATCCTCCGGGCGGCTGCCCGGAAGTCTGTGGGGTGGGGCGGGGCTCAGCGCACCGCGAACCCGGGCACCCGGGACCGGTCGCCGGTGAGGCGGACGTCGAGCGCGCAACGGCCGTCGGCCACCAGCCGGGCCAGTTCGGGTGAGGACGTGAGGGCCGCCGCCTGCACGCGCCGGACGAGCTCCTCGGCCGCTTGGGGCAGCAGTGCCGGGGAGAAGCCCACGGCCGCCAGCAGGACCAGCCGCTGCGCGCCGCCGTCCGTCCCCGGCTCCAGCGTGCAGGAGGCAAGCGGGGCGGCTCCCGGGCTCTGGCTGAAGGCGGGGATCCGGCTGGCGAGGGGCACGCGAGCGATCTCGGGGATCCGTTCCAGCGCCTCCCGCAGCGGGTAGGCCCGACAGGCCGGCAGCGGATCACCGCCGCTTTCCACCATCGGGGTGCGGGCCGTGCGACCGACGAGGGTCACCGATATCTCACCGGGTTCGCAGGGGGATTCGCGTCGCTCGACGAGATCCCCGGTCTCGTAGCGGACGAAGGGCTGGCACTGGGAGAAAGGGTGCAGCTCGGTCAGGACGAGCCGGCCCACGCCGCTGCGGACCGGGGTGTCGTCGGTGAGGGACAGCACCTCCGGGACGACGTGCGCGTCGAAGTGGAACAGGTCGCACGTGCCGCAGAGCGTCGCTCCGCCGATCACCTCCGACATGCTGTAGCGGTGCACGACCTGACCGGAGGGGGCCAGGGCGGACCGGATCGCCCTGCTCTGGGCACGCGAGAGGTAGTCCGCCACGCTGGTCACCCGCTGCACCCGGTCCGGTTCCAGCGGGCCGCCGTCCGCGACGGCGGCGGCCAGCAGCATCAGGTCGTCGGGCGGCCCGCTCACCTCGTAGGCGCAGGTGTCGAGGTCGGGGAAGAGGCGGGGGAAGCGCAACAGGGCGACGGACCGGGCGACTTCGGATGCGGTGAGGACGCTGAGCGACATGCGCCGCTGGGTGCCGTCCGCGGCGCCCAGGGTTCCTCCGTGGTGCCGTGCGGTCAGGGTGGTGAAGTGGACCACGGGCCGGGCCGGTCGACCGGTCAGCTCCTGCGCCCTCGCGCTCAGCCCGGTGCGGAACTCGCCGAAGGCGGCGATCTCCCGGGCGCTGCGGTATCTCCTGACCGGAGTGCCGGTCGTGGTGCCCGTGCTGTGGATGAGGACGTCGGGGGAGCTGTCCGGGTGGAGCATCTCCTCGGTGTGGTGCGCCAGGTCGGCGCGGGTGAGGACGGGCAGGCCGACCAGTCCGGCGACGGTCACCGGCTGTTCCGTACGGCCGGGCCAGCGGTCCCGGTAGAAGGGGACGCGGGCGGCGTGTTCGATGGTGCGGGGCAGCAGCTTGTCGCGCAGGGCCGTCTTGCGGCCGTGGGCCGGGGCCTCCCGGCCGACCCCGCCGGCCGCGGCTTCGTCCGCGGTGCTCGTGGGTGCGTTCATGTTCGTGGCTTCCCTGCCTTTCACGGGGTGGTGCCAGACCCGCCCGGCGGTGTGCCGTGCGGACACACAGGGAGGGCGGACTGGTTGTGAGCCGCGTGCCGGCACCACCTGTGATGCGCTGTCCGGTGACCGGAAGGAGCGGGTGTTCCGTCGTTCCGGTGGACCGTGCGGCGATGACCACAAGACTGCTCGGCCGCGCCGGCCGTGCGCATCTGTCGGTCGACCGGTCACACCGGTGCGGAACGCCCGCAGCAGCGGCGGCCCTTGCCCCAGGCGGATCGTGAGGCGTCGACAGGTCGGAGCGACCCGCGGCGGGGACCTGTTGTCATCGACAGGGACATCCGTCAAGGCGTGGTCGGAGGGCTTCCCCGCCTCGGCTCGGGCCGCCGTAGGAAGACGTTCCGACGGCGTCGACGGTGACGGCCGGCAGCCGTGGGGCGCGGGTCGGGACCGCGTCCGGCCCGACGCGGCCGGTCGTCCGACGGATGCCCGGGCGGGGCGCGGTTCGCATAGTGGGCAGGGGCTGTCAGCCGCCCCCCCTCCTCCGCTGACTCGAAGAGGTCCACTGTGGAACCACCGAACCGGCAGACGACCCTGCCGCCCGACGACCGGCGGGACACCGGTGCCCGCACCGCGTCCGCGACCGGTGCCCGGCGTTCACCGGACGGGCCGCCGTCATCGAGCACGGGGAGCGGGACGTCCGCCCCCGAGGTGCTCGGTGTCACCGACGTCACGCGCTCCTTCCGCACCCGTGGCAGAACGGTGGACGCGCTCAACGGCGTGAGCCTTTCCGTGGCCGCGGGAGAGCTGGTGGGCCTCCTCGGCCTGAACGGCGCCGGAAAGACGACGCTGTTGAAGATCGTGTCCACGCTGCTGCTGCCGACCTCCGGAAGCGTGCGGGTCTGCGGTCACGACGTGGTCCGCGAGCCCCGGGCGGCCCGCCGACGCCTGTCCGTCGTACTCGGCGGCGACCGCGGGCTCTACCTGCGTCTGTCGGCCCGGGACAACCTGGAGTTCTTCGCGATGCTCACCGGGCTGCACCGGCGGGAACTGGCCCGGCGCGCGGAGCAGGCACTGGAGTTCGTGCACCTCGCGCATGTCGCCAAGACCCCCGTGGAGACGTTCTCCCGCGGCATGCGCCAGCGCCTGCACCTGGCCATCGGGATGGTCACGCGTCCGGATCTGCTGCTGCTCGACGAGCCGACCGTGGGGCTGGACCCCGTCGAGGCCCAGAACGTCAGGGCGGCCGTGGCCGCCATGCGTGCCGAAGGCACCGCGATCGTCCTGACCAGCCACTATCTGCACGACATCGAGCAGTTGGCGGAGCGGGTGGTGGTGCTGCACCAGGGCTGCGTCCTGCACGACCTGCCCCTGCCCCGGCTGCTGGAACGGGCCAGGACCGCGGCCGTCGTGACCATCGGCGGCCGGGGTACGGCGCCGCGACGGCCCGCGGACTCCATGGACGGCCTCATCCGGGTGGAACGGCTGGAGCAGCACGACACCCGGTGGACGATGGTGCTCCAGCTGGCGTCCTGGACGCCCTCCTCACTGCGCGAACTCGCCGATGCCTGGCCCGACCAGCAGATCCTGGATGTCAGGGTCGCCCCTTCCGGCCTGGAGCAGGTCTTCTTCGACCTTGCGGACGGCACTCGGGCGGGGGCGTCGTGACCGTCCTGCGAGGCGCGGCGCCGATCCTGGCAGCCGCCCGTCTGCAACTGCGCGGTACCGCCTGGCTGTCGATACTGATCGGCGCCGCGGTCCAGCCGGCCACGTACGTCACCATCACCCTGGCCGCCCACGGCACGTCCGTGCTCGACCGCCCCACGATCGTCCTCGGCAGCGGGCTGCTCAGCGCCTGGACGGTCACGCTGTGGCAGGCCGGCATGGTCCTGCGGCGCGAGTTCTGGGCGGGCACGCTGCCCGCCATCTGCTCCCGGTCCGCCGGCCTCGGGCCGGTCCTGGTGGGGAAGACGCTCGCCGCCGTCGGCCTGTCCGTCACCCTGACCGCCACGTCCGTCGCGGTCGTGGCCGCCGTCGAGGGCCGGCCACTGGTCATCGCCCGTCCCGGCGTCTTCTGCCTCGCCCTCGTGGCCGGGTTCGCGGCCACGCTGCCGCTGGGCCTGCTGGTCTCCTGTCTCTTCCTGCTCACCAGGTCGGCGATCCGGGTCGCCGAGACCCTGCTGTACCCGGTCTTCATCCTGGGCGGCCTGCTGATCCCGCCGGACCGGCTGCCCGCGTGGCTGCGTCCGGTGTCGGGCGTGCTCAGCCTGCACTGGGCCCAGCAGCTGCTGACGGGCGCCGCGGCGGGCTCGGTGCCCGCAGGCGGCTGGGCCGGTCTGGCGGTCACGGGAGCCGTGTACACCGTGGCGGCTCGCGTCGCCTTCCGGCGGGTGCTGCGCCGGGCCCGTGAGGAGGGCACCCTTGAGATCTTCTGACGTGATGTTCGCGCTGGGCCGCACGGTTCGTGTCGGCATCCGGGAGTACCTGGTCGAGCAGCCCCCCAGGGTGCTGGCCGGCGCCGTCGCGCCTCGCGCGGTCCTCCAGGTGGTCTTCCTGACCGTGCTGGGCGAAGCCGTGGCCGGTCCCGGCGGTGCCCTCGCAGCGGGCCTCGGGGCCTGTGCCTTCGCCATCGTCACGGCCACAGTGGTCAAGGCCCCGGACGTGCTGATCAACGAACGGCACCAGGGAACCCTGCACCGGCTGCGGCTGACGGAGCTCCCGCTGTCGGGGCTGGTCGTCGCGCGGTGGGTGGTCTACGGGATCGAGGGGTTCGTCTCGGCGGTGCTGGCCGTTCCGCTGGTGGCCCTGATCACCGGCGACGGGCGGGTCCTGCGCGCACTGCCCGCCCTGCTGCCCCTGTTCGCGGTGGTCGTGGTGACGACGAGCGGTTACGGACTGGCGGTCGCCGTCCTCGCGCTGGGCAGGCGGGCCGACGTCTTCCTCGCCAACATGGCCTCCTATCTGGTGCTCGCCCTCAGCGGTGTGCTCGTCCCGTTGGCGCCGGGGACCCTGCGGGCCCACCTGGGCGCGCTGCTGCCGCTCTCCCACGGCGCCGCCGCGCTGCGCCGCGTCGTCGAGTCGGGCCGGCCCGCCGGGCCCGACGTCCTCGCGGAGCTGCTGGTGGGACTCGCGTGGTGGACGCTGGCCCTCGCCGGGATGCGGATCCAGGCCGTTCGGTCCCGCCGCCTCGGCAGCGACTTCCGCTTCTGACGCCCACCCCCGGGCGCGTGCGACACCTGTGCGCCCCGCCCTGCCCGGCGCGTTCACCACCCGTGCGCCCCGCCATGGCACCGGAACCGGTTCACCCCTGATCAGGAACACTCGAGGAGACGACCCATGTCTGTACACACTCTGTCCGACCTGGTCGGCGACACCGCCGCGTTCCAGCGGACCCACTGGCGGCGCGCGCCCGCGGTGTTCCGGCCCGCGACGGCGCCGCGGCCGCCCATGACCCTCGCCGACCTCGACGCCGTGCTCTCCTTCGGCGCGCTGCGGTCGTCGTACGTGGAGCTGGCCCGCGCCGACAAGATCATCCCGCCGGAGGCCTACTGCGGTCCGCGCACGGTGAACCAGCGCGTTCACGACGGATTCGCGGACGGCGGCAAGATCCGGGACCTGGTACGGGACGGCGGCACGCTGCTGCTGCGCTGCGTCGACCAGTGGCACGCCCCGACGGCCGCGCTCACCGGCGCCCTGGCGAAGGAGCTGGGCCGCAAGGTGGAGGCGTTCTTCTTCGTCACGCCGCCCGGCCGCCAGGGCCTGCGCATCCACCGGGACGACGCCGACGTCTTCGTCCTGCAGCTCAACGGGAGCAAGAGCTGGCACGTCCACGCCGGACCGGCCGACGGCGACTGGGCGCCCGGGCCGATCCGGCAGGACGGTGGCCCGGCACTGCTGACCACCGATCTCCACGCCGGCGAGGTCCTCTACATCCCCCGGGGGTACGCGCACCACGCCACCGGAAGCCAGGGCCTGTCCGCCCATCTGTCGCTCACCGTCCGGGAAGTGGGCGGAGTCCACCTCTACAAGGCCCTCCAGCAGGCCCTGCTGGAGGGCCACCGCATCACGCCCCGGCCGGCCGACGACGCAGCGCTCCTCGACGAGGCGTCCATCATGCTCACGCACCTGAAGGACCGGCTGACCACGCTCTCCCCGCACGACCTCCTCTCCCGCGCGCGGGCGTCCCTGCTCGCCGACGTGACCGGGCACACCAGTCCCGGGCTGGACGACCTCGCGCGATCCCTGGAGTCGGCGGCGGACACGGCCGCCCCGGATCAGGAGAAGGGCATCAGCTCGTGCAATTGATGACGCGAGGTGATGCCCAGCTTGGGAAACACCTTGTGCAGGTGGTAACTGACGGTGCGCTGGCTGAGATAGAGCTGGGCCGCGATCTCGCTGTTGCGCATCCCGCGGGCCGCGTACGTCGCGATCTGCAGCTCCTGCGGCGTCAGCGCGCAGGCGGGGCGGGCCGGTCCGTCCGGCTCCACGGACTGCTTGCGCACGCCCGCGGCACGCAGCTCGCCGCGGGCCTGCGCCGCCCAGGGGACGGCGCCCAGCGACTCCAACCGGTCCACGGCGAGCCGCAGTTGGTCGCGCGCGTCGATCACCCGGCGCTGCCGGCGCAGCCAGTTGCCGTACAGCAGCCGCACGCGCCCCTGGGCGAAGGGCGCCGGCGCCGCGCTCGCCAGTGCCTTCTCGAACGCAGGCTGGGCGCCGTCACCGGCGAGCAGGGCCGCGGCCCGGTCCAGCCCCGCGACGTGCGGATAACCGCCCCCGCCCCGCGCGTCCACCGCCGCCTCGAACCGCGCCAGCCACCCGCGGGCCTCGTGCTCCCGGCCGGTGCGCAGCGCCACCTCGATCAGATCGGGATAGACCAGCAGCGCGACGGAGCCGTGCGCGGCGGGCGAACCCGCGGTGACGACGTCCTGGAAGTGGTGGAACGCGTCCTGGCTCCGCGACTCCGCCAGTGCCGCGAGGCCGCGGGCCCACTGGGTGACGGCGCGCGTCGAGGTGCGGGCATCACCGCCGGCGAGGGCGGCCGTCGCGTGGTCGCGGTGCGCCGCGAGGTCGCCGCGCACGGCGGCGAGCCACGCCAGCAGGGCGTGGAAGGCCCCGGCCGGCCCGGACCTCCCCGTGCGCTCGCACTCGGTGAGCCCCCGCTCGCCGTGTGCGCGGGCCTGGGACCACGCACCCGTCAGCAGTTCCCCGGCCGACAGTTCGTACAGGGCTCCCGGCAGCGCGGCCACAGCGCCGGCACCCTGCAGCAGCTCCACGTGGCGTCGCAGGTACGGGACGTCCGGGGCGGTGAGACCCGGCAGATGAGGCCGGGGCCCGGGCAGCCAGCACCAGGGCACGGGGGCGTCGTCCGCTGGTGGCGCCGGCGTCGCGAGGAGCGGTCGTACGGGATCCCCGGCGCGGCCGTCGGTCCATGAGGACCGGGCGGCGAGCGCCGCGAGCCGGTGACGGAGCCAGGGGTCCGCGTCGTCCGGCGCGGCGGGGAACGAGGCCGCCGCAGGCCCGGCACCGGACGCCGCCTCCGCGCCCTGGCACACCAGTGCGCGCACGTAGTCGAGCCGGACCTGGTCGGCAGTGGTCTCGGCGAGGGCATCTGCTTCTTCGAGGAGCGCGGCGGCCCGCGTGGTGTCCGCGGCGGCCCAGGACGAGGCCGCGGCGTCGATCAGGCACCGCAGGCGCAGCGCCGGGCACGCGGCGAGTTCGGCCGCCCGGCCCAGCAGCTCGGCCGCGGCCGCGGCTCCCGGGGCGGCGTTGCGGGCCAGCTCGGCCACGGCCTCGGCGACCGCGTCATCGGTGCCCAATGTGGCCTCCGCGAGGTGCAGGACCCGACCGGTGCTGCCGGGTCCGGCGGCCCGGGCGAGGCTGAGGTGGGCGGCCCGGCGTTCACTCACCGTGGCGCTCTGGTAGACGGCCGAACGGACCAGGGGATGACGGAACCGCACCTGGTGCCGGTCGAGTTGGAGGATGCCCTCGGCCGCGGCCGTCCCGAGCGCGGCGGTCCCGGCGTCCTGGTCCTCGCACGCGCCGAGAACGGCGCAGAGGTCTCCGTCGTGGGAGGCCGCCGCGAGCAGCAGGCAGCCGCCGGGATCCGCCGTGTCCGTGCGGAAGACGTGCCGCAGGCGCTCGGTCAGCGGAAGCAGCCGCGGCAGCGCTACCGAGCCGTCCATGTGCCCCGCGCTCAATGCGCCGGGCAGCTCCACGAGGGCCAGCGGACTGCCCTGGGCCTCGGACAGCAGCCGGGCCCGCACGTCTTCGGCGGCCGTGGGAGCCGAGATCGCGAGCAGGGCCCGGGCGGCCTCGGCGTCCAGTGGCCCCACGCGCATCTCACCGATGTGGGGAGCGGGAAACGGCGGCGTCGTGTCGCGGGCGGTGAAGAGCAGCCCCACGCCCTGCACGTCGGCCAGCCGACGCGCCGCGAAGGTCAGCGTCCGCGCCGACGCGGGGGCGAGCCGGTGGGCGTCCTCCACGACGAGCAACAGGGGAGTGCGGGCGGCCGCGGTGGCCAACAGCGTGGAGGTACCCAGTGCCACGAGGAAGCGGTCCGGGTCGCCGCGGTCGTGGCCGAGGGCCGAGCGCAGGGCCGCCGCCTGCGGTTCGGGCAGTTCCGCGAGATCGGCCAGCAGAGGACTCAGCACCTGGTGGAGCGCGGCGAACGGAAGGTCGCTCTCCTCCTCGACGCCGGCGGCCCGCAGCACCCTGACACCCTCACCGCTCTCGCGCAGGACGGTGTCGAGCAACGCGGTCTTGCCGATGCCGGCCGGACCGCGCAGCACGAGCGCACCGCTGCGCCCGGCCCGCACCCCGGACACGAGGCGCGCGAGTTCCTCACGTTCATGCTCACGACCGACCACCATGGAGGACTTCCTTTCCGGGACGACGGGCGATGGGCGCCATCGTGCGGATCCTCGATCTACGTCCGCTGTACGGCGGCTCTACACGCCTCCGCGCCCGGTGTCGGCCCTGCCGGAGAGGTCTCCGTAGATCGGACGTAGATCACCCCGTGCGACGGTGAGGATGCGTTCGGCAGCACGCCGAGCGCCACGGAACGTGAGAGGACGCAGCATGAACGCCGTGTACATGGCCATCCAGCGCACGATCGGATCCTCGGCCCGGGCCAAGGCACTCGCCTGCCTGTTGAGCGCTTTGGCGGTGGCCGGGCTGGTGCTCGGAACGGCCGCGGCGTCTGCGGGCACGACGGCCCACGGGCGGCAGCACAGCATCGCGGGCGGAGGGACCGACGACTGGAACAACACCGTCTCCGTGCCGCCCGCGATCAGCTAGGGTTGCTCGTTCGGATCCTGCCGGGCGGGCTCGCGGGCCCCGATCCGGCCTGATCCGAACGAAAGACCCTGGGCGACGCGCTCCGGCGTCACGGGGCGACGGTTCCGGGTCGCCGGTCGCCCAGCTCACGCAGCAGGGCCGCCACCTGAGCGCCGTCGGGCAGGCCGAGTTCGGCGAAGACCGTGGCGGCCTCCTGCAACCGGGGCACCGCCTCCTCGGTCCGTCCCAGGTCGCACAGCGTCCGGGCCAGCGCGACCAGCGCGTGCGCGCGGTCGCGTTCGGCCCGTTCGTCACCGAGCCGGGCCACCGCCTGTTCGGCCGCGGTCAGCGCATCCGGGAGGCGGTCCATGGCCCGCAGGGTCTCGGCCAGCCGGTACTGCGCCTGCGCCTCCCGGGTCCGCAGCTCCAGCGTCCGGCACATGCCCACGCACTCCAGGTAACGGTCCACCGCGTCGTCGTACCGGCCCATGCGGTGCATGCACAAGCCCAGGACGGACAGTGCGTAGGCCACGCCTTGGTGGTCCGCGGTGGCCCGCAGCTCGGTCAGGGCGCGCTCGCACGCCTCGACGGCCTCTTCGACGCGCCCGCTGTGCAGCCGCGCCAGCGCTGCGTTCACCGTCGTCACCAGCTCTCCCGACTGCTGCCCCAGCTCGCGGGACAGCGCGGCGGACTCGTCGAGACGCTCGAGGGCGTCGTCGTAACGGTGCTCCAGGAGGGCCACCAGCCCCGTGTCGTTGAGGGTCTGGCAGAGAATGGCAGTGTCTCCCGTCCTGCGGCAGGAGGCCTCGGCGATGCCCAGGTGGTGCTTGGCCAGGGCAAACCGGGTGCTGTGCACCGCGAAGTTCCCGCACAGGAAGTGGGCCCGGCCCGCGGTCTGGCGGTCGCCGTGCGCCTGCGCGGCCTCCGCGACGGCCATGGCGGCCTTGACCAGCTGCTCCCGCTGCAGATAGGGGCCGAACGCCGTCAGCGCGATCAGCAGGTCGACCGCCGCACGCAGCAGAACGCCGCTGTCCGCCGTCCCCGCCGGTGCGGGGACCCCGGAACCCTCGTGCGCCGAAGAGCCCACGCATTCCCGGGCGGCGGCGTGCACGGCGGAGAAGACGCCCTCCGACTCGGCGGCCACCCAGGCGCGGGCGGCCCGCACGTCGTCGAACGACAGCCCGGCCGACCGGCTCGGGCTGAGCGTCGCGGCGACGGCGTCACCGGGGACCGCCCTCTGGAACGCCCGTGCCGCGGTGGCCAGCAGGAAGTCGAGCAACCGCGCCAGCGCCCCCAGGCGCTCGGCCGCCGTCGCCTGTTGCCGGCCGAACACCCGGAGCAGGTCGTGCAACCGGTAGCGCCCCGGGCGGCGCGTCTCCACAAGGGAGACGTCCACCAGGGACTCCAGGCGCTCCTCGGCCTCCCCCTCGCCCAGCTCCAGTACGGCGCAGGCCGCGGGCAGCCCGATATCGGGTTCGCACACCGCTGCGAGTAGCCTGAACGCCCTGGCCTGCGCCTCGGTCAGCTGTCGGTAGCCCATCTCGAAGACCGCCGCCACGGTCAGGTCCTCCACCCGCAGCGCGCTGAGGCGCAGCGACTCGTCGGCCAGTCGCGCCGACAGCGATGCCGTTTGCCAGGCGGGCCGCGAGGCGAGCCGGGAAGCGACGATCCGGACCGCCAGCGGGAGCAGGCCGCACCTGCGCACCAGTTCCCGGGCGGCCGGCCGGTCCTCGGCGATACGCTCGGGGCCGGCGATCCGCTCCAACAGGGCGATCGCCTCGTCCGTGTCGAAACCGGGCAGGGTGAGCCGGGCGGAAGCGGGCAGACTCCACAGCTTCGACCTGGTGGTGACGAGTACCGCGCAGCCGTCCGACCCCGGCAGCAGGGAGGAGATCTGCGCGGTGTCGCTCACGTTGTCCAGCACGATCAGCGCCCGCCGGCCGCTCAGCAAGGATCGCAGGAGCGCGGCGCGTTCGTCCGGGCTGTCCGGCACGAACCGCTCCGCCACACCGAGCGCGGTCAGGAAGCCGGCGAGCACGACGCCGGGATCGGTGGGGGTGGGCTGGCCGCCGCGCATGTCCGCGTACAACTGGCCGTCCGCGAACGACGTGCGCACCGCGTGGGCCGCACGGACCGCCAGCGTGGTCTTCCCGACCCCTCCCATCCCCGTGACCACGACGACCACCGGCCCGTCCGCGTCCTGCGGGACCAACGCCTCGGCCAACTGGTCGAGCACCTCCGCGCGTCCGGTGAAGTCCGCGGGAAAAGGCGGCAGTTGCGCGGGCACGGGCAGTACTCCGGCTGGATCCCCGCCGATCGGGTCCGGCGGGGAAGAAGGTGCGCCGGGCTCCCGCAGGGCAGGCCGGCCGCCGTCCTCCTGCGGACGCGCCGAGACACTCGCCCCGTCCACGTCCGGCGCGCCCGGCGGCGGTTCCTCGACCGGGGGAGCGGAGCCGGCCTCCGGGTCCGCGGCCCGGTGCCGCGCTGCCCGCTCGACCCGCACCGGCCGCGGCCGGTCCGGCTCCTCCGACGGCCCGGCGGACCCGTCGTCGGACAGCAGTTCCTGGAAGAGGTGGCGCAGTTCGTGGCTGGGTTCGACGCCCAGTTCGCCGACGAGGTGCTCGCGCAGCCGGTGGTAGGCGGCCAGCGCGTCGGCCGGCCGCCCCGCCGCGCGCAGAGCGCGCATGTACAGGGCGTGGAACGGCTCGCGCAGCGGATGAGTGCGCGTCAGGGCACCCAGCTCGGAGACCGCCAGAAGGTAGCCGCCCTGTCGCAGCATCACATCGAAGTGCTCCTCCAGGAGAGTGAGCCGCAGTTCCTCGAGCCGGCCGCGCTGCTGCTCCGCATACGGTCCGGGCACACCGATCAGCGGCTCGCCCCGCCACAGGGCGAGAGCCTGCCCGATGCACTCGTCCGCGTCCGTCAGCCGGCCCGACGCACGATGCCGGGCGGCCTGCACCGTCAGGCACTCGGCCCACAGCGCGTCCACGTCCTGGGGCAGGACGACCAGCTGGTAGCCGTCCCCGACGGACACCAGGGTCCGGGGCTGTGACCTGGGCTCGGCGAAACTCTGCCGCAGTCGCCAGGCATAGGTGCGGATGGTCGCCGAGGCCGACGCGGGCGGATCCTCCCCCCAGACCGCGTCGATCAGTTCCACGATCGAGGCCGGGCGCCCGGATCGCAGCAGCAACGCCGTGAGCATGGCCTGCTGTTGGGGTGACCCGAGCCTGAGGTTCTCCTCCTCCCGCATGGCCCGTAGTTGACCGAGAACGCTGAAGCGAATGTTTTGCGACATGACACCTTTCGCGCCGCGAACCACTGCTGGATCGCGACGTGTTCACCCCCCCCGGTGGACGGCAACCGGCCGCCCACCAGTTGGACGTCCTTCGGAGGCGCCCGGTTCACCGCGATTCCTACGGTTGTGGCCACACACACGCGAGGTTACGGTCGGCCTCGCCCGGGGAGAAAGATTTTCGCTTCGCTTCAGTCTGGCGCCGAGCGCGTGCGCGCGGGAAGCGCCATTGCACTCAGAGATCCGCACCCACCGGCAGGCGCCGGACCGCGTGCGCCCCGGCGAGCCCGGGACGGCGCTACGCCCACAGTTCGCCGCTGACGCAGACGTGCGCGCCCATGTTCCGCTCCATCATGCGCAGCGCGGCGTCGGCGAGATCGGTGTGGATGTGGGCGACCGCGTCGCGGGGCACGACGACATGGAAACCGCGGATGTGGGCGTCCAGCGCGGAGTAGAGCACGCACTGCTCCGTCACCTGACCGCACAGGACGAGCCGGTCGACGTCCTGCTCGTGGAGCACGTAGTCGAGCGGAGTCTGGAAGAACGCGGAATGGCGGGCCTTCACGACGAAGAGCGAGGAGTCGTCCGGGCGCAGCGGCCGGACCAGGCCGGCTTGCGGCCCGGAGAGCGCCCGGTCGAGGAGTTCGCCGTGGTGCGAGCGCCACTCCCCGAAGTTGTCGTTGACGTAGATCACGGTGGCCCCGTCGCGCCGGGCCCGTTCGAGGAGCTCCGTCAGCACCGGCACCACGGTCTGCACCGAGGGAAGCAGCAGCTCGGCGTCCGCGTGGTCGTAGGTGTTGATCATGTCGATGACGATCAGCGCGGTCTTGCACATGCCGCACAGGTTCCCACCGGCCGTCGGCCCAGACGCGCAACCGGGCCGACGGGCCCGGGACGCCCGCGGCGCCCGGCGGTCAGCGGCCGGCGAGCACGCCGAGCAGCCGTGCCACCTCGGCCGCGACGGCGTCGCGGGCCGGCCCCAGGTACGTGCGGGGATCGGCGACCTCGGGCGCGGCCGTCAGGCGCGCCCGCACCTCGGCGGTGAAGATCTTGTTCAGGTGGGTCGAGATGTTCACCTTCGTCATCCCGGCCGCGACGGCCCTGGCCAGGTCCTCGTCGCCGACGCCGGAGGAGCCGTGCAGGACGAGCGGTACGTCCACGGCCGTGCGCAGGCTCGCGATGAGACCGAGGTCCAGGACGGCGTCGCGGGTGAGCATCGCGTGCGAGCTGCCCACGGCCACCGCCAGCGCGTCCACGCCGGTCGCCTGGACGAACGCCCGTGCCTCCTCGGGGTCGGTGCGCACCCCGGGGGCGTGCGCGCCGTCCTTGCCGCCGACCTCGCCCAGCTCGGCCTCCACCCACACACCCGCCTCGTGGCAGTACGCGACGACCTTCCGGGTGGCTGCGAGGTTCTCCTCGTACGGCGACTTCGAGGCGTCGAACATCACCGAGGTGAAGCCGAGCCGGACCGCCTCGTGCACGAGGTCCTCGGACTCCGCGTGGTCGAGGTGGACGGAGACCGGCACGGCCGACCCGCGGGCCAGGGCGAGGGAGGCGAGCCCGATCGGGGCGAGGCCCCCGTGGTACCGGGCGGTGTTCTCGCTGATCTGCAGCACCACGGGCAGACCGGCCCGCTCGGCGCCCGCGACGATGGCCTGGGCGTGCTCGATCTGGACGACGTTGAACGCGCCGACACCCAGGGACGCGGCCCGCGCGGGGGAGGTGATGCGGTCAGTGGACACGAGAGGCATGGGTTCTCTCCACGGAGACGGTGGTACGGAATTGCTGGTAGACGGCTTGGTCGACCTCCCCGGCGACGGGCCGGGCGACCGCGGCGGCGGACAGGGCGACCGCCTCCGCCAGCGTCCGCTCCCAGGGCCGGCCGAAGTGCAGCCCGGCGGCCAGCGCGGCGACGCACGCGTCCCCGGCGCCGGTCGGGTTGCCGGACACCGTGCGCGGGGGTGCGGCCCGCCAGGTTCCCTCGGGGGTCACGGCGTACAGGCCCTCGGGGCCGCGGGAGGCGACGACGGTCCGGGCGCCCCGGGCCCGCAGCGCCCCGGCGGCCGCGGCCACGTCCGGCTCGCCGGTGACCTCGGTGAGTTCGGCCTCGTTCGGCTTGATCACGGTCGGGCCGGCGGACAGCGCGGCGGGCAGCGCCGGGCCGCTGGTGTCCAGCACGGTCGCCGCTCCGGCCTCGCCGCCCAGCCGGACGAGGGTGGCGTAGGCGTCCGTCGGGAGCCCGGGGGGCAGGCTGCCGGAGAGGACGACCACGGTCGCCTCGCGAGCCAGCTCGGTGAACCGGCCGACGAAGGACCCCCAGACGTCCGGGCCCACCTCGGCGCCGGCCGTGTTGAACACGGTGGCGTCGCCGTCGGCGCGGGAGACGACGGTGACCGTGCGCCGGGAGTCGGCCCACATGGGCACGAGTTCGTCGCGCAGTCCGCTCGCGCGCAGCCCCTCCCGGATGAGATCGCCGGTGGGGCCGCCCGCGAGCCCGGTGACGGTGACGGGGACGTCCAGCGCGGCCAGCACCGACGCCACGTTGACGCCCTTGCCGCCGGCGCGCTGGTGGGTCGTGCGGACCCGGTGCGAGGAGTTGGGCACCAGGGCGTCGACGACATAGGTGACGTCCAGTGCGGCGTTCAGTGTCACGGTGAGGATCACGGCCGGGTCACTTCCTGTCGTTCTCTCCCGGCGCCGGGTGCGGCGACGGGGTCGGCGGCGGGTCCGGCGCCGGCCGGGTCGTAACCCACGGCCTGCCAGGCGAGGAGGCCGGCGCCCAGGCAGCCGGCCCGGTCGCCCAGGCCGGCGCGGACCACTGACGGCCGCGCCTGGAACGTCAGCCGCCGCTCGAGGCGCGCACGCAGCGGGGACAGCAGCAGTTCCCCGGCCTCGGCCAGCCCTCCGCCGACGACGATCCGCTCCGGCGCGAGCACGGTGCTGACCAGGGCGAACGCCGTGGCGAGCGCGTCGACGGCCGTGTCCCACACGGCCACCGCGTGGGGGTCCCGCCGCGTCACCAGGGCCGCGACCTCGGCGGCCCCGGCGACGCCGCGCCCGGAACGCGCGGTGTAGGCGGCGGCGACGGCGGTGGCGGAGGCGACGGTCTCCAGACAGCCCCGGGAGCCGCAGGCGCAGGGCGGGCCGTCCGGATCGACGACGACATGGCCCAGTTCGCCCGCGTGACCGAGGCCCCGCAGCACACGGCCGCCGTAGACGAGGGCGGCGGCGATGCCGGTGCCGACCGGTACGAACACCACGTCGGAGATCCCGCGCGCGGCCCCCACCCGGGACTCGGCGAGCCCGCCGGCCCGCACATCGTGCCCGAGGACGACCGGCCGCCCCAGGGCCTCGCCGAGCCGCTCCGCGAGCGGCAGGTCGCGCCAGCCGATGTTGGCCGCGTGCACGGCGAGTCCGGCGGATTCGTCGACGATGCCGGGTACGACGGTCGCCGCGTGGCGCACGGGGTGGCCGAGGTCCTCCGCGCGCTCGGCGAGCCGGACCAGCGCGGCGGCGATCGCGGCCACCACGGCGCCGGGTCCGGCGTGCCGGGGCGTCGGCAGGTGCAGGAGCGTGAGCGGTGAGAGCGTACGGTCCAGCAGCGCGCCCTTCATCGCCGTGCCACCGACGTCGAGCGCGATCACGCAGTCGGCGGGAGCCGGCCGGTCAGCCATCGCCGTTCCCGAGGATCACGGAGCGGGTCAGGTTGCGGGGGCGGTCCGGGTCCAGTCCGCGGGCCTCGGCGACGCGGACGGCCAGGCGCTGGGCGCGGACCAGGTCGGCCAGCGGGTCCAGGCTGCCCGCCGCCTCGCCCGAGCGGGCGACGAACGTGCCGCCCACCCGCTCCACGTCGCCCGCCAGCCCCTTCGGCACCGGGCCGAACACCCAGGTGACGCGGCCGGGACCGGTGATGCTGATCGGCCCGTGCCGGTACTCCATGGCCGGGTACGACTCGGTCCAGGCGCCCGCGGCCTCACGCATCTTCAGCGCGGCCTCCTGCGCCAGGCCGTAGGTCCAGCCGGTGCCGAGGAAGGTGAGTTGCCCGGCATCGGTCGGCTCCGCGCCCAACGGCTCGGCGAGCGCAGTCTCCGCGTCGGCGACGGCCTGCTCGACCGGCCGCACGTTCACCGGCAGGGCGCCCTCGGCCTCCAGGTGGGCGCGCAGCAGCACCAGCGCGCCGGTGGCGAAGCGGGTCTGGACGACCGACCGTTCGTCGGCGTAATCCAGGACGGCGACCGCGTCGGCCAGGCGCATGACGGGCGTGGCGGGGTCGGCGGTGAGCGCGGCGGTGGGCACCTTGCCCCTCAGCGCGCCGAGCACGTCCAGCACCTCGGTCGTCGTACCGGACCGGGAGATCGCCACCACGCGGTCGTAGGAGCGGTCGCGCGGGAACTCCGAGGCGGCGAACGCGTCGGTCTCGCCGTGGCCGCCGGTCTCCCGCAGCACCGCGTAGGCGTGGGCCATGAACCACGAGGTTCCGCAGCCGATGACGGCGACGCGCTCACCGCGCCGGGGGAGGACCTCCTGGAGGGCGGCGCCGGCCGCGGCGGCCCGGCGCCAGACGCCGGGCTGCGAGGCGATCTCGGCCGAGGTGAGGGAGGCGTCCTGGGAGGACATGGGCAGGGGTCCCTTCGTGTGGGAGAGGCGCGGCGCACGCGGAATGGGATCGCGCGGGGCCGTCGGACGGGTGCTACTTGACGGATCCGGCCGTCAGGCCGGAGACCACCTTGCGTTCGATGAGGGCGAAGAGGACGACGACCGGCACGATGGCGATCACCGAGCCGGCGAAGAGGAAGTTCCACTGCACGGTGTAGTTGCCGATGAAGCTGTTGATGCCGACGGTGAGCGGCTGGCTCTCCGGGACGGTCGAGAGGGTCAGGCCCATCACGAACTCGTTCCAGGCGGCGATGAAGGTGAAGATCATCGCGGTGACCACGCCGGGCAGCGCCAGCGGCAGCGTGATCCGGACCAGGGCGCCGACGCGGCTCAGCCCGTCGATCATCCCGGACTCCTCCAGGGCGACCGGGATGGAGCCGATGTAGGCGGTCAGGATCCAGATGGCGAACGCCAGGTTGAACGCGGCGTTGCACAGGACCAGCGTCCACACCGAGTTGAGCATGCCGAACTGGTAGAACTCGCGGTACAGGCCCACCAGCAGGGACGTCGGCTGGAACATCTGGGTGACCAGGACCAGCAACAGGAATAGCTTGCGGCCGCGGTAGCGGGTCCGGGCCGTGTAGTACGCGGCGGGCAGCGCGACCAGCAGGACCAGCAGGGTGGAGCCGAAGGCGACGAGCAGGGTCACCCGCAGGTTCGCGCCGAGGTTCGACTCGTGCCAGACGTCGATGAAGTTCGACCAGGCGAAGTGGTGCGGCAGATACGACGGATCGCGCAGTTCGTCGGCGGGCCGGAGCGCCGTGATCACCATCTCGGCGTACGGCAGGAGGAAGACGGCGGCGAGCAGCCAGGCCACGGAGGCGATGACGAGCGTACGCGGGCGCGGTCCGCGGCGCGTCCGGGCCGCGTGCGCCTTCGGTGTGCTGCGGGGTGCTCGGGCGGTCCGCGCGGCGGGGGTGGCGGTCTGCTGGGCCATCAGCTCTCCTCCTCGTTCCAGCGGCCGGCCTTCAGGAACGCCACCACCATGATCACGACCAGGGCGAAGTTGACGACGGACATGGCCGCGGACTCGCCGATGTCGGAGTCCTTGAGCTGGTACATGAAGACCGTGGTGGTGGCCGTGTCGCTGGCCGGACCGCCGTGGGTCATGCTCCAGATGACCGGGAAGGAGTTGAAGACGTTGATCAGGTTGATGACCACCCCCACCAGGAACGCCGGGCGCAGCAGCGGGAGCGTGATCCGCCAGTAGGTCTGCCAGGTGCCGGTGCCGTCGACGCGGGCGGCCTCGTACACCTCCTCCGGCACGGTCTGCAGACCGGCCAGCAGGGTGTACGTCGTGAACGGCAGGGAGACGAAGACGGCGACGAACATCATCCACGGCCAGGCGGTGCTCGGCTCGCCGAGCCAGTCCTTGGGGCCGTCGATGAGGCCGAGGTCGGTCATCGCCGTGTTGAGGACGCCGGCGGTCTGGTTCAGCATCCACTTGAAGCCGATGGCCGTCATGACCACGGAGGCCGCCCACGGGGCGATGAGCGCCCAGCGGGTGACGCGGCGGCCCGGGAACCTCTGGTTGAACAGCTGGGCCAGCGCCAGCGAGACCACCATGGTCACCGCCACGACGACCAGCGTCCAGACGACGGTGGCCAGGAGCACGGAGGACAGCGAGGACTCGTCGAAGAGCTTCTCGTACTTGCCGAATCCGGCCGGGCCGCGGACGAATCCGCTGATGCTGATGCGCAGGAACGAGGTCCGCACCATCTCGACGACGGGCCAGACGACGACCAGCAGGATGAGCAGGACGGCGGGGCCGATCCAGGGGAGCGGTCCGAGCCGGGCGAACCCGGAGCGCCGGGGCGTGCCGGCGCTCCGGGCGCCGCGGGCCGGCGAGGTGGGCGAGTGGGTGGACACGAGGACCTTCCGGTGTCTGCGGTCGTGCAGGGTGGACGAGCGGACTACTGGTCGGCCCTGGCGGCCTCGGCCGACTTCTGCAGGTCGCCCAGGACCTTCGCGGGGTCGCCGTCGACCGCCGTGCCGCCGTTCTTCTTGATCTCGGCGGAGACGGCGTCCCAACTGGTGTCGCCCAGCGGGTAGAAGACGGCGTCCGGCAGCTGGGCGAAGAACGGTTTCAGGTCGTCGTGCTTGCCGTTCGACCGCATCTCGGCCAGCGTGTCCTCGGTGACCGGCATCAGGTTGTAGGTCTCGTCGAACTTCAGCGTGTTCTCCTTGGAGTACGCGAAGTCGAGGAACTTCCTGATCTGCGCCTGGTGGCCGTTGTCCTTGAACGCCATCATCCAGTCGGCGACACCGAGCGTGGACTTCAGCGGGCCGGTTTTGCCCGGGATGGGCGCGGTACCGTAGTCGATCTTGCCGTCCTTGGCCATCTGGATCAGGGACGGGTGGCCGTTGAGCATGGCGGCCTTGCCGGCGGCGAAGTCCGCGAAGGCGGTCTTGCGGTCGGTGGTCGCCGGGTGGGCGTAGGTCAGGCCGGGGTCGACCAGGTTGGACTTCAGCCACTTGAACGTGTCGATGTTCTTCGGGCTGTTCAGCGTGTACGCGCCGGAGGAGTCGGTGTAGCCGCCGCCGTTGCCCAGCTCCCAGATGAGGCTCTCGCCCTGGGCCTCCTCGGGGCCGAGCGGCAGCGCGTACGGCGTGACCCCGGGGACCTTCGCCTTGATCTTCTCGGCGTCGGCCTTCAACTCGGCCCAGTTCTGCGGCGCCTGGGCGATCCCGGCCTTCTTGAAGATCGCCTTGTTGTAGAACAGCGTGCGCGACGAGGACACGAACGGGATGCCGTACTGGACCCCCTTGACCTCGCCCGCCTTCGCGAAACTGTCGATCAGGTCGGCCTGGGTTCCCACCGACAGCACGTCGTCCGCCTTGTACAGCAAGTCGTCGGAGACCTTGTCGGCGTAGCCGCCCGTCTGGAGGACGTCGGGCATGTTGCCGCTCTGGATCATGGTCTTGACCTGGGCGTCGATGTCGTTCCAGTTGATGACCTGGACGTCCACCTTGATCTTGGGGTTGGCGGCGGTGAACCTCTTCGCCACGTCCTTCCAGTAGAGCGTTGAGCTGTTGGACGCCTTGTCGCCGTAGTCGGCGGCGACCAGCTTGAGCGTCACCGTGCCGTCCGCCGATCCGCTCCCGCCGCCACCACAGGCGGAAAGGGTGAGCGCGCCCACCGTGCAGGCGACGGACAGGGCGAGTACGCGCTTGTTCATGGCAAAGACCGCCTCTTTCACGAACCGGTAGTGGTCCCTGCTGGGGGACTGATGCACGAACGGTGGCTCACATGCGCAGTTGATGTCAAGAGTTGTTTGTTTCTCGTGACTTCCATGCATTATTGAGCAGGTCACACGTTCGCGAGGAGTCAGACCATGTCCAAGCCCGACCGCTGGAACGCCCTGATGGAGCTGATGGCCGCCCATGGGCGGGTGGATGTGGAGGAAGCAGCGGTCGCGCTCGACGTCTCCACCGCAACGATCCGCCGTGACCTCGACGAACTCGCCGAGCAGCAGATGCTGGTGCGCACCCGCGGGGGCGCCATCGCGCACGGGGTCTCCTACGAGCTGCCGCTGCGCTACAAGTCGTCCCGCCACGCGTCCGAGAAGCAGCGCATCGCGGCCGCCGCCGCAGACCTGGTCGGCGAGGGTGCGGTGGTCGGCCTCAACGGCGGCACCACCACCACGGAGGTCGCCCGCGCCCTCGCGGTCCGCGCCGGCGGGCTGGAGGCCGGCGGCACCTCACCCGCGCTCACCGTGGTGACCAACGCACTGAACATCGCCGCCGAACTCGCCGTACGGCCGCAGATCAAGATCGTGACCACCGGCGGAGTGGCCCGGCCCCAGAGCTTCGAACTGGTCGGCCCGCTGACCACCGGGGTCCTCGACGAGGTCGTCCTCGACGTGGCGGTGCTGGGCGTCGACGGGATGGACCCGCAGCTGGGGATCATGGCCCACCAGGAGGACGAGGCCAGCGTCAGCAGGCGCTTCGCCGAGCGGGCACACCGGGTCGTGGTCGTCGCGGACTCCTCCAAGCTCGGGCGGCGGGCCTTCGCCCGCATCTGCGGTCTCGACCGGGTCGACACGCTGGTCACCGACGCCCGGATGTCCGGCGAGATGGCGGACCGCTTGACGGAGGCGGGCGTCAGGGTGACCGCCGTCTGACCGAACGGTGACCGGCCGGCTCTTGACGTGCCCCTCGGCTTGACGCACTCTTTGGCGAAACCTGCGCGATGCTGCACTGAATCAATCACATTCTTGCAATGCCGCGTCGTGTATCCCTCTCGCTCCTCTCCCTGGAGACCCCCATGAGACGGCGCCAAACGGCCGGTCTGGCCACTGTTGCCGCGGTGATCGCCGCCGGCACCCTGTTCATCGCACCGACCACGGCACAGGCGGACCCGGTGGCCGCCAACACGAGCACCCCCATCGGGGTCAAGCCCATGATGGGCTTCAACGACTGGGCCCGGTTCACCTGTCAGGCCCAGGCCCGGCTGGACGGAACGACGGACGGCTACTCCTTCCAGCAGTTCATGGAGGACCAGGCCCAGGCCATGAAGGACACCGGCCTCGTCGCGGCCGGCTACAAGAACCTCACCGTCGACGACTGCTGGATGCAGCGCACCTCGGCCGGCTACCTGCACGGCGCGACCCACTGGGGCAGCAGCAGCCAGCCCGGCTTCGACTACGAACTCACCGGCTACGCCGACCACCTGCACAGCCTCGGCATGGACGCCGGCCTTTACACCACCTCCGGCGCCAACACCTGCCAGGGCGTCCCCGGCGGCATCATGGGGCACGAACAGGCCGACGCCGACTCGCTGGCGTACTGGGGCATCGACTCCATCAAGGTCGACAACTGCGGCACCACCTACGACAACCGCCAGGCCGAGCTGACGAAGTTCGCGAAAGCCCTGAACACCGCCACCGCGAACAAGACCCGCAAGATCCTCCTCAACGAGTCCGCACCCGCCGGCGCCGGGCCCGACTCGTCCGAGAAGTACGACGAGATGGACTGGGTCCGCGGCCTCGGCCAGATGTGGCGCATCGGCCCGGACATCTCCGTCTGGCACCCCGACACCACCTCCGCCTGGAACTGGCCGCACGGGGGCGACTACTACGAGGGCGGTGTGTACCAGAACTTCGTCGACGACGTCCCGCTCGCCCGTTACCACAGCCCCGGCAACGTCAACGACGCGGACATGCTGCTGATCGGCGACAACAACCAGCTCACCCTGCCCGAGCAGCGCACCCAGTTCGCCCTCTGGTCGGCGCTCGGCTCCCCGCTCATGCTCAGCACGGACGTGCGCAAGATGGCCGCCGACCCGGCCGCGTACGCCGAGCAGCTCGCCATCCTGAAGAACCAGGACATCATCGGCGTCGACCAGGACGACCTCGGCGCGGGCGGCTACCTCGTCGCCCACACCCCGTCGGCCACCTCCGGCATCGACGTCGTCGTCA
The DNA here is from genome assembly GCF_040644095.1 of Streptomyces sp. NPDC047028. Classification (NCBI taxonomy): domain Bacteria; kingdom Bacillati; phylum Actinomycetota; class Actinomycetes; order Kitasatosporales; family Streptomycetaceae; genus Streptomyces; species Streptomyces sp. NPDC047028. The sequence goes on from NZ_JBEYVS010000002.1 coordinate 199,058, forward strand.
AGCCGCTCGCCGGCGGCAAACGGGCCGTGGTCGTCGTCAACAAGAACGCCTCGGCCACCACCTACCGGCTCGACCTCGGCAAGGTCGGCTTCGGCAACCTCGGCTGCACGCGGACCGCACGTGACCTGTGGAAGCACACGAACACCGGCGTGACCGACTCGCTCACGGCGACGATCGGCTCGCACGACAACGTGATGTACACGATCGACCCCGGCACCTGCGGCGGGGCCACCCCGACCGGGCAGATCCAGCCGCCGCAGACCGGCTTCCAGCACGAGGCCCTCTGCCTGGACGCCTACGGCTCGACGGCCGGCAGCAAGGTCGCCCTGTACGACTGCCACGGCGGTGACAACCAGACGTGGATCCGCAACTCCGACGGCACCGTCGCCAACTACCGGAACAGGTCCCTGTGCCTGTCCGGTGACCGGAGCGGGCTGACCCTGGCCGCCTGCGACGCGTCCGACACCCAGCAGATGTGGAGCTACGACCGGGCGGGACAGCTGCGCAGCGACGGAGCCTGCCTGGACGTCAACGGGGGTGCCGTCGGCGACAAGAACGCCACCGTCACCACCTACACCTGCGGCGCGCACCAGCCCAACCAGACCTGGAGCGCCCCCTTCGCCACCCCTCCCGCCGCCTGAGCGGACGAGACGCGCGGCCACCACGGCCGGACGGCGCCCGCCGACGGGTCATCCCCGTCGACGGGCGCCGTCCTGCGTCAGTCGCGGACGCCGCCGGGCCGGTCAGCCGCTCGCGCCGAGCACCTTCTCCAGCGAGGCCAGCGCCGAGCGCAGTTCCTCGGCCGTGATCGTCAGCGGCGGGGCCAGCCGGATCGTCGAACCATGCGTGTCCTTGACCAGGATCCCCTCCCGCATCAGCCGTTCGCTGATCTCGCGGCCCGTGCCGATGGCCGGGTCGACGTCGACACCCGCCCACAGACCGCGCGCACGGAAGCCGACGACGCCCTTGCCGATCAGCTCGGTCAGCCCGCCGCGCAGGATCACTCCCAGCTCGGCCGCCCGCCGCTGGTACTCGCCGCTCTCCAGCAGCTCGACCACCGCCGTGCCCACCGCCGCGGCCAGCGGGTTGCCGCCGAACGTGGAGCCGTGCTCGCCCGGGTGCAGCACGCCCAGCACCTCACGCCGGGCCACCACCGCCGACACCGGCACGATGCCGCCGCCCAGCGCCTTGCCGAGCAGCAGCACGTCAGGGACGACGTCCTCGTGCTCGACGGCGAGGGTGCGGCCCGTCCGGCCCAGTCCGGACTGGATCTCGTCCGCGATGAACAGGCAGCCCTTGCGCCGGGTCAGCTCCCGCACCCCCGTGAGGTAGCCCTCGTCCGGGATGATGACGCCCGCCTCGCCCTGGATCGGCTCGATCAGCACGGCGGCCGTCGTCTCGTCGACCGCCTCCTCCAGCGCGGCCAGGTCGTTGTACGGCACGATCCTGAACCCGGGCGTGAACGGCCCGAAGCCCGCCCGGGCCGTCTCGTCCGTGGAGAAGCTCACGATGGTCGTCGTACGGCCGTGGAAGTTCTCCGCCGCGACGACGATCGTCGCCCGGTCGGCGGGGACGCCCTTGACGTCGTACGCCCACTTGCGGGCCACCTTGATGCCGCTCTCCACCGCCTCGGCGCCGGTGTTCATCGGCAGCACCATGTCCAGGCCGGTCAGCTCCGCGAGCCGCTCGGCGAACTCGGCGAGCCGGTCGTTGTGGAAGGCGCGGGAGGTCAGCGTCAGCCGGTCGAGCTGCTCGCGGGCCGCCTGGACCAGCGCCGGGTGCCGGTGGCCGAAGTTGAGGGCCGAGTAGCCGGCCAGCATGTCGAGGTAGCGGCGGCCGTCGACGTCCTCCACCCAGGTGCCCTCGGCGCGGGCCACGACCACGGGCAGCGGGTGGTAGTTGTGCGCGAGGACCGGCTCCTCCGCACGGATCAGGTCGGCGGACGTGCGCGTGCGCGCGGGTGCGGTCATCAGCGGATCTCCTGGGTGCAGCACTTGATGCCACCGCCGGCCTTGTGGAACTCCGACAGGTCGACGGGGACGGGGACGTAACCCTGGTCGGCCAGGCGCTCGGCCAGCGCCTCGGCCCGGGGGGCGATGAAGACGTGGCTGCCGTCGGACACGGAGTTCAGCCCGAACGCCATCGCGTCGTCGCGGGTGGCGAGCACGGCGTCCGGGTAGAGCCGCCGCAGCACCTCCCGGCTGCCCGGCGAGAACGCCTCCGGGTAGTACACGATGTTGTCTTCGTCCAGCACGAACAAAGCCGTGTCCAGGTGGTAGAAGTACGGGTCCACCAGGGTCAGGCTGACCACCGGATGGCCGAGGAACTCCTGCGCCTCGCGATGGGCCTCGCGGGAGGTGCGGAACCCGGTGCCGGCGAGCACGTAACGGCCGGTCCAGACCAGGTCGCCCTCGCCCTCGGACACCGACTCCGGCCGGTGGACGTCGTAGCCCGCCGCCTTGAACCAGGTGTCGTAGTGAAGCGACTCCGCGCGCCGCTCGGGCGCGTGGAACAGGGAGCCGAAGACGCGGCCGCCGACCACGAACGCCGCGTTCGCGGAGAAGACCATGTCCGGCAGGTCCGGCGCCGGCTCGACGGCTTCGACGGTATGGCCGTGGGAGCGATAGGCGCTGATCAGCGTCCGCCACTGCTCCTGGGCGAGGTCCACGTCGACGGGTGTGTCGGGATGCATCCAGGGATTGATCGCGTACTGCACGGCGAAGTGTCTGGGTTCGCAGACGAGGAAGCGCCGAGCGCGCGGCACACGACGTTCGAGCACAGAGGGTTCCCTCCGCTTTCTGTGTGTCACCAAGGGGGTGACACCAACGGTAGGAACGCGGGCCGGGCCGCGACAAGAAACGAATACTGCGCACCTGCGCAGGATTGCTGCGTCTTCGCGGGAGAGGACGCAGGACTCCTGCGCATCACGAGGTTTAGCCCGAGGTCATTGCGGTGCGGCCTGCGTGGCGCCCGCCTCCGGACTGTCCGGCAGGAGGTGGGACAACACCATCACGCTGATCGTCTTGCGGATGAACGGCTCGGCGCGGATCCGCTCCAGCACCTCCTCGAAGTGCTCCACGTCCCGCGCCCGCACGTGCAGCAGCGCGTCCGCGCCGCCGGTCACCGTCATGGCGGCCGTGATCTCCGGATGGTTGCGGACCACCCCCGCGAGCCGCCGGGGCGGTGCCGCGCCCTCGCAGTACACCTCGACGTACGCCTCCGTGCGCCAGCCCAGCGCCGAGGGCTGCACCGTCGCGGTGAACCCGGTGATCACCTCTGTCTCCCGCAGCCGGTCCACGCGCCGCTTCACCGCGGTGGACGACAGCCCGATCGCGGCACCGATCTCGGCGAAGCTGGTCCTGGCGTTCGCCATCAGGGCGTTGACGATCCTCCGGTCGAGATCGTCGAACGAGACGTTCCTGCTGTTCATGCGGGCACTGTAGTGACCCCGGGCCGGGCCGGCCGCCAGGACCGCCCTACGACTGGGTGACGACCATGGCGAGCGTCAGCAGTCCCAGCACCACCCAGCCGAACCACAGCCAGCCGTTGCTGCCGAGCGCGACCGTGTAGGCCGTCACGACGACGAGCCCGCCGACGGTCAGCGCCCCCATCGTCCTGGTGGAACCGTGCGTGGAGCCGTGCGTGGAGCCGTGCAGAGAACCGTTCGTGGAACCGGGCATCGCGACACCCTCCTCATGGGCCGACCCCACCATGGTGCCGCGACTCCCGCCCCAAGGGCATACCCCGTACTCAGCCCTCGCGCGCGCGAAGCGCCGCCAGATAGGCGTTGTACGCCTCCAGCTCCTTGTCGCCGTCCCGGTCGGCGGCCCGGTCCGTGCGCTTGGCCTGGCGCTTCTCGGAGCCGTACCACTGGAACAGCAGCGCGATCAGCACCAGCACCGAGGGGACCTCGCTGAACGCCCAGGCGATGCCGCCGGCCGCGTTCTGGTCGGCCAGCGCGTCGATGCCGAGCGAGGCCGACGGGTGCTTGAAGGTCTCCACCATCGGCGTCGACGCCATCATCAGCGCGATACCGAAGAACGCGTGGAACGGCATGCCCGCGAACAGCTCCAGCATCCGCATCAGATACCCCGGCCGGTGCGGGCCCGGGTCGACGCCGATGATCGGCCAGAAGAACACCACACCCACGGCGAGGAAGTGCACCATCATCGCCACGTGCCCGGCCTTCGACCCCATCAGCAGGTCGAACAGGGGAGTGAAGTACAGCCCGTACAGGCTCGCGATGAACAGCGGGATCGTGAACACGGGGTGGGTGATGATCCGCATGTACCGGCTGTGCAGCAGCGCCAGCAGCAGCTCACGCGGCCCCTTGCGGCCCCTGCCGGCGGTCGGCAGCGCGCGCAGCGCCAGGGTGACCGGGGCGCCGAGCAGGATCAGGATCGGCGACAGCATGCTGATCACCATGTGCTGCACCATGTGCACGCTGAACATGACCATGCCGTAGTCGTTCAGCTTGGTGCACATCATCAGGGCGACGGTCAGCACGCCGATGACGTACGACACCGTACGGCCCACCGGCCAGGCGTCCCCCCGTCGCACCAGCCGCACGACACCCCACGCGTACAGCCCGAGCCCGAGCAGACAGCCGACGAGGAAGAACGGATCAGCCGACCACTGCAGCCCCCGCCCCAGCGTGAACGGCGGCAGATCCATCACCATGCCGTGCCCGTGATCCATCCACCGGCTCCATTTCGAGGGGGTTGCGCAAGTCTGTCCGGCCCCAAGAGTAGAACCGACGCGGGTCGGCTCTGCGACCGGGTCCCGCTACAGCGCCCCCAAAGGGGCGCGGGGAACTGCGCGACAAGCCACGAAGCACCCGCACCCGGCGACGAAACGGAACCCGACGGCGCGCCCCCTACAGAACGCACTCCGCTTCCTCATACCGCCCAGCCGGCACGGTCTTGAGAGACGCCACCGCCTCCGCCAGCGGCACCATCACGATCTCGGTCCCCCGCAACGCGGTCATCCCCCCGAACTCCCCCCGATGCACCGCCTCCACCGCATGCCACCCGAACCGCGTCGCCAGGACCCTGTCGTACGCCGTCGGCGTCCCACCCCGCTGCACGTGCCCGAGGATGACCGGCCGGGCCTCCTTGCCGAGCCGGTGCTCCAGCTCGACCGACAGCTGCCGGGCGATCCCGGCGAAGCGCTCGTGGCCGTAGATGTCCTTGCCGCCCTCGTCGAACTCCATGGAGCCCGGCCGGGGCTTGGCGCCCTCCGCCGCGACGACGATCGCGAACCGCTTGCCCGCCTCGAACCGCGCGCCGACCTTCCGGGCCAACTCGTCGATGTCGAAGGGCCGTTCGGGTACGACGATGGCGTGGGCGCCGGCCGCCATGCCGGAGTGCAGGGCGATCCAGCCGGTGTGCCGGCCCATGACCTCCACGATCAGCATGCGCTGGTGGGACTCGGCGGTGGTCTTCAGCCGGTCCAGGGCCTCCGTGGCGACGCCCACCGCGGTGTCGAAACCGAAGGTGACGTCGGTGACAGCGATGTCGTTGTCGATGGTCTTGGGCACGCCCACGATGGGCAGCCCGTTGTCCGACAGCAGGCGGGCCGCCTTCAGGGTGCCCTCGCCGCCGATCGGGATGATCGCGTCCAGGCCGAGCTCGGCGACGTGACCCCGGGCCCGCTCCACGCCGTCCCGCAGATGCTCGGGACGGACCCGGGAGGAGCCGAGGATGGTGCCGCCGCGGGCCAGGATGCCGCCCACGGCGTCCAGGTCGAGCTTCAGATAGTCGCACTCCAGGAGGCCCTTCCAGCCGTCCCGGAATCCGATGACCTCGTCGCCGTGGTCGACGACGGCGCGGTGCACGACGGACCGGATGACGGCGTTCAGGCCGGGGCAGTCGCCGCCTGACGTGAGGACACCAATGCGCATAGCCCGATTTACCTTCTCAACGTGGGCCGGAAAAACCGGACCACGTCGTCCGGCGGGTTCCCGGCCACCCTACCGGCGTGAGGGGGTGGCTCCGTAGCGGGCGTCCGCCTGCTGGACGTGCCCGCACATGTGAGCGGACAGGCCGTCAGGCGGGCCCACGAAGAGCCTGCCGGAACCCGCTGAGACGCCGCTGAGACGCCGCTTGCGCGGCGGCTGGGCGGCGAGCCGGGCGAAGGGCGTTCACGCAGGCTGCTGGGCGGCGGCGATACGCTCGCCCCGCAGCGCCTCGTACCACCGGTCGTCGATCGGCGGCAGCGCGTTGACGTCCAGCGCCAGCTTCAGCAGCAGGTCGGCGATCTGCGGGTTGCGGGCGAGTACCGGCCCGTGCATGTAGGTGCCGAAGACCGTCCCGTTGTACGCGCCCTCCGTGCCGTCCCCGGTGCCGTTGCCCCGGCCCAGCCGGACCTGGGCGAAGGGGCGGGCGGTGGGGCCGAGGTGGGTGACGCCCTGGTGGTTCTCGAAACCGGTCAGCTGGGGCAGGCCGAGCTGCGGGTCGATGTCCCCGAGGACGTCGCCGACGCACCGCTCGCCCTCGCCGCGCACCGACACCACGTCGAGCAGGCCGAGGCCGGGCTCGCGCTGGCCGAGGTCGTTGATGAACTCGTGCCCGAGGATCTGGTAGCCGGCACACACCGAGAACAGGATCGCGCCGTTCTCCACCGCCCGGTGCAGATGGCCGTCGCGGCGCAGCCGCTCGGCCGCGAGCCGCTGCGGCCGGTCCTCGCCGCCGCCGATCAGGTAGATGTCACCGGAGGTCGGGATCGGCTGGTCGCTGCGCACGTCGAGCCGGGCCACGTCCAGGCCCCGCTGCCGCGCCCGGCGCTCCACGACGAGCGCGTTGCCCTGGTCGCCGTAGGTGCTCAGCAGGTCCGGGTAGATCCACACCAGCCGCAGTTGGTTGTCGCTCATGAGGTGATCGTCCTTCTCCTGATCAGTTGCCGACGCGGCGGCGCAGGTCCTGGAACGCGGTGTAGTTCGCGATGACCTCGATGCGTCCCGGCGGGGCCGTCTGCACGGCCTGGTCGAGGTCCTCGCAGACCTGGAAGTGCTGGTTCGCGACCTCCAGCCGCACCGCGAGGTCGAGCTTGCGGTCACCGATGACGAAGATCGGGTGGCCGGTCAGCCGCGTGTAGTCGACGTCCCACAGCCAGGACGTGTCGGTGCCGTCGGCCCCGCGCGCGTTCACCGACAGGATCACCGGGGTGGGCGGCGGGTCGATCAGGGAGAACGTCTCCAGCCAGCCGGCCGGGTTCTTCGCCAGCAGCAGCCGCAGGTCACGCCCCTGGAACTGGACGACGTCGTACCGGCCGGCCACGGCCTGCACCTGGTACATCCGCTCCAGGGCGACCTGCGGGGGCACCCCGAACACGGCGGCGACGGCCGCGGAGCTGGCCGCGTTCGCCTTGTTGGCCCGGCCCGGCAGCTGCAGGTGGATCGGCCAGGCGGACCCGTGCGGGTCGAGGACGTGGTCCCCGTTCAGGGCCCAGCTCGGCGTCGGCCGGCGGAAGCCGCACTCACCGCAGAACCAGTCGTCGCCGGGGCGCTGCATCACGCCGCCGCAGGACGGGCAGGACCAGGCGTCGTCCTTCCACATCTGGCCGGCGGCGACCCAGATCACGTTCGGGGAGGAGGAGGCGGCCCACACCACGAGCGGGTCGTCGGCGTTGGCCACGATGACCGCCTTGGAACCGGCCAGTCCCTCGCGCCAGTTCTCGGCGAGCATCCGGGTCTCGGCGGCGCGGTCGAGCTGGTCGCGGGAGAGGTTCAGCAGGGCGATGCACTTCGGGCTGGTGTCCCGGGCCACACCGGCGAGGTACTTCTCGTCGACCTCGATGACACCGAACTTCGCGTCCGAGCCGCCCGCGAGCGCGGAGGTGATACCGGCCGGCATGTTGGCGCCGAGCGCGTTCGACACGACCGGGCCCGCGGCGCGCAGCGCCTCCGCGATCAGCCGGGTGGTCGTCGTCTTGCCGTTGGTCGCCGACACCAGGACGACGTCCAGGTGCTGGGCGAGCCGGGCGAGCAGGTCGGGGTCGAGTCTCAGCGCGACCCGGCCACCGATCACCGACCCGCTGCCGCGTCCCGCGGCGCGCGATGCCGCAGCGACCGCCTTGCCCGCGGTCACGGCCAGCTTGGCCCGCGGCGAGAGCGGGTCCGAGTTGCCTGCCATCAGTTCTCGATCCTCCTTGCGTACGCGCCGCGCCTGAAGCTCGTCCGGCACGTGGTGTGTGCGTGAAGCCTATCGAGATCCGTTTCCACACCCGAATCCCGGCCCGGGCCCGCGCGGCTCGTGCGGGCCGAGGGAACCGTACCCTTGCCGCCATGCGACACGGTTCCATTCCGGGCGCCCGCGGGCGAGTCCGGCCTCTTACCCTGCTCGGTGACCCGGTCCTGCGGGAGACCTGCCGGGAGGTCACCGATTTCGGCCCCGAACTGGCGGACCTGGTGGAGGACTTGTTCGCGACCATGTACGCGGCACCGGGAGTGGGCCTGGCCGCCGGCCAGATCGGGGTCCCGCTGCGGGTCTTCGTCTACGACTGCCCGGACGACGAGGACGTCCGCCACGTCGGGCACGTGGTGAACCCGCGGCTGGTGGCGGCCGACGGCGTGGTGCTCCGCGGGCCGGAGGGCTGTCTGTCCCTGCCGGGCCTGGAGGCGGGCACCGAGCGGTACGACCACGCGGTCGTCGAGGGCCGCACGGTGACGGGGGAGCCGGTCACCGTGCACGGCACGGGCTTCTTCGCGCGGTGTTTGCAGCACGAGTGTGACCACGTGGAGGGCCGGCTGTACGTGGACCACCTCACGGGGTGGCGCCGCCGCCGGTCGGCGAGACAGATCAGCCGGGCCCCGTGGCACCGGGCAAGCGCGGGGCAGACGGGAATGTGACGACAGGGCCGGGGCGCCGGGTGTCAGAAGCCGGGGCCGCCGACGCGGTCTCCGGCCGCCGCGAGCCGGCCCCACAGCAGGTCGGCCAGCGACCGTACCAACTCGCTCCGGCTGCACGGCCGCTCCCCGAGCCACCAGTCGCCGGCCGCGTGCATCATGCCGACGATCCCGTGCCCCCACACCCGCGCCAGCTGCTGGCTGCCGGGTCCGAGGTCGAGGCGTTCCTCGATCACCTGGGCCAGTTCCTCGCCCATCCGCCGCAGCACCGGGGCCGAGTGCTTGCCGAGGTCGAACCCCTGGTCGCTGCCCGCGCTGCCCTCGGAGGGGTGCATCAGGAAGCGGTACACCTGGGGCCGGGCCTCGATCGCGGCGAGGTAGGTGTCCAGGGTGGACTCCACCCGCTCGCGCCGGTCGGCGGGGGCGTCCAGCGCCGCCCGCAGCGATTTCAGCAGGGCGTCGGTGTGCCGCTTGGCCAAGGCCGCGTAAAGGCCGCTCTTGTCCCCGAAGTGGCGGTAGAGGATCGGCTTCGTGATCCCGGCTTCCGCAGCGATGGCGTTCATCGACGCCTGCGGTCCGTCGCGCAGCACCACCCGGTCCGCGGCCTCCAGCAACTCGCGCCGTCGGCGGTCGGCGGACCGCTGCTGATCGGTCCGCTGTGTGGTGTTCATGTGCTCTCCCCACCCATGCTGTTTCGGTGACGCCAGCGCAAACTAGCACTGACGGGGCCCCTGACATCGAACGGGATGCCGAGGCGGAGGCCGAGGCGTCATCCAGAGTTGACTTTTCCTACTGGTGAGTAACAGACTGGTGTTACCGTTAGTAACAACGCTTGCATCGCCGCTGGAGGGGTCATGGCCGAGTTCACCATGGAGCTGAACGACGAACAGAAGGAAGTCCGGGACTGGCTCCATGGCTTCGCGGCCGACGTGATCCGCCCCGCCGCCGCCGAATGGGACGAGCGCGAGGAGACTCCCTGGCCGGTCATCCAGGAGGCCGCGAAGGTCGGCATCTACTCCCTCGATTTCTACGCCCAGCAGTACTTCGACCCCACCGGGCTCGGTATCCCGATGGCGATGGAGGAGCTGTTCTGGGGCGACGCTGGCATCGCCCTCTCCATTGTGGGCACCGGCCTGGCCGCCGTGGGCGTTCTCGCCAACGGTACCGAGGAACAGATCGGCACGTGGATCCCGCAGATGTACGGCGACGCCAACGACGTCAAGGTCGCCGCGTTCTGCTCCTCCGAGCCCGACGCCGGCTCCGACGTGGCCTCCATGCGCACCCGCGCGGTGTACGACGAGGCCAAGGACGAGTGGGTGATCAACGGCACGAAGACCTGGGCGACCAACGGCGGCATCGCCAACGTCCACGTCGTCGTCGCGGTCGTCGACCCCGAGCTCGGCTCCAAGGGACACGCGTCCTTCATCATCCCGCCGGGCACCGAGGGCTGCTCCCAGGGCCAGAAGTTCAAGAAGCACGGCATCCGGGCCTCGCACACCGCCGAGGTCATCCTCGACAACGTCCGTGTGCCCGGTTCCTGCCTGCTCGGCGGCAAGGAGAAGCTGGACGAGCGCCTGGCCCGGGCCCGCGAGCGGGCGAAGGCCGGTGGCGAGCGGGTGAAGAACGCGGCGATGGCCACGTTCGAGGCCTCGCGGCCGGCGGTGGGCGCGATGGCCGTGGGCACGGCCCGGGCTGCGTACGAAGTCGCCCTCGACTACGCCAAGACCCGTGAGCAGTTCGGGCGGCCGATCATCGACAACCAGGGCGTCGCCTTCCAGCTCGCGGACATGCGGACGCAGATCGACGCGGCGCGGCTGCTGGTGTGGCGGGCGTCGTGGATGGCGGTGAACGGGAAGCCGTTCACCGCGGCCGAGGGGTCGATGTCGAAGCTGTTCGCGAGCGAGACGGCGAAGAAGGTGTCTGCGCAGGCGATTCAGATTCTGGGGGGGAACGGGTATACGCGGGAGTATCCGGTGGAGCGGATGCACCGGGATTCGGCGATTTACACGATCTTTGAGGGGACGAGCGAGGTTCAGCGGCTGGTGATTGCGCGGACCTTGTCCGGGATGGCTATTCGGTAGCGCCGTGGGGGTGCGGGTGCGTTGCGGAGTGCGGGTGCGTCGTGGTTGCTCGCGCAGTTCCCCGCGCCCCTTGGGTGGGGACGGTCACCGGTGCCTCAGAGGTGTGAGTTGCTCTATGTCGTACTTGCTTCGAAGGGCCTCGATCGCCTCGTGATCCGGGGGGCCGCCCGCGTTCAGGATCTCCAGTAGTTCCTCGAAGTAGCGTTCGTGGTCCGGTGGGGGAGAGGCCTGGAAGAACATCCTTGCCGGGGTGGTCGTCGGGTTGGCGAAGGCGTGGGGGCAGCCGGGGGGGACGACGATGAGGGTGCCCGGGGTGGCTCGGACCACGCGGTTGCCCGAAGTCGACTCCCAGCGCTGCCAGTTGTCGGGGGTGCGGACGCGGGGCTCGAAGGCGAGGACGTCCAGTTCGCCGTCCAGTACGTAGAACAGCTCCTCGCTGCGCATGTGCACATGGGCTCCCACGTCGAACCCGGGCGGGACCTCCACCTCGAAGGTGGAGGCCGTCCGGGAGTGGGTGCCGGTGACCTTGAACGTCACGCGCTGGGCCGGTGCCTGTACGACGCGGCCGTGGCCCGGCGGGACGAGCAGCCCCTCGGTCGTCGTCATCGCACCCTCACCACGCCACCGGAAGGGCCTCTGGGCCGCGGATCAACGCGCCCTTCTTGAAGGGCACCTGGTCCGGGGTCACCGCGAGCCTCAGGCCGGGGATCCGGTCCAGCAGGGCGTCGACGAGGAGTTCCGACTCCAGGCGGGCCAGCATGCCGCCGGGGCAGTAGTGCGGGCCGAAGCCGAAGGCGACGTGCGGGTTGGGGTTGCGGGTGACGTCGATGGTCTCCGGGTCGGGGAAGACGTCCGGGTCGCGGTTGGCGGCCAGGTAGGAGACGTAGACCGGGTCTCCCTCGTGGATGAGGGCGCCGGCGATCTCCACGTCCTCCAGCGCGATCCGGGACAGGCCGACCGCGTTGCGGTGCGGGATGTAGCGCAGGAGTTCGTCGATGGCCCGAGGGCGGAACTCCGGCTCGGAGCGCAGGCGTTCGGCCAGGTCCGGGCGGGTGAGCAGCAGGTGGAACATCTGGCCGCTGTTGTTGGTGACCGCCTCGCCGCCGATCTGGAGGAGGACGGCCAGGCCGACGGCCTCCTCCATGGTGATCTCGCCCTGGCCCACGGCGGCGCCGAGCAGGGAGGTGACGTTCTCGGCGGTGCTGTCCGCGCGCCGGCCGATCAGGTCGGTGAAGTAGGCGCTCATCTCGCGCTTTGCCTTCTCGCTGACCTCCTTGCCGTGCGCGGAGGACAGGATCAGCTGCGTCCACGTGTGCATGCTCTGCCGGTCGGCGGCCGGGACGCCCATCAGCTCGCAGATCACCGCGATGGGGAACGGGCTGAGCACCGCACTGGTGAGGTCGGCGGGCGGCCCGTCCTGGAGGAGTTCGTCCACGAGTTCGTCCAGCATCCCGCGCGCCTTGTCACGGATGCGTTCCACGCCCTTCGCGGTGAACGCGGCGGCCACCGAGCGCCGTAGCCGGGTGTGGTCGGGCGGGTCGAGGAAGCCGACCGCGCCCCGGTCGGGGATGAAGTGCGGGGCGAGCCGGGTGACCTGTCGGCCCATGACCGCCTCGCGGCTGAAGCGGGGGTCGTTGGCGACCAGCCGTACCTCGTCGTACCGGGTGACCAGCCAGGCCCAGCCCTCGCCGTTGGGCAGCTGGATGCGGGTGACCGGACCCTCGTCCATCAGCCCGGTGAGCACCGGGTCGAAGTCGGTGCCGGACAGGTCGGCCGCCGGCCAGTGCCGGACCGGGGGCAAGGTCTCGGTGAGCGGCTCACTTGTCATCGCGGGTCTCCGTCCGCGCTGGTCCAGCGGCCGACGGTCATCTCGGCCGTGATGCCGGGACCGAACCCGGCGAGCAGCCCGCGCGCCCGGTCCGCCGCGCCGCCCTCGTCGAACAGCCGGCGCAGCGCGTCCAGGACGACGGCGCTGGCGATGTTGCCGTACTCGGTGAGCGTGGAACGGCTGAACCGGAACGCGTGCGGATCGACCTGGAGGAACGTGCTCAGGTCGTCGAGTATTCGGGGGCCGCCGGCGTGGATGATGTAGAAGTCCAGGTCGGACGCGTCCCAGCCGTGCGTGCCGGCCAGGTCCTTCAGCGCCGGGGCGAGCGGCTCCATGGTGGTGGGCACCCGCTTGTCGAGCATGAAGTGGAACCCGGTCTCGCGGACGTCGTACGCGATCCACTCCTCGGTCTTCGGGATGAGGTACGAGCCGTTGCGCTCCAGGTGGACGCCGGTGCCGCCGCGGCCGCGTACGACGGCGGAGGCGACGCCGTCGCCGAACAGGCCGTTGGACAGCAGCGAGCCGACACCGAGGTCGGTGGGCTGGTAGCACAGCGAGCAGAACTCGCAGGCCACGATCAGCACGTTGGCGTCGGGGTAGGCCGTGCAGAAGTCGTGGGCCCGGTTGATCGCCGCGCCGCCGGCCGCGCAGCCCAGCTGGGCGATGGGCAGTTGCCGGGTGGTGCTGTCGAAGTCCATGGAGTTGATCAGCCAGGCCGTGAGCGAGGGCATCATGAAGCCCGTGCACGACACGTAGATGATCACGTCGATCTCGGTGGTGAGCAGTTCGGCGTCGTCGAGCGCCCGCTGGACCACCGCCGGCACCCGGGCCTTGGCCTCGGCCTCGTAGACCTTGTTCCGCTCCTGGAATCCGGGATGTCGCAGCGTCTCCTCGATGGGCTGCACGATGTGCCTGGTGCGCACGCCCGTGTTCTCTATCAGCCTGAGTGCCAGCGGCAGTTGTGGGTGGTCCGCGTGCCGGGAGCGGGCCAGCTCCAGCGTCTCCTCCATCGTGATCACGTGCTCCGGAACCGACACCGAGGGTCTGCACAAAGTCGCCATGAACCGTCCCTGCTTTCTCGGTTCCGGCAGGCGTCGCCCGCCGGTCAGAAGGTGGTTCACCTCAGGAGGTGCTCCACCCACGATCACCCGGCAGGGCGAAGATCTCTCGCCGGACTACTCCAGATCGGGGACACGGTGTCGCACACATCACGTGCGCCGGAGGGCGGACGAACAGGCCCGGTCCGGGGGGTTTACGGCGCCCCGCTGCTGTGCGCGATGCAGGCCACGTCGATACGGTCCGCGAGTTTCGCCAGCTCGATGGTCAGCGCGGCCACCGTGTCCTCGTCCAGGCCCTGCTCCCCGGCCTCGACCAGCCGCAGCCACCGCCCACCGACCGTCCGCAACAGCTTGCTCACGTCGGACGCGGAGACCTGCAAGGTGCCGCGGTCGTCGACGATCAGAGGGAGAGTCACTTCGCGGTTCACAAACGGGATGGTAGCTGCGTGGTCGTCACGCACCCTGCCAAACCGTGGTGATGTTGCAGAACTCCCGGATTCCGTGCCCGGACAGCTCACGCCCGTAGCCCGAGCGCTTCACCCCGCCGAACGGGAACGCCGGGTGGGAGGCGGTCATCCCGTTGACGTACACGGCACCCGCCTCCAGGTCGCGGGCGAACCGCTCCAGCTCGGTCTCGTCCCGCGTCCACACGTTCGAACTGAGGCCGAACAGCGAGTCGTTGGCGATGAGCAGCGCCTCGTCCAGGTCGCCTGCCCGGTACAGCGTGGCGACCGGCCCGAACGCCTCCTCGCGGTGGATGCGCATCTCCCGCGTGATGCCGGCCAGCACCGTCGGCGGGTAGTACCAGCCCGGCCCGTCCGGCCGCTGTCCGCCGCACAGCACCTCGGCGCCGCCCCGGCGGGCGTCGTCGACCAGTTCCTCCAGGTCGGTGCGCCCCTGTTCGCTGACGAGTGGCCCGACCTCGGTGTCCTCCTCCATCGGGTCGCCGACCTTCAGCGCCCTCATGCCCTCGGTGAAGCGCGCGGCGAAGGCGTCGTACACGTCCGTGTGCACGATGAACCGCTTGGCGGCGATGCACGACTGCCCGTTGTTCTGCACCCGCGCGGTCACCGCGACCTGAGCCGCGCGGTCGAGGTCCGCCGACGGCATGACGACGTACGGGTCGCTGCCGCCCAGCTCCAGCACCGTCTTTTTGATCATCTCCCCCGCGGTGGAGGCGACCGCCCGGCCGGCGGGCTCGCTGCCGGTGAGCGTCGCCGCCCTGACCCGCTCGTCGCGCAGGATGTCGTCGACCGCGCCGGAGCCGATCAGCAGCGTCTGGAAGCAGCCCTCCGGGAAGCCCGCCCGGTGGAACAGGTCCTCCAGGTACAGGGCCGTCTGGGGCACGTTGGATGCGTGCTTGAGCAGGCCCACGTTGCCCGCCATCAGCGCGGGCGCGGCGAAGCGGATCACCTGCCAGAGCGGGAAGTTCCACGGCATCACCGCGAGCACGGGCCCGAGCGGGCGGTAGCGGACCCGGACCCGGGAGGCACCGGAGTCCCGTACGTCCGCCGCGTCCGGCTCCTCGTCGGCCAGCAGGCCCTCGGCCCGGTCGGCGTACCAGCGCATCGCCTTGGCGCACTTCGCGGCCTCCGCGCGGGCCTGCTTGACCGGCTTGCCCATCTCCGTGGTCATCACCCGGCCGATCTCCCGCTGGTCCTCGTCCAGCAGGTCGGCGGCCCTGTTCAGCAGGCGGGCACGCTCGGCGAACGCGCTCGTCCGGTAGGTGCGGAACGTGGCCTCGGCGAGCTGGAGCCGGCGTTCCAGCTCCTCCTCACCCATCGGCTCGTACGTCTTGAGCGTCTCGCCGTTCGCCGGGTTCACCGTGGCGATGGGCATGGCTGACCTCCCTGGGAGCGGGCTTGCTTCGACCTTCGCGCGCGAGGGCGCCCGCCGCAACGCGTGAGCCGCTGTCGCGGTGGCACGCGTCGTGGTGGTGCGCCGCCGTCGTCAGGCCGAGTGCTCCGCCAGCCGGTCCAGAAACGCGGCCTGCGCCGTGATGATCACCTCGCGGGCCCGCCCCAGACCGAACCACGCCACCCGGTCCAGCTCGGGGAACTCCTGGATCCGCCCGGAGCGCGGTGGCCACTGCATCGTGAACGTGCCGGGCTCGATCGCCGCCGGGTCCACCTCGCTCTCGACCGCCCAGGCCGTGACGATCTTGCCGCTCTTCTGCACGACCTCACCCAGCGGTACGGCCTCCCCGTCGGGCGGTGCCAGCCCGAGCTCCTCCCGGAACTCGCGGCGGGCCGCGTCCCAGGCGGGCTCGTCGGCTTCGTACTCGCCCTTCGGGACGGTCCAGGCCCCGGCGTCCTTCTTCGCCCACAGGGGCCCGCCCATGTGCCCGAGCAGCACCTCAAGGCCCTCGCCGGTGCGCCGGAACACCAGCAGTCCCGCACTGCGCTTCGTCGCACGCACCGTCACGGTGTGACCTCCGGATGGGCCGCCAGCAGGGCCTCCACCGTATCCGCCTCCTCGGGGCGCTTGTCCTCGCGGTAGCGCACAACGCGCGCGAACCGCAGGGTGACGCCGGCCGGGTAGCGGGAGGAGCGCTGCAGTCCGTCGTAGGCGATCTCGACGACGAGTTCGGGGCGTACGGTGACTCCCCAGCCGTGCTCCCGCACAGCCAGCTCCTGGAGCCGCCCCGTCTGCCAGGCGAGCAGGGCGTCGGTCATGCCTTTGAAGGTCTTGCCGAGCATGGCGAAGGTGCCGTCCGGGGTGCGGGCGCCGAGGTGCAGGTTGGAGAGCTTCCCGGTGCGCCGGCCGTGGCCCCACTCGGCGGCCAGCACGACCAGGTCGAGGGTGTGGACGGGCTTGACCTTCAGCCAGGAGGCACCGCGCCGGCCCGCGCTGTAGGGGGCGTCGAGCGCCTTGACGACCACGCCCTCGTGGCCCCGGGCCAGGGTGTCGGCGAGGAACCGTTCCGCCTCGGCGGTGTCCTCCGGCCCCGACGCCACCGTACGGCGGACCCGCATCGGTTCGGGCACCAGCCGGGCCAGCACCGCGTGCCGTTCGGCGAACGGCAGGTCCAGCAGATCCCGGCCGTCGACCGACAGCGCGTCGAAGAAGACGGGGGAGACGGGGACCTCCTCGGCGGCCTTGGCCACGTCCGTGCGGGAGCCGACCCGGCCGGCCGTCTCCTGGAAGGAACGCGGCCGGCCGTCGGCGCCGAACGAGATCACCTCTCCGTCCAGGATGAACCGCTCGCCCGCCAACCCCAGCGCGGCATCCTTCACTTCGGGCAACCGGGCCGTGATGTCGTCCAGCGTCCGGGTGTGCACGCGCACCGTGTCGCCGTCCCGGTGGACCTGCATCCGGATGCCGTCCAGCTTCTCCTCCACCGCGCACGCGCCGAGCTTCTCGACCGCCTCGGCGACCGAGGAGGCGCTGTGCGCGAGCATCGGCAGCACCGGACGGCCCACCGTCAGCCGGAACTGCTCCAGCGCCGGCGGCCCCTCGGCGAGGAGCGCGCCGGCCACCGCCTGCAGCGAACCGGCGAGCATCACCGCCCGCCGCACCGCCGCCCGATCCGCGCCGGTCGCCCGCGCGAGACCCTCCACGGCGACCGCGTCCAGCGCGCCCTGGCGGACCTCGCCGGTGAGCAGGCCCAGCAGGAAGCGCTGCTCGGCCTCGGTGGCCAGGGCCATCAGCTCGCCGACCCTCCGCGAGCGTTCCGCCTGCGAGCCGGGGCCGGACACCTTGCCCAGGTCGGTGAGGCGGGCGTCGACGTCCCGGACGGTGAGGGTCGGCTGGGCCGCTGGCTCGACGCGGTGGGCCAGTACCTTCCAGCCGACGCCCAGGCGTCCCTGCGGGAGGCGTCCCGCCAGGTAGGGGATGACGATGGGCGCGTCGTCCGGTTCCGCCTCCCGGAACAGCTCCGCGAGGAGGTCTGTTTTGCGTGTCCGCGACGCCGTTGCTGTGACTTCTTGGGAGACTTGGGCCAGCCGGGCTAGCAACATGGGTCCAGGGTGCACCAGGGGTGGGGTGGCCGCGCGGTTTTCAGGCGCGGGCGCGTGGTGGCTTGTCGCGCCCACGCGGCGGCAGCCGTAGATCGGACACAGCCCCGCGCCCCTTTGGGGCGCCACTGTCGAGGTCGGTCATCAGGAGCTCCCCGTTGATGGCCGCGCCCGCCCTGTAGCCCCTGCTTGCCGCGTTGATGACCTGTTCCGCGTAGCCGCTGGTGTTGCCTGCCGTCCAGAGGCCGGGGACGGTGGTCCGGCCGCGGTCGTCGATCACCGGGTAGGCGCCGAAGGGGGTCTCGTGGAGTTCGGCGCCCAGGCGGACGAGAAGGTCGTTCTGGGGGACGGCGTGCGGGGCGGCGTAGAGGACCTCGCGGTCGTGGACCGTGCCGTCGGTGAGGCGGACGCCGGTGAGGCGGTCGTCGGTGACGACCAGGGCCTCGACCTCGCCGGGTACGACGGTGACGCCGGCGGTGGCGAGGCGGCGCAGGTCGTCGTCCGTGAGGGCGGCCTCCGGCACCTGGTGCAGGAAGAGGCGCACGTCCTTGGACCACTGGGTGACCATGAGCGCCTGGTGCACGCTCATCGGTGTGGTGGCGAGGACGCCGGTGGGCAGGTCGCGGGCCTCCCAGCCGTGGCAGTACGGGCAGTGGATCACGTCCCGGCCGAACCGCTCGGCCAGGCCGGGCAGCGGCGGCAGCTCGTCCCGCAGGCCCGTGGCGACGACCAGCTGCCGGGCCCGTACCAGGCGCCCGCTCGCCAGGGTGACCGCGAAGTCGCCGTCGCGGCGGGCGTCCACGGCCCGGCCCCGGACCAGTTCGACGCCGTACCGGGCGATCTCCTCGCGGCCGATCGCCAGGAACTCGGCCGGGGACATGCCGTCCCGGGACAGATAGCCCTGCATGTGAGCGGCCGGCGCGTTGCGCGGTTCGCCCGCGTCGACGACAAGGGTGCGGCGCCGGGCCCGGCCCAGGACCAGGGCGGCGGACAGCCCCGCTGCGCCGCCGCCGACCACGACGACCTCGTACCGGCCGCTGTCGGTTTCCTGCGTGCTGTTTTCGGTCATGCGGCGAGGGTCACGTGTACGGCCGCGGATTGACAAACGTGTTTGCCGAATCTGCAATGAACCTCATGACGACCGAAGACGTACTGGCCGGCGTCGGCCCCCGGCTGCGGCGCCTGCGCAAGGAGCGCGAGGTGACCCTGGCCGCGCTCTCGGAGACCACCGGCATCTCCGTGAGCACCCTGTCCCGGCTGGAGTCGGGACTGCGCAAGCCGAGCCTGGAACTGCTTCTGCCCATCGCGCAGGCCCATCAGGTCCCGCTGGACGAACTGGTCGGAGCGCCGGCCGTGGGGGACCCGCGGGTGCGGGCGGAGCCGATCATCCGGGGCGGCCGCACGCACTGGCCGCTGACCCGCCAGCCGGGCGGACTGCAGGCCTACAAGGTCCTCGAACCGCAGCGCAGGCAGGAGCCGGAACCGCGCACCCACGAGGGGTACGAGTGGCTGTACGTGCTGGCCGGGCGGCTGCGGCTGGTGCTCGGCGAGCACGACGTGGTGCTGACGGCGGGCGAGGCGGCGGAGTTCGACACGCGGGTGCCGCACTGGTTCGGATCCACGGGGGAGGGGCCGGTGGAGTTCCTGAGTCTGTTCGGGCCGCAGGGGGAGCGAATGCACGTGCGGGCCCGGCCCCGCAGGACGTGACGCCGGGAACGGATTCCGGGCGGCTGTTCCCTGATGGGCAAGCGACCGCTTAGTATGCGATCGGAAGCCGGTCAGACGACGCAGTCCCGTGGAGGCCCCGCATGCAGGCATGGCACGTGCACGAGAACGGTGAGCCGAGCGAGGTGATGCGCCTCGCCGAGGTGGAGCGGCCCGTGCCCGGCGCCGGACAGGTGCTGCTGCGGGTGCGCGCCGCCAACGTCAACTTCCCCGACGCTCTGATGTGCCGGGGCCAGTACCAGGTGCGGCCGCCGCTGCCCTTCACGCCCGGCGTGGAGATCTGCGGCGAGACCGAGGACGGCCGCCGGGTGATCGCCAACCCCGCGCTGCCCTACGGCGGCTTCGCCGAGTACGCCGTCGCCGACGCGGCCGCCGTGCTGCCGGCCCCCGACTCGCTGGACGACGCCGAGGCCGCCGCCCTGCACATCGGCTACCAGACCGGCTGGTTCGGCCTGCACCGCCGCGCCCGCCTGGAAGCCGGCGAGACCCTCCTCGTGCACGCCGCCGCCGGCGGCGTCGGCAGCGCGGCCGTCCAGCTGGGCAAGGCCGCCGGGGCCCGCGTGATCGGCGTGGTCGGCGGTGCGGCGAAGGCCGCCGTCGCCCGCGAGCTGGGCTGCGACGTGGTGGTCGACCGGCACGCCGAGGACGTCGTCGCGGCCGTGAAGGAGGCCACCTCGGGCCGTGGCGCCGACGTGATCTACGACCCGGTCGGCGGCGACGCCTACGCCCAGTCCGCCAAGCTGGTCGCCTTCGAGGGCCGGATCGTCGTCGTCGGCTTCGCCAGCGGCGGCATCCCGAGCCCGGCGCTGAACCACGCCCTGGTGAAGAACTACGCCATCCTGGGCCTGCACTGGGGCCTGTACAACACCAAGAACCCGAAGCTGGTCGGGCAGTGCCACGAGCAGCTCACCGAACTGGCCGCGCGGGGCGCGATCAAGCCGCTGGTGAGCGAGCGGGTGCCGCTGGACCGGGCCGCGGAGGCCGTGCAGAAGGTGGCCGACGGCCGGTCCACCGGCCGGATCGCCGTCCTGACGGAGGAGCCCGTATGAGCCACACAGACCGTGCGAGCGACGGAGTCCGCATGAGTGACGCGGAGGAACTGCGCAGCCGTACAGGAGAGTTGCTGGCGGCGCATCCGCCGGCCGAGACCGACCGCCTGGACTTCCTGCGGGCCCGGTTCGACGCCGGCCTGGCCTGGGTGCACTACCCGGAGGGCCTCGGCGGACTCGGCGCCCCGCGCTCCCTCCAGGCGGTCGTGGACGCCGAGCTGGAGGCCGCCGGGGCTCCCGACAACGACCCCCGGCGCATCGGCATCGGCCTGGGCATGGCCGCGCCGACCGTCCTCGCCTACGGCACCGAGGAGCAGAAGCGGCGCTACCTGCGCCCGCTGTGGACCGGGGAGGAGGTCTGGTGCCAGTTGTTCAGCGAGCCCGGCGCCGGCTCCGACCTGGCCGCCCTCGGCACCCGCGCCGTCCGGGAGGGCGAGGACTGGGTGGTCAACGGGCAGAAGGTGTGGACCTCCAGCGCCCACGTCGCCCGCTGGGCCATCCTCATCGCCCGCACCGACCCGGACGTCCCCAAGCACGCCGGGATCACCTACTTCGTCTGCGACATGACCGACCCGGGCGTCGAGGTGCGGCCACTGCGCCAGATCACCGGCGAGGCCGAGTTCAACGAGGTGTTCCTCACCGACGTCCGCATCCCCGACTCCCGCCGCCTCGGCGCGGTCGGTGACGGCTGGCGGGTCGCCCAGACCACGCTGATGAACGAGCGCGTCTCCATCGGCGGCATGCGGCTGCCCCGTGAGGGCGGCATGATCGGGCCCGTCACCAGGACCTGGCGCGAGCGGCCCGGACTGCGCACCCACGACCTCCACCAGCGGCTGCTGAAACTGTGGGTCGAGTCCGAGGTCTCCCGCCTCACCGCCGAGCGGCTGCGCCAGCAACTCGTCGCCGGCCAGCCCGGATACGAGGGGTCCGGCATGAAGCTCGCCTTCGCCCGGCTCAACCAGGAGATCAGCGGCCTGGAGGTGGAACTCCGGGGCGAGGAGGGCCTGCTGTACGACGACTGGACCATGCGCCGCCCCGAACTGGTCGACTTCACCGGCCGGGACGCCGGGTACCGCTACCTGCGGTCCAAGGGCAACAGCATCGAGGGCGGGACCAGCGAGGTCCTGCTGAACATCGTCGCCGAGCGCGTCCTGGGCCTGCCCGCCGAACCGCGCACCGACAAGGACGTCGCCTGGAAGGACCTGGCCCGATGAGCGCACAGCCCGACCTGCTGTACTCGGAGGAGGAAGAGGCCCTGCGGTCCGCCGTCCGCGACCTGCTCGGGGACCACTGCGACGCGGCCGGCGTGATCACCCGCGCCGAGTCCGGCGCGCCGCACGACCTCGCCCTGTGGAAATCCCTCGCCGACGGCATGGGCCTGGCCGGCCTGCTGGTGCCCGAGGCGCTGGGCGGCCAGGGCGCCACCCACCGTGAAGTCGCCGTCGTCCTGGAGGAGTTGGGCCGGGCCGTCGCACCCGTCCCCTATCTGACCAGCGCCGTGGTGGCCACCGAGGCCCTGCTGGCCTGCGGGGACGAGGAGTTGCTCGGCCGGCTGGCCTCCGGGCGGACCATCGGCGCCCTCGCCGTCGGGCTGCACCTGGCACCGGGCGCCGCCTTCCCGGCCGTACGCCTGGAAGGCGGGTGCCTGCACGGGGAGTTGACCGGCGTGGCCGACGCGGCCGCCGCCGACGTGCTGCTCGTCCCGGCCGATGACGGCGGGCTGTACGCCGTGGCCGCCGAGGAGGTGTCCGTCATCCCGCAGGTCTCCCTGGACCTCACGCGGCCGGTGGCCCGGGTGCTGCTCGACGGCGCGGCCGGCCGCCGGATCGGCGACGCCGAACCCGCCGTACGCCGGGCCCTGCGCGCCGCCGCCGGACTGCTCGCCTCCGAACAACTCGGCGTCGCCGACTGGGCGCTGACCGAGACGGTCCGCCATCTGAAGGAGCGCAAGCAGTTCAACCGGCCCCTCGGCGGCTTCCAGGCGCTCAAGCACCGGCTCGCCCAGCTGTGGCTGGAGGTCGTGAACCTCCGGGCCGCCGCCCGCGCCGCCGCCGACGCGCTCACCACCGGCGAGGACACCGACCTCACGGTCGCCGTCGCCCAGGCCTACGCCGCCCCCGTCGCCGTACGCGTCACGGAAGAGGCGCTGCAGCTCCACGGCGGGATCGGGATGACCTGGGAGCACCCCGTCCACCTGTACCTGAAGCGGGCCAAGGCCGACTCGATCGCCTACGGCACCGCGGGCGCCCACCGGGAGGCGCTGGCCGCTCTGGCCGACATCCCGTCGCCCTGAGCGGACCACGGTCCGAACACCACACGATCGGCGGACATGTCAGCCGCCCGGACGAACCCTCCGCTACGCCACACTTACGGCCGAACGCCGCTAAAGGGGCGTGGCGGAGGAGGTTCCGATGGCCATTTCCATCTCTGTGGTGCTGCTGCTCCTGATCCTGGCCGTGATCTTCATGCGCAGCGGTGCGCTGAAGGTGTCCCACGGGCTGGTCTGCATCCTGCTCGGCTTCTACCTTGCGAGCACGAGCATGGCGCCCACCATCAACAGCGGGCTCACCGCCACGGCCGACCTGGTGAGCAGCCTGCGGCCCTGACCGGCCGAGCGGTCGTCAGGACGTGGAGAACACCCCGATGCCGTTCGCCACGGGCCGCTCCGCGCCGCCGCTCGGATGGTTGCGGACCGTCACCCGGCTCGCGCCCGGCGGCCGGGCCACCAGCTCCGAGGAACCGCCGCCGTCGAAGTTGAACGCGTCCGACGCGCCCAGTGTCCGCAGCGTGTCCGCCTCCTCGGCGACGGTCATGCCGGTGCGGTACGCGGAGGCACCGTCCAGTGCGAGGAGGAACAGGGTCCGTCCGCTGCTGCTGAAGCCCGCGGCGGTCCGCACGGCCGAGACGGTGTCGTCGAGGCCGGGCAGTGCCTGGCCGTCGCGCAGCACCGGGTAGCCGCCGATCGCGAACACGAACGGGACCCCTCCCGTCGCCGGCACCAGCTCGTGGCGCACGGTGACCTGCTCGCCCGGGGACAGCTTCCGCAGCTCGTCCGCGCCGGCCTCCCGGCCGAGCAGCACGGTGGTGTCCGCCGGTACCGCTCCGCTGCCCGGGTGGTCCGACGTGGACACGACCCTGCCGTCACGGACCGTCACCTCGTAGGTGTCCGTGGTGCATCCGTCCGCACGGCTGGTGTCCGTGCCGCAGACGGCGCGCTCCCGGGAGGCGCTGCCCCACAGGGACGTGTAGGCGCCGACCGAGTTCTGCGGCAGCGCGTACTGGTTGAGGCCGCCCAGCGCCAACTGTCCGTCCGGTGTGTCGACGGCACCGGAAAGGGTGAGGCGGTCCAGGCGGGCACGCCGGTCGGTGCCCATGCCGAGGACGTCCGTCGTGGTGGTGCCGGGCGGCAGCGCCGGCCCGAACCGCTGGGCCCTCGGTACCGCCGCCTTCAGCGCCTGCCCGTGCGCGACCGCCGGGCCCACGCTCGCGCCGGTCGCGTCGACGCCCGGGTGCTGCGTCTCGCTGATGTCGAAGAAGTCGCCGTTGACACCGGCGGCCGCGCCCGCCGCGTCGGCCAGCCCGGAGACGGTGGCCCGGGCGGCCACCGCCCCCGGGTACAGCAGGTCCAGGCTCACGTGCGGGTTGGCCAGGTCGATCGTGAGGAGGTGGGCGTGCGCCTCACCCGCGCCGGCGTCGATGTCGAACTGCCGGTAGGTGATGCCCGGCGCCAGGGTCGTACCGTCCGACGCGGCCCCGGCGGGTGCCGCCCCGACGAGGGCGGCGCCGGCCAGGGTGCCGAACGCGGTGAGGATCGTGAGTGCTGTTCTGCTCGCTGCCAGTCGTCGTCTTCGCCGGTGCGTCACCGTCACTCCTGATGTCTCGTCAACTGTCCGGGGGCACAAGGGCAGTGGACCAGACCGGAGCGGCCGGCGCGCTCTCTAGGCGTCGACTACGCGAGAACGGGTGAGAAAACGCACCCCCTCGGGCGCCTCCAGCGAGAAGCCGCTGCCCCGTCCGGGTACCACGTCGACGATCAGCCGGGTGTGGCTCCACACCTCGTACTGGCTCCGCGACATCCAGAAGGTGACGGGCTCCTCGACGCCGTCGACGGCCAGCTCGGCCAGGAGCACGTCCGAGCCGCCCGTACGGAACTCCCCGTCCGGGTAGCACATCGGTGCGCTGCCGTCACAGCAGCCGCCCGACTGGTGGAACATCAGCGGACCGTGCTCGGCGCGCAGCCGCCGCACCAGAGCGGCGGCCTCGGGTGTCAACTCGACACGCGGAGTCTTCTCGTCCATCGTCACCGTCCTGGGCATGGGAAGCGTCGAGACCGGACCCGCCCAGTCTCACGGGCCGTCAGGGACACGTCCAGAGCCGCTCCGTGGGCCGGTACGACGATCAGCGCAGCGGCAGACCCACCAGCGCGGCGACACCGGCCACGGCCACGGCCAGCCAGGCCACGTAGTCGCCCACGTGCCCGGAGTGCAGCCGGCGGAGCCCCGCGAGGGCGGCCGCGCCGGGCCGGAGCAGGGCCCGGAACGCGGGACCTGGGCGGGGGAACCAGATCGCCAGGCAGGCGAGGGCCACCGCGAGGGCGGCGGACAGGACGTCCAGGAGGACTCCGGACAGGGTCCAGTCCGTGTGCAGCGCGAACGGCACCCGGTGCGGCGCGGAGCCGGTGAGCGCCCGGGCGATGTAGCCGGCCGGGTCGGTGAAGTCGAGGGCGGGTGACCGAACGCCGTCCCGCTGTTCGGGAGCAGCCCGATCACCAGGGAGCCGGCGACCAGGACGGTGATCGCGGCGAACATCGTGGGCGGAACCCGGTGCAGCGGCTCCGTCTCCCGCGCCTCGTGCGTGCCCGCGGTCCGCTCCCCGTCGTCCGTACCGGACCCGCCCCTGCTCCTGCCCTTGTCGTCGTCCTTGTCCCCGTCGTCCTCCGGCACCGGGCCCCAGCCCAGGTGGACGCGCAGGCCCGCGCGCAGCGCCGCGGGACCGTCACGGCGGAGACGAGCACGAACACCGCGGCCGAGCCGGTCACGGCGAGGGCGCAGCCCGTGGCGAGCAGGTCGAGCGCCGGGCGGGGCAGCCGGCTGCCCACGGCGACCAGCAGACAGGCGACGACGATCGGCAGCGCGATCATGAAGGGCAGCCGGTGCGCCGCGGTGTCGGCCACGCTCAGCCTCTCAGGGCGACGAGCTCGTTGGGATCGACCGTGCGGTGCCGCTTGTTGACCTGGATGGCCAGGGCGAGCAGGAGCGCGGTGACGGTGGCCGAGACGACGATGTCGGTGAGGGTCATGGCCTGCACCACCGGGTCGACGACGTTCCGGTTCGGCTTGGTGGTCGAGCCGAACACCGGCGCGGTGGCGCCCTGCTGGTAGCCGACGGCGAGCAGCAGGACGTAGGTGCCGGACTGGCACACCGACAGGCACACGATCGCGTGGACCATGTTGCGGCTCCGGCAGATGCCTTACGCCCCGGCCAGCATCAGCCAGGCCGCGACGCAGTAGGGGTGGATGCTCATCGGCTGCCCTTCTCCTCGGTGCCGCCCCCGTCGTGCCCCTCGTCCCTGTCGGCGCCGTCGCTGTCCCTGTCGGCGCCGTCGCTGTCGTCGTCCTCGTCGTCCCGGTCGGCGACCGAGACGGTGAGGTCCTCGGTGAAGAGGTGGGTGAGCAGCACGACGATCCCGCAGGCGACCTCCACCCCGACGAGCGCGTTCAGCACCGGCACGGTCCCGGCGGAGAACAGGCCGCCGAAGGAGCCCAGCGGCAGCACGTTCTCCAGGAACGCGGTGCCGACGAGGATCCCGGCCAGGCCCAGCACGGTGAACATCCCCGCGCCGAGCGCCTCCCCGACGTCGAACACCTCCACCGGCCGCAGCCGTTCCAGCGCCCGGTAACTGCCGGCCAGTTACAGCAGATGGATGCCGGTCGCCAGAACCACACCGCCCTGGAAACCACCGCCCGGCGTCACCTGTCCGTGCGCCACCACGTCGAAGCCCCGATCAGCGTGACCGGCAGCAGCACGTACCCCATCAGCCCGGTCGCCTCCAGTGTCCGGCCGGTGCGCGGGCTGCGCCGCTCGCTCTCGCGCTGCGCGGGCCGCAGCAGCGCCGCCGCACCGACCACCGAGCCGAGCAGGATCGTCTCCTCGCCGAGGGTGTCCAGGGCGCGCTGGTCGAAGTTGACCGCCGACACCACGTTCGCGGTGACGTGCTTCACCGCCGCCGGCACCGCCAGGTCCCGGTAGAGGTGGACGTCCGACCCGAACGCCGGCATCCGCAGGAACGCCAGGACCAGCAGCGCCGCCAGCGCCGAGGCGGCGACCAGATAGACGGCGATCCGGCCGCGCTCGCTCACCCGCCGTCCTTCCCGCCGTCGCGTCCCTCGCCCCGCTGGTCGCGCCGGATCGGGCGGATGCCGAGCATCACCATCAGCGGCACCACGGCCGCCCCCACCCCGAGCTGGGACAGCGCCACGTCGGGCGCCTGCACGGCCCCGAACAGCGCGGTCAGGGCCAGCCCGTACACCGACAGGGTGGCCGCCTGCCGCTCCGGCGCGTGGGTGCCGACCACCGCCGCGCCCATCGCGGCGACCAGGGTGAGCGCCACCGCGATGATCGCGGTCATGACGGCGAATTCCTCGTCGACGAGCCCGGTGCGCTGGGCCACCACCCGGGCGGTCGCGGCCTCCAGCACCGGCGCGCTCAGCGCGAGCAGAGCGACGATCAGGATGTCGAGGCCCGCGGTCAGCCCCCAGCCGTCCTCAAGCACCAGCGCCACCGCGATCAGGGGGGGCGCCGAGCGAGGTGGCGGGGGTGAGGAAGTGCAGCCGGTTGTAGACGTGCCGCATGGCGAGCGCGGCCAGCGCCGACGCCACCACGACCACCGTCCCGGCGGTCTCGCAGACCACGGCGGCGACGTGCGCGGGCCCGCTCACGAGTCCTCCGCGGGCGGCGCGAGCAGCCGCGTGAAGACGAGCGTCCCGGCGAACGACACCAGCACCATCACGAGCGGCACGATGAGGTACGACGGCTGCTCCAGCCCCTGGATCAGCAGGAGCAGGAAGAGCACGGCCACCGCGCCGCCGATCTCCAGCCCGATCAGCCGGTCCACCGGCTCCCCGCGCACCGCCAGCAGCGCGGCGGGCGGGAAGCCGCCGGCCAGCAGCGCCAGCGCGCCGATCTGCCACGCGTTCACCGGCCGACCGCCTTCTCCACCAGCCACGTCTCCCCGGACAGCGAGTGCACCATCAGCCGGTGCCGTTCGGGGTCGTCGTCGATGACGGACGTGCCGGGCGTCGAGCACAGGGTGACGGTGGCCAGCGCCCGGCGGGCCGCCGCCACGGGTTCCGGCTCGTCGTGCGGCAGTCCCACCTCGCGCACCCGCCCCGGCGCGTCCGCGTCCCGGGCGTGCCGGACGGCGGTCCAGAACACCCGCGCGGTGTCGCCGAGCACGGAGAGCGGCAGCGCGGCGGCCCACCGGAGCCAGCCGGCCCGCGGCCACCAGCGGCCACCGACGGCCCGGCGCCCGGCGAAGGCGGCGACCGCCGCCGGCAGCCCGCAGGCCGCCGCCACCACCAGGTCCGGCACGGTGACCGACGACAGCGTCAGCAGCCAGACACCGACGGCCACACCCCACCACCAGACGAGCTCGACAGCCCCGACCATCGCCACACCTCCGCCGCCACTCGTACGTCCGCGTCCCGGACGGCGCCCGCGGTCGCGCGCGACCTCGTCCGCGACAACGCTCACCGACACCACACGCCGGGCACCGGCGGACACCGCCCCGCGACCGTCCACCATCCTGGCGCGTCCCGCCGCCCGCCCCGCGCAACGACGACAGGCAAGTCATCCGAATGCCGGTCGCCGCGGCGCGGGCACGAGCGGGTGGCCGCCGGCCGGCGGTCAGGTCATGTGCGAGCCCCGGAGCAGCAGTTCGACCACCGCGAGGCCGGCCACCACGATCGCCGACCGGAACGGCCATCGGCCACGCGCCGCCGACGGCACGGCCGTACCCGCGACCGCCACGCCCCCGGCCACCGCCGTCAGTGCCCAGTCCACCCCGGTGACCCCTCCCGGCCGCCCTGTGGCGATGACGACCAGGGCGGTCAGCATGACGAACGGGGCCAGGCAGCGGCAGGCCGGCCGGCCCAGCCGCTGCGGCAGCCCGCGCACCCCCGTCGCGAGATCGTCCTCGATGTCCGGCAGCACGTTCACCAGATGGGCGCCCACCCCCAGCAGCGCGCCCGCCGTCAGCACCCACCAGGCGGGCGGCGCCGGCGCCGGCAGCCCCAGGGTGACGAACGCCGGCAACGAGGCGAAGCCCACGGCGTACGGCAGCGGGGAGAGCACCGTCCGCTTCAACCGCAGGTTGTACGACCAGCCGGCGGCCACGCCCACCAGGTGTACGGCTCCGGCGGCACCGCCGCTCAGCAACGACAGCGGGACGCACAGCGTCAGGGCCGTCCCGGCCGCGACGGCCACCGCCCGACGCGGGAGTTGACCGGTGCCCACCGGCTTGTCGTGACGCCCGCTGGCCCGGTCCCGCCCGGCGTCGGCCGCGTCGTTGGACCAGCCGACGGAGAGCTGACCGGTCAGCACCGCCGCGGCCACCGCGGCCGATCCCGCCGGCCCGCGGCCCGCAGCGGCGGCCAGCGCGGTCACGAACATGGTCACCGCGACGGCCGGCTCCAGGTGACAGGACCGCAGCAGCAGCACCGGGACCCGGTGTGTCGTACGGGAGAGAACCCCAGACGGGTGGAGAGACACGTACGCACGGTAGCCGGGCGCCCGGGACGAGGAAGACATGAGCGACATGCGTGTCCCCGCAATCAACACCCCGGCCGCCCCCGCCCCCGCCGCGTCCGCCCCCGCCGCGTCCGCCCCCGCCTCCGCGGCGTCCGGGCCGGCGGGGTCCCCCCGCGCGGCTTCGGCATCCGCCGCGCCCGCCCCGGTCGCTCCGGCCCCTCCGCTCGGCCCGGCGTCCGTGTCGGCGCCCGCGTCCCCGCTCCGCACGGACTCCGTGGCGGCACCGGCGCCCCCGCCCGCTCAGGGGCAGGCGGCCGTGCCGACGGCTCCCCCTGTCCAGGCGCCCGCGCCCGCACCGGTCGCTCCGCCGCCCCCGCTCGCCCCCGCGCCCGGGCCTGCCGCCCTGCTCGCCGGTGCCACGGTTCTCGCGCCCGCCCCCGGGCCCTCTCCCGTCGTCCTGCCGGGGAGGGCCAGTGCGCCGGTGCCGTCGGCGAGTGTGATCGCCGCCGTCCGTACCGCACTGCCGCCGTACCGGTACGCGCAGGAGGACCTCACAGAGGCGATCGGTGATCTGTGTCTGCCCCCGGGGGCCGATCGCGCCCTGCTGCGGCGCCTGCACGCCTCCGCAGGGGTGCGCACCCGTCACCTCACCCTGCCGATCGAGCGGTACGCCACGCTGGGCGACTTCGGCCGCAGCAACGACACCTGGCTGGCCGCCGGCCTCGACCTCGCCGAGGAAGCGCTCAGCGGCGCGCTGAAGGAGGCGGGGCTGCGGCCGGCCGACGTCGACCTGCTGGTGTGCACCTCCGTCACCGGCGTCGCCGCGCCCTCCCTGGACGCCCGGCTCGCCGGGCGCATGGGGCTGCGGCCCGACGTCAAGCGGCTCCCCCTGTTCGGCCTGGGATGCGTGGCGGGCGCCGCCGGACTGGCCCGGGTGCACGACTACCTGCGCGGACACCCCGACGACACCGCCGTCCTGCTCGCCGTCGAACTGTGCTCCCTGACACTTCAGCGGTGCGACGACTCCCGCGCCAACCTCGTCGCGGGCGCGCTGTTCGGCGACGGCGTGGCGGCGCTCGTCGCACGAGGCAGCGCCACCGGCAAAGGAGGCAGCGGACCGGAAGCGCCCGGACCGTCGGTGGTCGCCACGCGCAGCCACCTGTACCCGGACACCGAGCGGCTCCTCGGCTGGGACATCGGCGCCGGCGGTTTCCGCGTGGTCATCGACGCCGGCGTGCCGGGCATCGTGCGCGACCACCTCGGCCGGAACCTGCGCGCCTTCCTGGCCGAACAGGGCCTCACCACCGACGACATCGGCACCTGGGTGTGCCATCCCGGCGGCCCCAGGATCCTGTCCGCCGTCACCGAGGCCCTCGCCCTGCCCGGGAACGCCCTGGACTCCGCCCGGAACTCCCTCGCGACGGTGGGGAACATGTCGTCCGTCTCCGTACTCCACATCCTGCGGACCCTCCGGGACGCCCCCCGTCCGCGGCCCGGTACCTGGGGGCTGCTGGTGGCCATGGGCCCCGGTCTCTGTTCCGAACTCGTCCTGCTGCGCTGGTGAGTGATCCCATGCCCTGGTACACGCTGCTCGTCCTGGCGGTCGGTGCGGAACGCGTCGCCGAACTCGTCGTCGCCCGGCGCAACGCCGCCTGGACCCGGTCCCGCGCCGGGGTGGAGCACGGCCGGGGCCACTACCCGGTCATGGTCGCCCTGCACACCGCCCTGCTCGGCTGCTGCCTGCTCGAACCGGCCCTCGCGCACCGGCCGTTCGTCCCCGCCCTGGCCTGGCCCATGCTGGCGCTCACCATCCTGGCCCAGGGCCTGCGCTGGTGGTGCATCGGCACCCTCGGCCCGTACTGGAACACCCGGGTCATCGTCGTACCCGGCGCCCGCCTGGTCGGCGCCGGACCGTACCGGTACCTGCGCCACCCCAACTACGTCGCGGTCGTCGTGGAGATCGCCGCCCTGCCCCTCGTGCACTCCGCCTGGCTCACCGCCACGGGGTTCACCCTCGCCAACGCGCTGCTGCTCACCGTCCGCGTCCGCTGCGAGAATGCCGCCCTCACCCTGGCGGAGCCCGCGTGAGGCGCCGCCCCGACCTGCTGATCGTCGGCGGTGGGCCGGCCGGCCTCGCCACCGCCCTGCACGCCGCGCGCGCCGGCCTCGACGCCGTCGTCGCCGAGCCGCGCCCGGCACCCGTCGACAAGGCCTGCGGCGAGGGCCTGATGCCCGGCGCCGTCCGCGCCCTCACCGCCCTCGGCCTGGACGTCCCCGGCCACCCCCTCACCGGCATCCGCTACGTGCAGGGACCCCGCCGGGTCCAGGCCGCGTTCCGGGACGGCCCCGGTCTCGGCGCCCGCCGCACCGGTCTGCACGGCGCCCTGCACCGGGCCGTCCTGGACGCGGGGGTGACCGTACTGCCGCTGCGCGTGGCCGAGGTACGGCAGGACGCAACGGGCGTGACCGTGCCCGGCGCGGGGCTGCGCGCCCGCTGGCTCGTCGCCGCCGACGGCCTGCACTCGCCCGTGCGCCGCGCCCTCGGCCTGGACGTGCCCACCCCGGGACCGGCCCGGTACGGGCTGCGCCGGCACTACGCCGTGCCCCCGTGGTCGTCGTACGTCGAGGTGCACTGGGGAGCGGACGCGGAGGCGTACGTCACCCCGCTCGGCCCCGGGCTCGTCGGCATCGCCCTGCTCACGGCCCGGCGCGGCTCCTTCACCGACCAGTTGGCGGGCTTCCCCGACCTCGCGGCCCGCCTGCCGCCGGGCACGGCCGTCACCCCGGTGCGCGGAGCCGGGCCCCTGCGCCGGCGCGCCCGTACCCGCGTCCACGGGCGGGTCCTCCTCGTCGGCGACGCCGCCGGATACGTGGACGCCCTCACCGGTGAGGGCATCTCCCTCGCCCTCACCGGGGCCCAGGCCCTGGTCGCCAACCTGCTACGCGGCACCCCGGCCCGCTACGAGTCGGACTGGGCGCGGGCTACCCGCCGGCACCGCCTGCTCACCGAGGCCCTGCTGAGAGCCCGTCAGCAGCCGGCGCTTGCCCCGCGCATCATGCCCACGGCCGCCCGCCTGCCCCGCCTCTTCGGTGCGGCGGTGAACGCCCTGGCCTGACGGGGGCCCAAAGGACGCGTTCCGGGCGGGACGGACCCGGGCATGTCCGGCGGCGGGTGACCCGACCGGGGCGGTTTCACTCCTCCTGGCCGGCGACGACCCGCGCCGAGGCGTCCGCGGTGGCCACGTCACGCGGATAGGTCCGCATCGCCACCAGGCCCAGCGCGCCCGCGCCGACGAGGGGGAGGAGGAACAGCAGCAGCGTGTACTGCAACGCCTCCGGCCCGTCGAAGACGTGCGCCGACACCCAGCCGAACAGCGTGGGCGCCGCCGCCTGGCCGAGCGTGCGCAGCATGGTGCGCACGCCCTCCGCCCGGCCCCACAGGTACGGGTGGACGATGTCGAGGCGGGCGGCGTCCAGCGGCGGGTTGGCGGCGCCGAGCAGCGCCGTGCTGCACATGAGCAGCGGCAGCGCGAGGGCGAAGTCGGTGCTGTGCAGGGCGGGAGCCGCCAGCAGCGGCAGGGCGAGCAGGCACACGGTCGGGACCAGGACACGGGCGTCGGCGCGGCCCCGGGCCAGCAGCCGGTCGGCGACCCGGCCGCCGAGCAGCACTCCCGCGAGCGCCCCGGCGCCGACGATCAGCACCAGGACGCCGGCCACCGCGGTGCTCACCCCGTAGTGCTGGGTGGTGAACAGGGTGGCGAAGGACCGGAGTCCGGCGAAGAAGAAGTAGCCGAGCGCGGACGCGATGATCACGACGACGTTGGTGCGGATCCGCAGGACGTACCCGACGGCCTGCCACAGCGGCATGGTGCGCGGATCGCGGCGCAGGACCAGGCGCGGATCGGGTGCGACGCCGCTCTCCCGGACGGCCTCACCGGCGAGGTCGCGGTCCGGCACCGGATCATCCCCGGTGCCGGTGCCGGTGCCGGTGCCGGTGCCGGTGCCGGTGTCTGCTTCGGTTGCTGCTACGGCGTCGGAGCGGGCGTCCGCAGCCTCGTCCAGGCCAAGGTCAGGATCACGGTCAGGGTCACGATCACGCTCACCGTCACCGGCCGCCGGCCCGCCCCCCGCAGAGCCCCCCTCCGCTTTTCCGGCGGCCACCTCGCTCGCGTCGAGGATGTCCTCCTGCCCGGCGCGCAGCCGGCTCTGGCCGCCGCGCGCCGGTTCCGGCAGCCGCGCCACGGCCCACACCAGCAGCGCCCCGGGGACGACCAGCCACCAGAACGCGAACCGCCAGCCGAGCGCGGACCCGACGGCACCGGAGACGGCGAAGCCCACGCCGGTGCCGACCAGTTCACCGGCCAGGATCGCGCCGTACATCCGGGCGCGCTCCCTGATAGGGAAGAAGTCGCCGATGAGAGACGCGATCGTGGGACCGGCGGTGGCGGTGACCGCGCCCAGCGCGGCCCGGGACACCAGCAGCCACAGGTATGACGGGGCCAGGGCGGACAGCGCCGTGGCCGCCACCCACAGCGCGGTGCTGACGGCGAGCAGCCGGGTGCGCCGTACCCGGTCGGTGAGGACGCCGACCGGCAGGGTGCACAGCGCGGAGACGAGGGACACCACCGACGCGAGGAGCCCGATCTGGGTGTTCCCGATGTGGAAGGCCGCCTTGAGCGGGCCGGCCATGGTCGAGAGCGTCCCCTCGTCGGCGCCGTCCAGGCCCAGCGCCGCCCCCAGTACGAGGACGACCCGGGCGCGGGCCGCTCCGCCCAGCGCCTCCACCAGCCGGTGCCGGAGGGCGCCCAGGACGGCACCGGCCCTCATCGGCCGACCCGCTCGCACGGGCCGTCGCCACCGGGCGCTCCCTGCTCCTTACGTCCTGCCTCGCCGGCGAGGAGCGGGGAACGCGTCAGCACGACGACGGCGGCCGCCACGACCCCCGCCGCCACGACCGACAGGGCGATGTAGACCCCGCCGCGGACCTCCTCGCCGAAGACGACGACGCCCCACAGGATCGCCACGACCGGATCGGACATCGTCAGCGCGGGCTGGCTGGCCAGCAGCCGCCCGGCGTGCATCGCGGACTGCAGGAGGAACATCGACCCCGCCCCGGTCACGATCATGGCGTACGGCTGCCAGCTGCCGAACAACGCGCCGGCGCCGTGGTCGAACGTCACCGTCATGCCCTTGATCAGGGCCGCGGTGAAGCCGAAACCGCAGCCCGCCGCCACGCCCAGCAGGGCCGCCTTGCGGGCGCCGGGGCCGGTCAGGCGGGCCCACGCCACCGCGGCGGCGACCACGGCCACGTTCACCGCCGCGGCGAGCACCCACATCAGCCAGGTGACGTGTGCGCTGGAGCCGCGGGACGGGGAGAGGAAGAACAGCAGCGCCGCCAGCCCCGCGATCATCAGGGCCGAACTGCCCCACTCCCGGACCCCGAGGCGGCTGCCGAACACCAGCGAGGACAGGACGAGGGTGAAGGGCAGCTCCAGCAGGAGCACCGGCTGCACCACGGACAGTTCACCGTGCCCCAGCGCCGTCGCCTGCAGCAGGAAGCCGACGATGATCGAGGCGACGCCCCCGAGCCACACCCGCCGGTGCAGCAGGTGCCAGACGAGCCGCAAGCTGAGCGTCTCGCTGTCCGGCTCGTCCTGGGCCGCCTTGCGCTGC
Source organism: Streptomyces sp. NPDC047028 (assembly GCF_040644095.1). Lineage (NCBI taxonomy): Bacteria > Bacillati > Actinomycetota > Actinomycetes > Kitasatosporales > Streptomycetaceae > Streptomyces > Streptomyces sp. NPDC047028. The sequence continues at coordinate 234,020 of NZ_JBEYVS010000002.1, forward strand.
AGCACCGAGGCGACGGCGTTGGCGATCGCCGCCAGCACGGCAAGGGGCAGGCTCAGCACGGCGCCTCGGACACGCGGAGCCTCCTCCATCCGACGGAACTTCTTCGCACGCCTGACGCGTGACCGGGTAAGGAGCGGCCGAATCATGACAGACAGAAAAAATGCCTGCGCAGAGTATCGGCCGCACCGTCGCCCGCGGCGTTTCGCCACGGCCCGGCGGGAGACTCCGGACAGAGAGCGCACGTGCCGCCCCCCCCGCCGGCAGGAGACCCGATGAGGAAGTGGAAGAGGACGTGGAGACACAGGAAGGAGCGCCCGGCGGAGATCGTCCGCCTGGAGCTGTGCGACCTGTGCGGGGCGACGTTCGCCGAAGGCGAGGCGGTCCAGGGATACGTGCCCGACTCCTCCGCCGTCAGCCCGGGCAACGACTGCTGGGACGGCCTCAGGCGCATCACGGCGTGCGGACCCGCACACTTCGCCGCCCTGCGCGAGAACTACCGGCACCGCCCCTTCACCCAGGAGGAGCTGTGGGCGGCGAAGATCGACCGCGCCCTCACCGAGGGCCCGCCGGTCCTGAGCCTGCTGGAGCTGGGCTGCCGCACCGGTCTGCACGAGCCCGACATCCGGCGCGCCATCGCCTGGCACAACGAGCACCTGCCACCACGGACCGACCTATGATCGCTGCGCCGCGTCGAACCGCACCACCGGCGCAGCCGACCGGACTGCGGTGAGACGGCACGGGGCGTGACGCATGGACTTCCTGGAGCGGGTGGACGGCTACCAACGCCGCCACCGCTGGATCGGCCTGCCGCTCGCCGTGGTCTACAAGTTCTACGACGACCAGGCGCTGTACCTCGCCTCCCTGCTCACCTACTACGGCTTCCTCTCGCTCTTCCCGCTGCTGCTCATCCTCGTCGCCGTCCTGAACACGCTCCTGAGCGGCAATCCCGACCTGCAGCACCGGGTGCTGGACTCGGCGCTGGGCGAGTTCCCGGTCATCGGCGACCAGCTCGGGGAGAACATCCACTCCTTCCACAGCAGCGGCGTCGCCCTCGCCGTCGGTATCGCGGGCAGCCTCTACGGCTCCCTCGGCGTCGCCCAGGCCGCGCAGTACGCCCTCAACAAGGTCTGGGCGGTCCCGCGGCACGCCCGGCCGGACCCCCTGCGCTCACGCCTGAAGGGCATCGTGTTCCTGCTGCTCCTGGCGTGCGGGCTGTGCGCCCTGACCCTGCTGTCGGTGGCCGCCTCCCAGAAGTACCTCTTCGGGGTACGGCTGCAGAACGGCAGCTGGACCTGGATCGCCGCCACGGCGGGCTCGATCTGCCTCAACACCGTTCTGCTGCTGGTGAGTTACCGGCTGCTGACCCACCGCAGACTCCCGCTGCGCCGGCTGACCGGCGCGGCCGTGGGCGCCGCCTGCGCCTGGCAGGCGCTCCAGTGGGTCGGCTCCTACTACGTCAGCCACGTCCTGCGCGGGGCCACCGCCACCTACGGCCTGTTCGGCATCGTCCTGGGCCTGCTGGCCTGGCTGTACGTGGCGGCGCTGATCTTCCTCACGGCGGCCGAGGTGGACTCCGTACGGATCATGCGGCTCTGGCCGCGCAGCCTGATGACGCCGTTCACCGACCGGGTGCACCTCAGCGCCGGTGACCGCCGCGCCTACCGGTCGTACGTCACCACCGAGGCGTTCAAGGGTTTCCAGAAGATCAGCGTGCACTTCGACCCGCCCCCCAACCCGCTGCGCGGCGAACCTCCGGAGGACGGCCCGTGACGGCGCGGGGCGGGTGGGGCAGACGGGGCGGGCGGGACGGGGTGGCGCGGGGGGCCGGCAGCAGCACGGGACACGACGGGTAGCGCGCATGATCTATGTCTTCGGCCTGGCCGCCGCGTGCGCCCTCGGCATCGGCTTCGTGCTCCAGCAGCACGCCGCCGAACGGGCGCCCGTCGGCGACGTCCTGCACTTCCGCCTGCTGTGGGACCTCGCGCACAGCCGGATGTGGCTCGGCGGCATCGCCTGCATGGTCGTCGGGCAGCTGCTGAGCGCGGTCGCGCTCGGCAAGGGCGAGCTGTCGCAGGTCGAGCCGCTGCTGGTCACCAACCTCCTGTTCGCCTTCGCCCTGGCCAGCCGGCTGAGCGGCCAGCGCCTCGGTTCGTCGGGCTGGGTCGGCGTACTGCTGCTCGGCGGGGGAGTGGCCGCGTTCACCCTGGCCGGCCGGCCCAGCGCCGGAACCGCGGAGGACATCGGGGCCCTCCGGCGATGGCTGGTCATCGGCGTGGTCATCGGCCTGGCCCTCGTACTGATCGCCACCGCCCGTCACCTGCCCCTGTTCGAGGAGCCACCGCTGCTGGCCACCGCCGCCGGCCTGCTCTACGGCCTGCAGGACGCCCTGACCCGGGTGTCCATCGACGTCTTCGGCAGCCAGGGGCTCCTGGCCCTGCTCGTCCGCTGGGAGCCGTACACCCTGATCGCGCTCGCCGTCACCGGTCTGATGCTGGTGCAGAGCGCCTTCGAGGCGGGGCCGCTGCGCATGTCGCTGCCGGCGCTCACCGCGGCCGAACCGCTCGCGGGCATCGCCTGTGGCATCGGATTCCTCGGCGACCAGTTGCGCACCGACGTCGCCGCGCTCGCCTGGGAGGCGGCGGGACTGAGCGGCATCGTCGTCGGCGTGTTCGTCCTGGCCCTGCATCCGGCCATGCCCGGCCAAGTGCCCGCCAAGGAAGGGGACTAGCACAGGTACTCCCGGGGCGAGACGCACCCGTAGATCCTCCAACTCCCGCTTGGTGCCGGTCTGTCCGCAGCACTCGCCGATGTTGACGATCCGTTCCTCACCCGTTCAGCCACGTGTCCCCGGCCGGGTCGTGTGCCGTCCCTAGGTTCCGTGAGCGTTGCGGAGGAAGGGACTCATGGACACACTCCTCGCGGTCCGGGCGCGCGCGATCACCAAGTGCTTCGGCGACGTCGTCGCGCTCGACGGCATCGACCTCGATGTGAGACCGGGCCGGATCCACGGCCTGGCCGGGCCGAACGGCGCGGGCAAGACGACCCTGCTCGGCCTCCTGCTGGGCCTGGCCACGGCCGACGACGGCAGCCTGGAGATCCTCGGCACGCCGATCGGCCGGGCACCCGCCGCTCCCGACGGCGTCGCCGGGTTCGTGGACGGTCCCGGTCTCTACCCGTCGCTCACCGCCCGGCAGAACCTCGCGGCGCTGGCCGCCCTGCGCGGCGGTGACCCACGCACCGCCGGCATCGACGACGTGCTCGACGAAGTCGGGCTCACCGACGTGGCCGACGACCGCACCCGCGGCTTCTCGCTCGGCATGCGCCAACGGCTCGGACTCGCCGCCGCCCTGCTCACCCGGCCCCGGCTGCTCGTGCTCGACGAACCAGCCAACGGCCTCGACCCGGCCGGCGCGCGGCACGTGCACGGCGTCCTCACCCGGCTCGCCGCGGACGGAACCGCCGTCGTGCTCTCCAGCCACCGCATGGACGACCTCGAAGCGCTGTGCTCCGAGGTCACCGTCCTCGCCACCGGCCGGGTCGTCTTCTCCGGTCCGCTCGCCGGGCTGGCCGCCGAGAACCGCACCCTGGACTACCGCTTGGTCACCTCCGACCGGGAGGCCGCCCGCCGGACGGCCGAGGACACGTCCGGCGTCCACGTCGTCGACGACACCGGCGCGCGGCAGTGCGCCGGGACACTCTTCGTCCGCGCGCACGTGCCCGCCCTCGACGCCCTGGTGACCGCGCTCGTGCGCACGGGCGTCGCGGTGCGTGAGCTGACCCCCGTCGTGTCCCCGCTCGAAGCAGCCTTCCTCGCCCTGACCGAGGGGCGGACGACGGATCCGACGCCCGCACCCACGGCCCGAGACCGCCCCGCCGCCGACTGCAGCGCACCGCCGCACGCCGGCGAGCGGCAGGGGGTCCGCCGGTGACCGCCGCCACTGTCGAGAGCCGCGCCCCCGCCGCCCGGCCCGTGTCGGTGCCCCGCGGATACCGCTTCGAGCTGGTCAAACTCCTCTCGCAGTGGCGGGTCCGCCTGCTGCTCCTCGTCTGCTGGATCGCGCCGGCCCTCTTCGTCGCCGCCGTGAGCCGGCAGAGCACGCTCCCCACCGACACCCTCTTCGGACGCTGGATGCCCGCCACCGGCTGGGCCGGACCGCTCGTGACGCTCGGCTTCGCCGGAACCTGGGCGCTTCCGCTGCTGACCTCGGTGGTCGGTGGGGACGTGTTCGCGGCCGAGGACCGGCTGGGCACCTGGCGCCATCTGCTCGTGGCCGTGCGCTCGCCCCGGCGGATCTTCGTGGCGAAGGCCCTGGCCGGCCTCACCGTCATCCTTCTGCTGGTGGCCGGACTGGCCTGTTCCAGCACGGCCGGCGGGCTCGTGGCGGTCGGCGACCGGCCCTTGGTCGGCCTCGACGGCCGCCTGCTGGCCCCGTCGGACGCGGCCGGAAAGGTCCTCCTCGCCTGGCTCTGCGTGCTCGCCCCCACCCTGGCCCTGGCCGGCGTCGGCCTCCTCGGGTCGGTCGCGCTGGGGCGCTCTCCGATGGGCCTGCTGCTGCCCGCTGTCGTCGCGCTCGTGCTGCAGCTCGCCCAGTTGCTGCCGCTGCCCGTCGCCGTGCGACTCGCCCTGCCCAGCTACGCCTTCATCGCCTGGAACGGCCTGTTCACCGACCCGGTGCGGACCGGCCCCCTGCTGATCTCCAGCGCCGTCAGCCTGACCTGGGCCGTCCTCGCGACTTCGCTGGCCCATCTGCTGTTCCTGCGACGCGACTTCACCCACCCGGTCCAGGACGGTGCCGGGCGCCGCGCACGTGCCGCCGCGCTCCTGGCACCGGCCGCCCTGGTCGTCCTCACCGTCGTGGTCGTCGCCGCCGCGATCCCGTCCGCCGGTTCCGGCATCCGGCAGGACAAGGTGCAGCGGTCACTCGCCACGGCCTTCGCCCACCTCTACCGGCTGCAGGCCCGCCAGTTTCACCGCCCCGACGTCACCGAGGCGCGGCTGCGGGCCACCGCCGCGTGCACCAAGGGAGCCGGCCGGCTCGCCGCCCAGGGACCGGGCAACGACTGGCGGTGCGTCGTCTCCTGGCACCTGCCCGGCGTCGACGCCACCGGACAGGCCGTCTACCAGCTGGACATCACCGCGGACGGCCGGTTCGTCGCCGACGGCGACGGACCGAAGGACGTCAACGGCTACTTCCCGGTGCACACCCGGGCCGGGGACGCGCCCAACCCGCTCTGGCAGTTCGACGGCAGCGTCGATCTGCTCTCCACCACCCCGAAGGGATGAGTCCATGCAGGTGACACGCCGCCGCAGGCGGGCCGAACAGGCGCGGTCCGGCCTTTCCGGAAGACGCGTCGGCCGCCGCCCTACACCCCTCCTGACGGCAGGGGCGACAGCGCTCGCCCTGACGGCCGCCGGTACGGCCTTCGCCCAGACCCACCAGTTCGGCACGGACCAGGTCGGCCAGGTCACGGCGAGGGGCCGGGTCGTCTCCAGCGACCAGTACATCGCCCCGTACGGGGAACGCCTGGTCATCGACCAGGGCAAGATCATGTCGTCCGAGGTCAGCCCGGACGGCACCCACCTCGCGGCCTCGGTCACCGACGGCGGGGCCGCGCTGACGATCGTGAACCTGAAGACATGGAAGACCCAGCAGCTCGTCGGCGCCTCCGCGTCGGCGGACCTACGCATCGCGAGCAACTCCGTGGGCCAGGAAGGCCCCGTCTACTCGCCCGACGGCACGCAGCTGTGGCTCGGCCAGACCGACGGCTACACGCGGTTCACCGTTCGCCCCGACGGCAGCCTCGCCGACCCGGTGTCCGTGCCCGTCCCGGCACAGGGCGCCCGGCACGCGCTCGTCGGCCAGGCGGTGTTCTCGTCCGACGGATCCACCGTCTACTCCGCCGTCAACGGCCAGAACCGGGTCGTCGCCCTCGACGCGGCGACCGGCGCGATCGAGCGGAGCTGGGCCGTGGGCAACGCCCCCCGCGACCTGGTCAAGGCCGGTGGCAAGCTCTACGTCAGCAACGAGGGCGGGCGCCCGGCGAAGCCCGGTGACACGACGCTCAACTCCTACGGCACCCAGGTGCCGGCCGACCCGAGGACGGGCGCCACCACCACCGGCACGGTCGGCGTGATCGACCTGACGAACCCGCACGTCCCCGTCACCAGCATCGACGTCGGCCTGCACCCGACCGCGCTGTACGCGGGCAAGGGCGCTGTGTTCGTCACCGACACGGCCGGCAACGACGTGTCGGTCATCGACACCGCCCGCGACAAGGTCGTACAGACCATAGCCACCCAGCCCTGGCCGGAAGCCTCCGTCGGCTACGAGCCGGACGCGGTGACGCTCAAGGACGACGGCCACCTGCTCGTCACGCTCGGGCGCGCCGACGCGGTCGCCGTCTACCGGTACACCACGGCCCAGGAACCGGTCAGCTACGTCGGCCTGCTCCCCACGGACTACTTCCCCGCCGAGATCGCCACCGTCGGCGACCAGGTCGTCGTCTCCAACACCCGCGGCATGGACGCCCGCCGGGCAGGCGACGAGGCCGGGCACGGCACCCACGACACGACGTCGAGCGTGCAGCGGTTCACGCTGCCCGACGACAGCGTCATCCGTTCTCAGACGGCCAAGGTCTTCCGGCAGAACGGCTGGAGCCGCGGTGCCGTCACCACGAGCAAGGGCGGACACCACGCGAAACCGGTGCCGGTGCCCGCCCGGCTCGGCGACCCCTCGACGATCAGACACGTCTTCCTGATCGTCAAGGAGAACCGCACCTACGACCAGCTCTTCGGTGACATACCGAAGGGCGACGGCGACCCCTCGCTGGCCGAGTTCGGCGAGAACGTGACCCCCAACCAGCACGCGCTGACCCGGCAGTTCGGCCTGTACGACAACACCTACGACATCGGCACCAACTCCGCCGAGGGCCACAACTGGCTGATGCAGGCCGACGACCCGGAGTACACCGAGTCCTCCGCCGGTGAGTACGCGCGCAGTTACGACACCGAGGACGACGCCCTCGGCCACCAGCGGACCGGTTTCCTGTGGACCGGGGCGCAGGCCGCCGGCCAGTCGGTGCGCGACTTCGGCGAGTTCCAGCAGTTCCTGACCAAGCCGTCGGGCGCGAGCTGGCAGAACCTGTACTGCGACGCGAAGACCATGGCGGCCACCGGAGAGGACACCGACTACCCGCTGAACTCGTCCTCGCCCATCCCGTCGCTCAACTCCGTGTCGGTGCACGGGTTCCCGAAGTTCGACACGAGCGTCCCGGACGTCTACCGGGAGCAGATCTGGAAGCGGGACTTCGAGAAGAACGGGCCGGCGAACCTGAACATGTTCTGGCTCTCCAGCGACCACACCGGCGGCCCCGCGAGCGCCCCCGCCCAGGTCGCCGACAACGACCTCGCCACCGGCAGGATCGTCGACGAGATCTCCCACAGCAGGTACTGGAAGGACTCCGCGATCTTCGTCGTCGAGGACGACTCCCAGGCCGGCCTCGATCACGTCGACGGCCACCGCGCCCCGATCCAGATCATCAGCCCCTGGGCCCGGCACGGCAGTGTCGACAGCCACTACTACTCGCAGATCACGATGATCCGGACCATCGAGCAGATCCTCGGGATCCACCCGATGAACCAGAAGGACAGCGCGGCCACCCCCATGCGCGCGGCCTTCACCCGCCACCCGGACCGGAAGCCGTTCACGGCGCTGCCCAACCGGGTCCCGCTGACCGCCGGCCTGAAGACCCCGCCCGCCTGTGGCGTGGACACCCCCGCCCCGCCGAACCCCGCCGCGGCCGCGGTGCCCGCCGCGAAGGCACCGGCGGACGAGCGGGCGCTCGCGGCCACCTGGCAGACGTGGAAGTCACACCAGCGGCTCACCGGCCCGCACGCCGTGCCCGACTACGCCAACCCCGCGCAGATGAACCACTTCACGTGGTACGAGACGCACAACTGGACCCAGCCGTACCCCGGCGAGCGCAGGATCTTCGCACCGAAGGACGTACCGGGCGCCTACCTCCCGTCGTCGGAGTCCGACGGCTGAACCGGCACGACGTCCCGGGCCGGTGCCGGTGCTGTTCTCGGAACCGGCCGGGGCGTCGTCCGTCCGGTGAACCCACGGGGAACTCTTGGCATCCGTCCGGTTCGGGCGGGTGTTCGCCGATCGCGGCTGCGTAGCATGAGCGGTCGCAGCACGTGATCCGCGTCGTCCGGGAGGCTCGAACATGCCCGTGTCCGTCCGCAGGCCACCGCCGGCGGCACGTCTGTGGACGGGGGGCGCGCTGCTCCTCACCCTGGCCCTGCTGGGCACGGTGCTCGCACTGTCCGGCGGCGCGTCGCACGGCGCGCGTGCCGACGACGGCCCGCCGCACACCACGGTCGAGGTGTCGCCGAGCCGGTGCGGTCGCGGCTGGACCCGCCCCGTGCCCGGCGTCCAGGTCTTCGACCTGCACAACACCTCCGGCGCGGCCGCCGAGGTGTACCTGGAGGACCCGCGGAGTGAGACCGTGTACGGCGAGGTGGAGGGCGTCGGCCCCGGTACGACTCGGGAGTTGACCGTGCGCATCGGAAAGGGTTCGTACGCGTTCAAGTGCGTGCCCGACGACGCCGACGCCGTCACCGGGCCCACGGTCCGCGTCACCGCCGGCACGGCCGGTCCGCGCGCGGCCCCGGTCACCGAGCACGATCTGATCCCGCCGGCGATCGGCTACCAGAAGTGGGTCGGCCACGGTCTCGACGAGGTGCTCCGGCTGACCGGGAGCCTGCGGGCCGCGATCGACCGCGGGGACCTGGCGGCGGCCCGCACGGCATGGCTGCCGGCCCACCTGGAGTACGAGCGGCTCGGGGCCGCCTACGACGCCTTCGGTGCCGCGGACGCACGGATCAACGGCACGGACGCCGGACTGCCCGACGTCGTCCACGACAAGGACTTCACCGGCTTCCACCGCGTCGAGTACGGCCTGTGGCACGGCCGGTCCGCGCACGCGCTGCGAGCGCCGGCGGCCGCCCTGCTCACCGCGGTCACCGCGCTGCGCGACGACTGGGCGCAGACCCGCATGGACCCGGCCCAGCTCGGGCTGCGGGCCCACGAGATCCTGGAGAACACCGTTCAGTCCGAGCTGACCGGCCGCACCGACTTCGGCAGCGGCAGCAACCTCGCCACCGCCCGCGCCAACCTCGACGGCACCCGCGAGGTCCTGTCCCGGCTGCGCCCCCTGCTCACCACCCGGTACGCCGGTCTGCCCGTGCTGGACCGCCGGCTGGACCGCGCGCAGCACACCCTGGACGCCTTCCACCACGACGGCGAGTGGACCCCGCTCAACCGCCTGCGCCGCGGCGACCGCGAGACGGTGAACGCGGACCTCGGCGACCTGGTGGAACGTCTGGCCTCAGTAGCCACCCTGTGCGACCCGCGGAGGACGGTATGAACGGGCGGGGCGGGAACGCGGCGGGTATGCCCTCGGCGGGCGCGAGCCCGGGAGGGGCGGCCGCGCGGGACGGCGCGCTCCCGGCGGGCGCGAGCCCGGGAAGGCACTCCGGTGGCGTGGGCCGGCGCGGCTTCCTGCGGGGAGCGGCGCTCGCGGGTGCGGGGCTGGCCACGGGCGGCGCGGCCGCGCCGGGCGCACCCGTCGCCGTCGCCGGTCCGGGTCTCGGTCCAGTGGCGCCCTTCCACGGAGCGCACCAGCGGTCGGCCATCGCCGCCCCCCGCCGGGCCACCGCCTTCGTCTCCTTCGACGTGACCGCCGTGAACCGCGCCGAGCTGACCGACCTCCTGCGCACGCTGACCGAGCGGGCCCGCTTCCTGACCGCGGGCGGCACCCCCTCCCCGGAGGGCATCACGGCCCCGCCGCCGGACTCCGGGATCCTGGGCGGCAGTCTCCCGTCCGGCGCGCTGGCGGTGACCGTCGGCGTCGGCGCCGCCCTCTTCGACGACCGCTTCGGCCTGACGGCCCGGCGCCCGCGCCGGCTGACCACCATGCCGTCCTTCCCGGACGACGACCTGAACCCCGACTGGTGCCACGGCGACCTCGCCGTACAGTTGCACGCCGACGACCCGGACACCGTGCTGCACGCCCTGCGTGACATCGCGCGGCACACCCGGGGCGCTCTCCAGGTCCGCTGGCGCCTCGACGGCTTCAGCAGCCCGCCCCGCCCGTCCGGCACCCCGCGCAACCTCATGGGGTTCAAGGACGGCACCGCCAACCCGGACGCCGGAGACGGCCGCGCGATGGACCGGCTGGTGTGGGTCGGCAAGGGCACGGGCGAGCCCGACTGGGCGGTCGGCGGCAGCTACCAGGCCGTACGGCTGATCCGGATGCTCGTCGAGTTCTGGGACCGTGTCTCCCTCGGCGAGCAGGAGCGGATGTTCGGCCGGTCCCGGGAGTCCGGCGCGCCCCTGGACGGTGACGCCGAGCACGACACCCCGCACTACGCCGACGACCCCAAGGGCGACGTGATCCCGCTCGACAGCCACATCCGGCTGGCCAACCCGCGCACCCCGGGGACGGCGGACCAGCGCCTCCTGCGGCGGGCCTACAACTACGACCGGGGCATGGACAGCAACGGCAACCTCGACATGGGCCTGCTGTTCTGCTGCTACCAGCAGGATCTGGCCCGGCAGTTCGAGACCGTGCAGAAGCGCCTGGCCGGCGAGCCGCTGACCGACTACATCACGCCGTTCGGCGGCGGCTTTTTTTTCACCCTGCCCGGGGTACGCGACCATGCGGACTGGTACGGGCGAACACTGATCACGTAGCAGACTCCCAGCGATCAATTTCGGCCGAATGAGTCAATGGACGGTCAAGAATTGGCCTGGCTTCCCTGACCCGGTGTTCACTCGCGGGCCATCATGGCTCAGCCGGTACGCCGTATCACCGGTTGAAGATCCCAGACCGTACGACGCAGTGACGTTCATGCAATGACGTTCATGCGGTGACGTTCATGTCCGGAGGGTGAATCAGCATGGCCAGCAGGGGAAGACGAGCAGTGCTACGGAGCCTGGGGGCGCTCACCGGCGCCGCCGCGCTCACCGTTCTCGGCGGGGCCGCGCCCACCTGGGCCGCCGCGCCCACGGGCCACCACGGGCACCACGGCCCCGCCCGGACGGCCACCCCGATCAAGCACGTGGTCGTCCTGTTCGACGAGAACATCGCCTTCGACCACTACTTCGCCACCTACCCCAAGGCGGCCAACACCGACGGAACGCCGTTCACGGCGTCGAAGAGGACACCGAAGCACATCGACACCCTGGCCAACGCCGGACTGCTGACCAAGAACCCCAACCAGTACCCGCCCAAGCGGCTCGGCCCGGCACAGGCCATGACCTGCGACCAGAACCACTCCTACGGGCCCGAGCAGTACGCCTACAACGGCGGCAAGGCCGACCGGTTCGTACAGAACACCGAGGTCGACAAGTGCAGCGGCGGCCTGTTCGGCGAACCCGGACTGGCCATGGACTACTACGACGGCAACACCGTCACCGCGCTGTGGAACTACGCCCAGCACTACGCCCTCAGCGACCGTTCCTACAGCTCCAACTACGGCCCCTCCACCCCCGGCGCCATCAACGTGGTCTCGGGCCAGACCCACGGCGTGATCTCCACGGACCCGGCGTCCGGCACCGAGAACCCCGAGCAGACCTCCACGCCCGACCCGTACGCCGTCAAGTCCCCGGACGCCCACGGCGTCGGCACGATGATCAACGACCCGGACCCGGCCTACGACGACTGCGCCGGCAAGAACCACACGAGCGGTGACGCGCTCGCGGCCATGCGGGGCAGGAACATCGGCGACGTGCTCAACGCCAAGGGCGTGAGCTGGGGCTGGTTCCAGGGCGGCTTCCGCCCCTCGGCCCCCTGGGACGGCAAGCAGAGCCACTACGCGAAGTGCGACACCATGCACACCAACGTCGGCGGCGCCCCGGTCGTCGACTACAGCCCGCACCACGACCCGTTCCAGTACTACAGGTCGACGGCCAACCCGCACCACCTGCCGCCGAACAGCGTCGACGAGATCGGTCACGCCGGACAGGCCAACCACAACTACGACCTCACCGACCTCCACGCCGCGCTGAAGGCGGGCAAGCTGCCGGCCGTCAGCTTCGTCAAGGCGCCGTCGTACCAGGACGGCCACGCCGGCTACTCCGACCCGATCGACGAACAGCACTTCCTCGTCGACCAGATCAACGCCGTCCAGTCCTCCCCGCAGTGGAAGTCCACCGCCGTCGTCATCGCCTACGACGACTCCGACGGCTGGTACGACCACGCCTACGTCGCCCCGCGCAACGGCTCGACGGACACCACCCCCGGCTCCAACGGCAAGGCCACCGACAGCCCCGCCTGCCAGGCCGGTCCCGCCGCCGCGGGCGGATACCAGGACCGCTGCGGCCCCGGCACCCGACAGCCGCTGCTCGTGATCTCGCCGTACAGCAGGGTCAACAAGGTGTCGCACACCCTGACCGACCAGGCCTCGATCATCCGGTTCATCGAGAACAACTGGCACACCGCGCGGATCGGCGACCACTCCTTCGACGCCACGGCGGGCTCACTGGCCGGCATGTTCGACTTCCGTCACCCCAACGGCAAGCAGGTGCTCCTCAACCAGGACGGCTCGGTCAGGTCGGTCGGCCCGATCCGCGCCGTGGCACCGGTCGACGCCCGCATCACCCCGGGCCCGGCGATGCAGACCGCCGCGGCGGTCTCGGACGCCTCACCGTTCCCCGCGGTACCGGTGGGCATCGCCGCGGGCGCCCTCGTGGCAGCGGGCGCCACAGGAACGTTCCTCACTCTCCGCCGCCGGCAGCGCGACACGGCCTGACGGCCGCCGCCGCGTCACCGGCATCGTCATCCGCGTCCGGCAGGGGCACGTCGCCCGCCGGGCGCGGACGGCGGGTGGCGACCAGATACACGAGGGCGCCCGTGAACAGCGCCAGGGACACGTAGTCGTTCAGCCGCAGGCCCAGGAAATGATTGGCGTGGTCGATCCGCAGGGCCTCGATCCAGGCCCGCCCGGTGGTGTACGCGAGGACGTAACACGCGAACAGCCGTCCGCGCCGCAGCCGCTGGTGGTGGCGGGCGTCGAGCCAGAGCAGCAGCGCCACGACACCGAGGTCCCACAGGCACTCGTACAGGAAGGTGGGGTGGTACAGCGCGACGGTGGGGGAGTCGGCCGGGCGGTGCGCCGGGTCGATGTACAGCGCCCACGGCAGATGCGTGGGACGGCCGTACAGCTCCTGGTTGAAGTAGTTGCCCCACCGGCCGATCGCCTGCGCCAGCACCAGGCCGGGAGCGACCGCGTCGGCGAAGTCGGCCAGCCGGATGCCGCGCCGGCGGCAGCCCAGCCAGGCGCCCACCGCCCCGAGCGCGACGGCACCCGGGATGCCCAGACCGCCGTCCCAGATGTACAGCGCGCGCAACGGCTGCTTCCCGGCCGTGAAGTACAGCTCCGGGTCGGTGATCACGTGGTACAGCCGCCCACCGAGGATCCCGAACGGCACCGCCCAGACCGCGACGTCGGCCACGTCGTCCTTCCGGCCGCCCCGAGCCTCCCACCGCCGACCGGTGAGCCACACGGCGGCGAAGATGCCGGCCAGGATGCACAGCGCGTACGCGCGAACCGGCACCGGCCCGAGGTGCCACACCCCCTGAGACGGGCTGGGCAGGTACGCCAGGATCATCGACTAGACCGTTCTGCGCGCGCGAGACCGGCCCGGGGGCCGGTGAGACCCGCACGACAATACAGACCCCGAAAGAGCTCCCACCGGACCGCTCGACCCCGCTCAGACACCCTCCTGCGGCTGCCGCGCCTCCGCCGCTCCTAGAAGAAGCCCAGCTTTTTGGGGGAGTACGACACCAGGAGGTTCTTCGTCTGCTGGTAGTGCTCCAGCATCATCTTGTGCGTTTCGCGGCCGATCCCGGACTGCTTGTAGCCGCCGAACGCCGCGTGGGCCGGGTACGCGTGGTAGCAGTTCGTCCAGACGCGGCCCGCCTGGATCGCCCGGCCCGCGCGGTAGGCGGTGTTGATGTCCCGGGTCCACACGCCCGCCCCGAGCCCGTACAGGGTGTCGTTGGCGATCTTGACGGCGTCGTCGAAGTCGTCGAAGGAGGCCACCGAGACGACCGGGCCGAAGATCTCCTCCTGGAAGACCCGCATCCGGTTGTCGCCCTCGAAGATGGTCGGCTGGACGTAGTAACCGCCCTTCAGCTCGCCGTCGTACTCGACGCGTTCGCCGCCCGTGAGGACCTTCGCGCCCTCCTGCCGGCCGATGTCCAGGTAGGAGAGGATCTTCTCGAGCTGGTCGTTGGAGGCCTGGGCGCCGATCATCGTGTCGGTGTCGAGGGGGTGACCGGGCTTGATCCGCCGGGTGCGGGCCACGGCCGCGTCGAGGAATTCCGTGTAGTGGCCGCGCTGGACCAGAGCCCGGGACGGGCACGTGCACACCTCGCCCTGGTTGAGCGCGAACATGGTGAAGCCTTCCAGCGCCTTGTCGCGGAAGTCGTCGTCGTGCGCCCAGACGTCGTCGAAGAAGATGTTCGGCGACTTGCCACCGAGTTCCAGGGTGACCGGTTTGATGTTCTCCGAGGCGTACTGCATGATCAGCCGCCCGGTCGTGGTCTCCCCGGTGAACGCCACCTTCGCCACCCGCGGACTCGACGCGAGCGGTTTGCCTGCCTCCACCCCGAAGCCGTTGACGATGTTCAGCACACCAGGCGGCAGCAGGTCGGCGATCAGGCTCATCCAGTAGTGGATGGACGCCGGGGTCTGCTCGGCCGGCTTCAGGACGACCGCGTTGCCGGCCGCGAGTGCCGGCGCGACTTTCCAGGCCGCCATCAGGATCGGGAAGTTCCACGGGATGATCTGCGCGACGACCCCGAGCGGTTCGTGGAAGTGGTACGCCACCGTGTCGTCGTCGACCTCGCCCAGCGACCCCTCCTGGGCCCGGATGGCGCCCGCGAAGTAGCGGAAGTGGTCGATGGCGAGCGGGATGTCGGCCGCCAGCGTCTCCCGCACAGGCTTGCCGTTCTCCCAGCTCTCCGCCACCGCGAGCGGTTCGAGGTGGGCCGCCATGCGGTCGGCGATCTTCAGCAGGATGTCGGAGCGCTCCGTCACCGACGTGCGGCCCCACCCGGGAGCCGCCGCGTGCGCCGCGTCCAGCGCCCGCTCCACGTCCTCGGCGGTGCCACGCGCGATCTCGGTGAACGGCTGCCCGTTGACCGGTGACGGGTTCTCGAAGTACTGCCCCCGCGCCGGCGGCACGTACTCGCCACCGATGAAGTGGTCGTAGCGCGCCTGGTAGGAGACGATCGCGCCCTCGCTGCCGGGCGCCGCGTAACGGGTCATGCTGGTCTGCCTCCCCGGTGAAGCGCTGCCCGCCGTCGGACAGCTCTCGCGGGAGGCTAGGCGCGCGGACGTTGCGAGGACGTTGCACCGGGCTGATGTCCGCGAGCCCGGCCGGCCGCCGCGGTGAGCGACGGTGCCGCCAGCTCCCTCTCCAGGGCTGCCAGGCGGGCCCGCGCCGGTGCGGTGGGCCGGACGGCCGCCAGCGCCCGCCACACCTCCACGTCGTCCTCGCCCCACGGCGCGTGCGCCCAGTCCGCGAGCAGGTCGGGGTCGCGGTGCGCGATCAGCGCCGCCCGCAGACCGTCGGCGAGGCGGCGCCGCAGCCGTACGACCGCCGGGGCCTGCGAGCCGGGCAGCAGCGGACCGGCATACTCCTCCACCGCCGCGGTGAGCGCTCCGGTCTCCAGCCGCCGCTCCACGACCGTGGCGTCGCACTCCACCGCGGCCGTCAGCCGGTACGGCCGCGAGGCGAACAGGCCCGGTCCCAGCAGCCGTCTCAGCCGGGCGAGTTCGGCGCGCAGCGTCACCGGTGTCACCGACTCGTCCGCGTACAGCGCGCACAGCAGCTCGTCGCCGGTCAGGCCCTCGGGATGGCGGGCGAGCAGGACCAGCAGCTCGCTGTGCCGGCGGCCGAGCCTGATCCGGTGTCCGCCCTCCAGGCGCAGCGCGGCCTCGTCGCGGCCCAGGGCGCTCAGCACCGGGGTGCCGGCGGCGCCGGGCGGAGGGGCGAGCAGGGCGAGCTGCGACTCGGCCGCCCGCGCCACCGCCCGCACGAAGCCCAGACTGTGCGGGTGCGCCAGCCCGTCCCCGCCGGTGATGTCGACGGCGCCGAGGACCCGGCCGGTGCGCGGATCGTGCACCGGCGCGGCCGCGCAGGTCCACGGCTGCACCCGCCGGATGAAGTGCTCCGCGGCGAACACCTGCACCGGCCGGTCCACGGCCACCGCCGTGCCCGGCGCGTTGGTGCCCACCGCCGCCTCCGCCCAGCGGGCGCCCGGCACGAAGTTCATCCCGTCCGCCCGCCGCCGGGTCGCCGGATGCCCTTCGACCCACAGCAGCCTGCCGTGCGCGTCGCACACCGCGAGGAGATGCTCCCCGTCGGCCGCGAACGTGCCCAACAGCTCCCGGAACAACGGCATCACCCGGGACAGCGGATGCTCCGCGCGATAGGAGCCGAGGTCGCCGTCGGACAGCTCCACGCTCGCGGCGCCGTCCGGCCCGACACCGGCCCGCGCGCTGCGCCGCCACGACTCCGCCACCACGGACCGCACCGGGCGCGGCACCGTGCCCACCGTGGTGAACGTCTCGTGCGCGTGGCGCAGCACCCGCAGCCGCTCGGCCGGGTCGGCCCCCGGTTCCAGGGCCACCCATGGATCGGACAACTCGGCCTCCCCGGACGGTGTACGGCAGGCACCATCGTCACGCCCGGTGTCCGCGCGGACAACCGGTCCGACGCCGGCCTAGGCGAAATTGACCAGTCTGATGTAGCGGACCCAGTCCCAGTAGGGTCCCGGGTCGGTGTGGTCGGTGCCGGGCACCTGGATGTGGCCGATGATGTGCTCCCTGTCCTTCGGAATGCCGTACTTGGCGCAGACCGCCGCCGTCAGCTTCGCCGACTGCTCGTACAGGGCGTCGGTGAAGTAGGCGGGCTGGTCGATCCAGCCCTCGTGCTCGATGCCGATGCTGCGGGTGTTGTAGTCCCAGTTGCCCGCGTGCCAGGCGATGTTCGCCTCGCGCACGCACTGGGCGACGTGTCCGTCGGCCGAGCGGACCAGATAGTGGGCGGACACCGCCTTCTGCGGGTTCCGGAAGATGGCGAGGGCGTCGGTATAGGTCTCCTGCGTGACGTGGATGACCACACGGTCGATCGAGTAGGAGGACGGCCGGTTCGACGCCGTGTAGTTCGACGCGGTCGCCGGCTGCCATTCGGCCGGCGGATAGTCGACGGTCTGCGTCTGCGCACCGGCACGGGAGGCGGGGAGCAGTGCGTACGGGACGGCGGCGAGGGCCGCGCCCTTCAGGATCCGGCGTCTGCTCAGCTGCGGTCTTGCCCGGTCCATGTCCATCGTGAAGTGCCTTTCGGGGAGCAGGGGTGGGGGGAGGGCGTCACCTGAGAGGCCTCACCTGCGGCGGGGGGGACTGCGTCAGGGAAGGAGCGTCCGGGCCGTCTCCCGCAGTCGTGCGTGCATGCCGCGGTAGGTCTCCCGGGCGGGCAGCCACTCCTTGCGGAGCTTGGCCACGCACGTGTAGTTGGTGTCGCACACGTTGGCCAACGGTGATTCGACGGTCTGGGTTGCGAACTGATACGCGTCCGGCTCACTGAAGCCGTAGTCGCGCACCAGCCACTGCACCAGGTCGAGCTGCGATATCCGGAACGCGTCCTCCAGCGGGCGCGCCGAACCCGTCGAGATGATGTGCGTGTCCGATTCCAGCCGGGGCCACGGCGTGGCGACGTCCTTGAGGAGGTCGACGATGACCATGGTGTTCATCGCGCACTCCACCGCCACCCCGCACGTCTCTCCCTCCCCCTGGCGGGCATGCCCGTCACCGAGGCTGAGCAGGGCCCCGTCGACGTTCACCCCCAGGTAGCAGGTGACGCCGGCGCGCATCTCGGGCGTGTCCATGTTGCCGCCGTGCGCGTCCGGTACCAGCGCCGAACGCACCTCCAGGTTGGCGGGGGCCACGCCCACCGTGCCGTGCATGGGCTCCAGCGGCAGCTCCGCCTCGATGTCGCTGTCCCGAGCCCGGAACAGGGCGGTGCGCCGGGTGCGGTCCAGCTGCCAGATCCAGACCCGCTCCTCCAGGGGCGGCTGCAGCGACGCCGTGGTGTGCGTCGACGTCAGCGCGCCGAAGAGGGGGACGGTGGTGGACGCGGCCCAGTCCCGGGCCGGTTCGACGGACACGAAGTGCACCGCGATGGTGTCGCCCGGCTCGGCGCCCTCGATGTGGAAGGGGCCGGTCTGCGGGTTGAGGAACGGGAACTCGCAGACCTGCGACACGAGGTCCTTCTCCGAGCGCACCCGGCCGGCGAAGCAGTCCTCCGTGTACAGGTCGAGGACCGTGCCGGGCGCGATCCGCGCCACCGGGGGCGCGCCGCCGAAGGTCCACGCGTACGCGTCCGGTTCCGGGCGCACGGTCAGGATCCGGGGGTCGGTCATCGTGGAACGGTTCCCTTCTGGTCGGGGTGGGCCGCCGGTTCGTCGAGGTGGACCCGGGCCGTCTCGGCGACCCGGTCGGGGTGACGGCGTATCAGTGCCAGCAGGACGACGACTCCCAGCGCCATCCAGACGCCGACGACGGGGCCGGCGTACGACACCGGAGCTGTCAGCTCGGTGACGAAGTCGAACACCGGGAGCCCGGCCGCGGTCAGCAGGGCGGGGATGAACGCCGCGATGCCCAGCACCGGGAACAGCAGGTGCCGTACCGGCTTCAGCGAGGCACGGCCCCCGCGTAGGAAGTGGCCCGCGCAGGCGAGATTCACGACGATGTAGACGCCGATGACGACGGTGACGATCACCGTGGCCAGCAGCAGGAACGCGGTGACGGGGTCGTAGCCGAAGCCGAGCCCGAGGACGGCGCCGACCGCCACCACGGTCTGCACCACGATGCCGGCGACGGGGGAGCGGTGCCGCGGGTGGAGCGTGGCGAGCAGCGCCGGGAAGACGCGGATGCGGGCCAGCGCGAAGGCCGTCCGGGTCGAGACGTTGGCGCAGGCGTTGGCGTTGGCGATCGTGGAGTTGACCACCGCGAGGAAGACCAGCACCCAGAAGAAGCCGAACGAGGCCCGGGCGACGCCTTCCCAGGACGCGCCGCCCGACGCGCCGAAGCCGGCGAACTTCTCCGGACCGAAGTACACCGTCATCGCGTAGGTCGTGACCACGTAGAACAGGCCGATGCCGAGGGCCGCTCCGAGGACCGCGCGATGCATCGTCCGCCGGGGATCGCGGGTCTCCTCGGCGAGCGGAGCCGCCGCCTCGAACCCGGCGAACGCCAGCACGGTGTACACGGACCCCGCGAAGACCCCGCCGATCCCCGAGTAGCCGTCCGCGGTGTGCGAGGTGCCGAACACCGACAGCGTGTTGCCCCCGCCGGCCTTGATGACGAGCCAGCCGGCGAACACGAGGAGGACCAGGATCTCGAAGACACCCAGCACGGTGCCGAACCTCGCCGAGGCACGGACGCCCAGGTATCCGGCGGCGGCGATCACGGCGGCACCGGCGAGCGACCAGGGCCACCAGAGGCCCGCCGGGTAGGCGGTCCACTCCTCGTGCAGCGTGCCCGCCGTGGTGAAGCCGAGTTGCAGGAGCAGCAGTGGCGGAACGAGCATCTCCACGAAGACGTAGCCCCAGCCGACGAGGAAGCCCACGGCCGGGTGCAGCCCGCGCGCCGCATAGGTGGCGACCGAGCCCGCGGCGGGCAGCTCTCGGGCCAGCTCGGCCACGCACGAAGCCGTGAACAGACAGGCCACCAGGGCGATCAGCACGGACAGGGGGAGGCTGCCGCCGGCGAAGGCCGCCCCGGACGGGATGGACGCGGCCACCGCGGCGGCCGGCGCCATGGCCGTGACGCTCTGGAACAGGACCTCGCGCAGCCCGATGGCATCGGGCCGCAGTGCCTCTGTCGTCTCACCCCTCATCTGTTCCCCCATCAGATCCGACGGACCGTCAATATGCTTGCCTTTATTCCCCGTTATCGAAGCTCCGCCGGCCCACCGGGGCCGTCGGACGGCTGTGCCTCGCGTGAATCACGGTACGGCTCGGGCGGGTTGGGCAGAAGGGCGCGCCGCGGATCCGTGGACAACGAGCCGATTGTGGAAAACTCGGCCACCCGATCGGGTGAAGCCCATCCGGTGCGGCCGCCGAGGCTCTCGTGCGTGGCTCTCGTGCGCGGCTCGGTGCGTGGCCTTCGTGCGCGGTTCGGTGCGGGGCGCTCGGTCCCGCTGGGGCACGGCGCGAGGCCCTTGTGACGGGGCTGTGACCGGAAGCGTGGCTTCCACCACAGACCCTGGGCTTCCCGCCTGATCGACTCGGCGGATGAGCCCCCTCCGCCTCCGGCCCGTGGCTGCCGCCGCTCTGTCCCTCGCCGCGCTCGGCATGCTGTCCGCCTGCGGCCGGGAAACAGCTGTCGGCGCCGGTCACCCGCCCGACTCCGTCGGCGGGGCATGCGGGACCCACCAGGCGAAAGCACCGTCCGCGTCCCAGCTGTCGCCGGCACCGCCCGACTCCTCCCGTCCCTCCGCGCAGGAGACGAACGGGGTGCGGATTACCGACCCGGGCGACGGTGCCCGCGGCTGCGCCGGGTTCCAGGTCACCAACCACGAGGACGTGACCCTCACCTACACCGTCACGTTCGGGTTCCGCTCCGCGTCCGGAGGCCTGAGGGCGACGGCGACCCGTGTCCTCGCCGGTGTGAAGCCCGGCCGAACCGTCAGCGGAACGCTCGGCCGCGGCGACGCGACCGCCTCCGACTGGTCCAGAGTGGACATCGTCAAGGTGCGCAGCGTCCCGACCGCCGAGGCACCGGCGCCGGGCGGCCCTTGTCCCGCGTCCGGGACACGGCTGTACGCCGACGACGGCGACGCGGCGATGGGCCTGCGTGTCGTCACGCTGCACCTGGAGAACTGCGGCAGCACTCCGTACCACCTGGCCAACTACCCCAGGATCAGCCCGCTCGGACTGGACCACCGGGCGGTGCCCGGCATTCGGATCCTCCACGGCGGCTCCGCCGTCGCGCAGGGCACGGGTGCCGACGGCCCGGCCCGTCCACTGACCCTGGTGCCGGGGGAGCGCGCGCATGCGGGACTGGTCTGGCGCAACACGGTTCTCGCCGGCACCCCGGTGAACGCCCCCTACGTCAGGGTCTGGGCGAAGCAGGGGGCGCGGCCGGTGACCGTGACCCCGGAACTGGACCTCGGGACGACGGGGAAGCTCGCGATCGGGCCCTGGAAGAGGGACGGGTGAGAGGAAACGCCCAGGCCCCGGCCGGGGCAGGCGTCAGCGGGCGGCCACCGAGGCGGGGTCGTCCAGCACGGCCCGGACGACCGAGTGGGCGGCGCCCAGCAAGGGACCCTCGGACCCCAGCGCGGACACGGCCACCGGGCACGCCGGCCCCGCTGTGCGGTCCCGCAGCTCGGACTCCAGGGCGGGCAGCAACCAGGGCGAGAGCCCGGCCAGGGCGCCCCCGAGCACAACCGTCTGCGGGTCGAGCAGATTGACCGCCCCGGTCAGCGCGACGCCGAGCGCCTGACCCGCCTCCCGCAGCGCGCGCCGCACGGCCTCGTCGCCGTCGTCCGCGCGCTCCGTGAGGAGGCCGGCGAGGTTCCCGTGCGGCGGCAGACCGGCCGCGCGGATCACCGCCTCCTCGCCCGCGTACTGCTCCAGGCAGCCGCGCCCCCCGCACGGGCACGGGAGCCCGTCCGGCCGTACGGGCACATGGCCCAGCTCCCCGGCGAAGCCGCGCGTGCCCCGCAGCACCTGACCGTCCACGACGACCGCCGCCCCGATGCCGATCTCGGCCGAGACGTGCAGGAAGTCGCGCGGGGTGGCCGCCCCGAGCCACAGCTCGGCCAGCGCGCCGAAGTTCGCCTCGTTGTCCACGGTCAGCGGGACACCGCCGGGCAGCAGGGCGCCGAGATCCGTGTCGTGCCAGTCGAGGTTGGGGGCCCGGACGACGGTACGACCGTCCCGGGCGACGAGTCCGGGTACGGCGACCGCCAGCCCCGCCGGCCACAGGCCCTGCCGCTCCGCGTCTGCGACGACCCGCCGGACCAAGGCCGTCAGCTCCCCGGTCACCGGTCTGGGATCGCGGCCCCGGTTGGTTCCGGTCCGCACCGCCCGCGCGCGGACGGCGCCTCGCAGGTCCACCGCGCACACGGCGAGATGGTCGACGCCGATCTCCGCGCCGATCCCCGCCGGGCCGCGCCCGCTGAGCGCGAGCGCCGACCCCGGGCGGCCCACCCGGCCCGGACGCTCGGGGCCCAGTTCCTCCAGCAGGCCCGAGCGGATCAACTCGTCGACGAGCGTCGACACCGCGGCCCGGGTCAGTCCGATGCGTGAGGCGACCGCCGCCCGCGACAGCGGTCCGTCCGCGCGGACGGCGTGCATCACCCGGGCGAGATTGCGCCTGCGCATGCCCTGCTGGGTGTCGGGCAGGGCACGGCCGACACCCGGCGGGCGTGCCTCGTGCAGCGGTGCGGTCATGCTGTGCGTCAGTCCTCGGTGTCTGCGCTGTGCCCGGCCCCGCGCGGTGCCCGCGGCCGAGCCGGGTGGTTGTTCCGCCGGCTGATGGGGTCGTCGACCCGGTTCACCGGGAGTCCGTCCCCCGTTCCAGCAGGGGGGCCGCGTCGGAGAGTACCCCGGCGATCCGCTCCAGCGCCCGGCGGTCCTGCTCCACGGCCGGCAGGACCGGGCCGGCGGCCGTGTTCCAGCGCCGGGCGACCGCGGCCGGGTCCTCGCCGGTCAGCAGTCCGGCCGCCTGCGCCGCGGCCCCCAGGGCGACCAGTTCCCTCGCCTCGGGCACCTGCACCGGCCGCCCGGACAACCGTCGTACGGTCTGCTGCCAGGCCGCGCCCCGAGCGCCCCCGCCGATCAGCAGCAAGGGAGCGCTGCGGTCGGCGTCCTCGTCGAGCACCAGGTCGAGCGCGCCGAGCAGCGAGTGGACCGCGCCGTCGTAGGCGGCCTGAAGCACCTGGCCGGCGGTGGTGTCGGGGCGGAGCCCGTGCAGCAGGCCGGAGGCGTTCGGCAGGTTCGGTGTGCGTTCGCCGTCCAGGTAGGGCAGCAGGGTCACCGAGGTGCCGGGCTCGACGGCCTCGCGGTCCAGGCCCAGCAGGGCGGCCATCCGGTCCACGGCCAGCGTGCAGTTCAGGGTGCAGGCCAGCGGCAGCCAGTCCCCGCGCGCGTCGGCGAAGCCGGCCACGGTGCCGGTCGGGTCGCCGGGCCGGCGCCGGGAGACGGCGTACACCGTCCCCGAGGTGCCGAGGCTGAGCACCGGGGTGCCAGGAAGCAGGCCGAGCCCCAGCGCCGCCGCCGCGTTGTCGCCGGTGCCGGCCGCCACCAGGGTGCCCTTGGAGAAGGGCAGGTCGTGGCTGTCGCGCACGGTGCCGGCCACCTCGCCGGGCCGCACCACCCGGGGGAGCAGGTCAGGGTCGAGCCCCACGTGCGCGAGGGTCTCTTCGTCGTACGTCTCCGTGGCCGACGCCCACCAGCCGGTTCCGGACGCGTCGCCGCGGTCCGTCGTGCCGTGCCCGGTGAGCCGCTCGGTGAGGTAGTCGTGCGGCAGCCGGACCGCCTTCGTCGCGCCGACCGCCTCCGGCTCGTGCTCGCTGAGCCAGGCCCACTTGGTGACGGTGAACGATGCCCCCGGCACACTGCCCGCGCGGTCCGCCCAGCCCTTCGGTCCGCCCAGCTCCTCGACGAGACGGCGGGCCTGGGGCGCGGACCGGACGTCGTTCCACAGCAGCGCCGGACGCACCGGCTCGCCCCGCGCGTCGAGCGTGACGAGGCCGTGCTGCTGGCCGCCGATCGACACCGCCGACGCCTCGCGCGCGGAGTCACCGCACTGGCCCAGCGCCGAGCACAGGGCCTCCCACCACTGACGGGGGTCGCTCTCGCGGCCCGCCCCGGAGGACACGGTGTGCGGCGCCTGCCCGCGGGCGACGACCTGCCCCGTGGCCGCGTCGACGACCAGCGCCTTCGTGGACTGGGTCGACGTGTCCACACCGACGACGAGTGGTCCCTCGGCTGCTGACATCGGGCTCTCCCTCTTCCGCGGCTGTGCCGGATCTGGTGCGTGTCTCGCAGGCGCCTTGTCGACAAAGACATCTTGACTCTTCCCGGGGGCGCGTCCGCATACTAATTTGTAAATGGCCATGACGAAATAGTCGTCAGCCACCTCCACGCAACGTCGTCAGCAGCAAGGAGCCGCGGCATGAGCTACCAGCCCACCCCCGAGGACAGGTTCACCTTCGGTCTGTGGACCGTCGGCTGGCAGGGGCGGGACCCGTTCGGCGACGCCACCCGCAGCGCCCTCGACCCGGTCGAGACGGTGCGGCGCCTGGCCGCGATGGGCGCCCACGGGGTCACCTTCCACGACGACGACCTGATCCCCTTCGGGGCCTCGGACGCCGAGCGCGAGTCGCACGTCAAGCGCTTCCGTCAGGCCTTGGACGCGACCGGCATGACCGTGCCGATGGCCACCACCAACCTCTTCACGCACCCCGTCTTCAAGGACGGCGCGTTCACCGCCAACGACCGCGACGTACGCCGCTACGCGCTGCGCAAGACGATCCGCAACATCGACCTGGCCGCGGAGCTGGGCGCGAAGACGTACGTCGCGTGGGGCGGCCGCGAGGGTGCCGAGTCGGGCGCCGCCAAGGACGTACGCGCCGCCCTCGACCGCCTGAAGGAGGCATTCGACCTCCTCGGCGAGTACGTCACCGCCCAGGGCTACGACCTCCGCTTCGCCATCGAGCCCAAGCCGAACGAGCCGCGGGGCGACATCCTCCTGCCCACCGTCGGGCACGCGCTGGCCTTCATCGAGCGCCTGGAGCGACCCGAGCTGTACGGCGTCAACCCTGAGGTCGGCCACGAGCAGATGGCCGGACTCAACTTCCCGCACGGCATCGCCCAGGCCCTGTGGGCGGGCAAGCTCTTCCACATCGACCTCAACGGCCAGTCCGGCATCAAGTACGACCAGGACCTGCGCTTCGGCGCGGGCGACCTGCGGGCCGCGTTCTGGCTGGTGGACCTGCTGGAGAGCGCCGGCTACGACGGCCCGCGCCACTTCGACTTCAAGCCGCCGCGGACCGAGGACCGCGACGGCGTGTGGGCCTCGGCCGCCGGCTGCATGCGCAACTACCTCATCCTGAAGGAGCGTTCGGCGGCGTTCCGCGCCGATCCCGACGTTCAGGAGGCCCTGCGCGCCGCGCGCCTCGACCAGCTCGCCCTGCCGACCGCGGCGGACGGTCTGCGGGCCCTGCTCGCCGACCCCACCGCCTTCGAGGACTTCGACGTGGAGGCGGCGGCCGCGCGCGGGATGGCCTTCGAGCACCTCGACCAGCTGGCGATGGACCACCTGCTGGGAGCGCGGGGCTGACGGCACGCGCGCGTGAGGCAGCGTCAGGGGTGCCTCACGCGCGCGTCCCCCGCCGGGGGCACAGGGTCTTGCTGCGTCCTCGCACGGCGTCGTCGCCGCACGCCGTCGGTGGTGGTCGCCGCACGTCGTCGTGCGGCGGCCGACAGCCGCACGCCCCCCGGTCGCGTGCTCACATGCCGTCCGGCCCCGGCTCCTTCTCCGAGACGAGCCGCGCCGTCGCCAAGGCGGTCGCGGGGTCCCGGTCCGGGTCTCCCGCAGGGGCCCAGCGGCCGTTCTCGTAGCGGTACGGCCACCAGCGGTCGTCCTGTCCCAGGCGTAGCTGGACCGGCTCTCCGGGCACGGTCCAGTGGTTGCCGTGCATCCGGAACGGCGGCCGCTCGTCCGCCTCCCAGGCCGCCTCCAGAGCCGCACGCGCGCGTGCCAGTGCGTCTCCCGTCACCTGCCACTGCTCGTCGAGAAGCGCCAGGGCCGTCACGCCTCCCACCCGCCAGGCCCTGACGGCGACCGCCAAGCCCTCGCGGCCACGCCCCGACCCCTCGGCGAGCCGGTCGGCGACCGTTTCGGGCGGCGCCCCGCCGGCGAGGCGCACGGCGTCCTGAGCCGCCGGCAACTCGGCCAGGGAGGGAGCCCCCGGATCCTGCCCGACCAACCGGTACGCCTCTACGGCCGTCCGCCCGGCCAGGTGCTCCAACGCCGCCGGGTCGACCCCGCGCGCCGGTGTGGCCCCGGTGTCGAGGGACGGCGGCACACCGGGCGTGTCCGGCAGCGGGGGCAGGGCCGGCAGCGGAGGCAGGATGCCGGCCGCCGCCCAGGCCTCGGCCGCGTCCACGCCGTCAGCCTCCGTCTCTGCCCCCGTCTCGGTCTCTGACTCGGTCGCCGACGGTGCCTTCCGGGGTGCCGTGCTGCGCACGTGCAGCTCCCGCAGGAACGTTCCCCTTTCCCGGCCGCGCATCAGCAGGAGCGCGAAAGGGTCTTCGTCGAGCAGCCGCGCCACCTGGTGACACAGGGCGGCGGTGTGCCCGCAGTGGTCCCATGCGTCGCAGTCGCACTCCGGCTCCAGCTCACCGATCCCGGGCAGGAGGTCGACACCGCTCACCGCCGCGTCCTCGATCAGGTGCGGGGGCAGCTCCCGGTCGAGGAGCGCGGCCAGATGCCCGGCCTGCTCCACGGCCAGGTCCAGAAAACGGACCCACTGCTCCTCCGACAGCTGCGGCACCAGGATGTCCGCGCGGTGAGCCGTGTTCCTGGCATCCCGCACCACGGCCGTGACGCGGCCCGGCCGCACCGTCACGGCGCCAACGGCACCCGCCCGCGCGAGTCTGCGCCCCGACTTCACGGCGGCCCCGTCCAGGGCGCCGTCCTCCAGCGCCCGCAGCCAGGCGAGCCCCCACCAGCTCTGCGCGAACGCGCGCCCCCGCGCGGGCGGCAGAACGGGAAACGTGCACACCGGATCGCGGTCGTGCTCCTGCTGGTCGTGACTCATCGTGCCTCCCCGGGCAGTTCCACCAGTGCGGCCAGTTCCGCGTCCGTCAGCTCGGTCAGTTCCGCCGGACCGGTCCCGCCGGGGCCGAGCACCGCGTCCGCCAGCGCCCGCTTGCGTCCGAGCATCTCCGCGATGCGGTCCTCCACGGTGCCCTCGGCGATCAGCCGGTGCACCTGCACCGGGCGGGTCTGCCCGATGCGGTACGCGCGGTCCGTCGCCTGTGCCTCGACGGCCGGGTTCCACCAGCGGTCGTAGTGCACGACATGGTCGGCCCGGGTGAGATTGAGCCCTGTCCCCGCCGCCTTCAGGGACAGCAGGAACACGGGCGCGGCGCCGTCCTGGAACCGGCGTACCAGGGCCTCGCGCTCGGCGACCGGGGTGCCGCCGTGGAGCAGCTGCGAGGGCACCCCACGGGCCGTCAGATGCCGTTCCAGCAGGCGGGCCATCCGCACGTACTGCGTGAACACCAGCACGCCCGAGCCCTCCGCGAGGATCGTGCCGAGCAATTCGTCCAGCAGTTCCAGCTTCCCGGACCGCCCGCCGAGCACCGGATCGTCTTCCTTGAGGAACTGAGCCGGGTGGTTGCAGATCTGCTTGAGACCGGTCAGCAGCTTCACGATCAGGCCCCGTCGGGTCATGGCGTCTGTGTGCGCGATCCGGTCCAGCGTCTCGCGGACCAACGCCTCGTACAGTCCCGCCTGTTCGGGGGTGAGTGACACCGAGTGATCGGTTTCGGTCTTCGGTGGTAGTTCCGGCGCGATGCCGGGGTCCGACTTGCGGCGCCGCAGCAGGAACGGTCCCACGAGCCGGGCCAGTTGTTCGGCGGCGGCGGGATCCCGGGCGCCCTCGACGGGCTGCGCGTACCGTGCGCGGAAGCCGGCGAGGCGGCCCAGCAGCCCCGGTGTCGTCCAGTCCAGGATCGCCCACAACTCCGTCAGGTTGTTCTCCACCGGGGTGCCGGTGAGCGCCACGCGTGCGCGTGCGCCGAGGGAACGCAGCGCCCTCGCCGTCGCCGAGTACGGGTTCTTCGAGTGCTGCGCCTCGTCGGCGACGACCATGCCCCACGGCACGCGGCCGAGCCGCTCGGCGTCCAGGCGCATCGTGCCGTAGGTCGTCAGGACGAACTCCCCGTCGGCCGGGGTGCCGGCGTCGCGCCCGGACCCGTGGAACCGGCGTACCGGAACGCCGGGAGCGAACCTCTCGATCTCACGCTGCCAGTTGCCGAGGAGGGACGCCGGACAGACCACGAGCGTGGGGCCGGCCGTCGAGGCGTCGGCCTGCCGGTGCAGATGCAGAGCGATCAGCGTGACCGTCTTGCCCAGGCCCATGTCGTCGGCCAGGCAGCAGCCCAGCCCCAGGGCGGTCGTCCGGGCCAGCCAGCCGAGGCCGCGCAACTGGTAGTCCCGCAGTGTGGCGGCCAGCCCCGGCGGCTGCGTCACGGGCTCCGCCGACTCCGGCTGGGCGAGCCGCTCCCGGAGCCGCGCGGGCCATCCCGTGGGCCGCACAGCGACGCGCCGGCCGTCGACCTCGGTGGAGCCCGTCAGAGCGGCTGCCAGCGCCTCCACCGGCGTGACGGAGCGGTGCTCCCGCGCGCGGGCGCGACGTGCCTCCCGCGGGTCGAGCAGCACCCATCCGTCGCGCAGCCGCACGAGGGGGCGCTGGGCCTGCGCGAGCCGGTCGAGTTCCTCCCGGGTCAGCTCGTGGCCGTCGAGGGTGAAGCACCAGCGCAACGCCAGCCGGCTGTCGGTGGAGAGGAACGAGGGCAGGGCCGGCCCCTCCTTCCCGGTCGCCGTCCCGTCCTCGGCCCGCCCGAAGGCTGCCTCGGCCTCGAGCCCTCGCGACAGTCCTGCGGGCCAGTGCACGTCGACCCCCGCGGCGTCCAGGGCCTGCCCTCCCGCGCCCAGCAGTTCGGTGACCTCGTCGTCGGCCAGGTCCAGGATGTCGGGGACGGCCGCGGACAGCAGCGGTGTCAGGGCCGGCCAGGCGCGGGCGGCCCGGCGCAGGGCCAGCAGCGTCCGTGTCCGCGCGTGCGCGCCGAACGCCTCCCGCGTGTGGGGGGAGTCGGCCCACAGGTCGGCCACATCCGCGAGGGCGGAGGATCCGCTTGTGCCGTGCACCTGCGGGACCACTCGGAACCGCACGGAATCGGCGTCCGCGGCCTCGTGGAGTCCCGGCGCTTCGACCCGCAGGGAGAGCCGTACGCCCGCGTCGTGGCACGCCGCGATGTCGTCGGTCCACGCGCGCAGTCCTGGCAGGGACCGCGGTTCGTGTGCTGCGTAGGCGGCGGCGCCCGTGACCATCGCCGCCGCGGGGGAGCGGGGCAGCGTGTCGGCGATCGCGTCCAGGAAGGCGCGGAGCAGCCGTTCCGGATGGGGCAGCAGGGGCGCTGTGCCCGCGGCCAGCGGTACGGCGTGCGCCTGAGGGGGCATGGCGCCGGCGAGTTCCCGGACCAGTTCCCCGTCTCGCGCGGACAACGGCCCCACCCGCCAGGCGTCGTGATCACCGGGGGAGAGGCCGGGAAGCAGCAGGCCACGCGCCAGGAAGTGCAGCGCCAGCTGAGCGGCCGTCGCCCAGAAAGCGGTGGACGGGGGGCTCGCGGGATCGGTGCGCGCCCGAGTGAGCAGCGGCAGGGCGGTTCGCACCGGCAGGAGCAGCGCGGGCAGGGTCACCCGCTCGACAGCCGCCCCTCCCCGGACGGGCAGGACCACGTCAAGGTCCTCGTACGGCTCGTGCGCGGGAGCCGGAGGTTCCTCGCCGTCGAGCCGCCAGAAGGCCATCCGGCCCGCACGGGCGGGCTCGGACGGCAGGAACACGGTGCAGCAGTGGGTCAGTCGGGACAGCTCGGAGGATGGTGCCGTGGGAATCCTCTGCACAGCCGGTCTGCACTCCTCAAATTTGACTACCAGATGGGAGTCGCCGAGGGTACAGCACGACGGCCGTGCACCCCGCATGCTTGTCGGGTGACCCGTATCACTCCCGTGCGGATGGATCTCAGGGTCGTCTCAGGGTCCCGATGCGGAACCGTGGGGGTCCCAGGCCCGTTTTCACAGCAGAGAGCGGCAGTGGCCGCGAAGGAGGCGACGCACATGTCGAAGAACGCGAAGATCGCCGCAGGAGGTGTGGCGGTCGGGCTCATCCTGCTGATATGGCTGCCCTGGTGGGTGGCGTTCCTGATCGTGGTAGGAGTCCCGGCGGCCGCGTACCTGACGCTGGATCCCTCCCAGCGGCGCAGGCTCCGTCGCGTCACGCGCAAGGAACTCGGCCGCTGAGGGCCGGCCGCCCGGCCCGGAGACGCCTGCCACGGCCCGGCACGCGCCCTTGAGCCCGTCCAGGATCGCGCGCCCCCGGGCGCCCGGTTCCCCGGGCTCAACTGGGCCGTACGGCCATCTTGTCGAGCGCCTCCAGCAGGCCGGGCAGCTCCGGTCCCCGGCCCACCGGCAGGACCTCGCCGGGCTGCTCGTCGAGCAGGACGAACGCGATGTCGTCCGTGCGGGCGACCAGGGACCAGCCGGGGCCGTCGGCGCGCAGCGTGCGGGCGTCGCCGGGGGCGAACGAGGAGCGCACCCGGCCGAGCGGCGGCGGGGTGTCGACGTAGCCCCGCGCCTCCGCGAGCACCCGGCGCACGCCGCTGCGCTGCCCCTTCGGAGCGTCATCGCCGCCACCTGCCGGAGCCTCGGCCGCTCCGGCCCTTCCGAGCGACTCGGCGGGGTCCGCCGGTGCCGGGAAGTCGCCGTCCTTGATCTGCTCGCGCCACACCGCCCACTGCAGCGCGATCTCGTCGGCACCGAGGCGCCGCTGTGCCGGGCCCCAGGTGCCGGTGTCCGGAGGGTTCAGGGCGGGGCGGTCCGTGAGGTCCGGCCCGGGATCGTGCGGCGCCGGCACGCCGGGGGCGGCCACGGCGACCGCCAGCGGCCAGCCCGGCAGTGCGCCGACGACCGTGCGCTCGTCAGGCGACAGTTCGTACTCCATGCCGCAGTCCCACGAGGCGATCGCCACCGCGACCAGCGAGACGTCGTCGATGACGACCGTCCAGCGGGCACCGTCCCCGTCCTGGCCGAGCACCAGCCCGTACCCGTCGGCGCGCGGCGCCAGCCCGAGAGCCGCGCAGGCCTCCGGATAGTCGTCGCCCAGCACGCTCGGAAACTGCGCCGGCGTCAGCAGCACCGCCGTGAGCACGTACAGCGCGTCGTCTGCGGCGGCGACGGGCTCATCGTCCGTCCCGGCCATCCCTGCCTCCAGTGATTCGTCCGTCGGCGCGCACCCTAATGCGAGCGCAAGGTGCTTGTCACGACTGGTCACACCACGCGGAGCTGCAGGTTTCCACCTGGACAGGGGCGAATCGACCTTGATGGAGGCGGCTCCCTCAGGCGGCCGGCAGCCCGAGGAGATCCCGCGCCACCGCCCCGGGCGACTGGTCGCGTTCACGCGCCAACGCGATCACGGCCCGGCACGCCAGTTCGTTCACGCCGAACGACAGTGCCTCCGGAGACACCCAGCCCGCAGCCTCGTCGATCCCGTCCTGGTCGTCCTCCGCGCAGGCCGCCACATAGACGGCCGCGGCCTCGAACAAGTTGTGCGCACGTCTCTCCCGAGTGCTCACCGACTCCGCACGCGTGGAGGTGCGCCACCGGGCGGCGTACTTGCGCATTGTGTCGAACATACTGACCACATTCCCCGTGAGAGAGCCCGGCACTGATCGCCCATCCACTTTTCTTTCACAGGGGTTTGGCGATGTGGCGGCCGCGGCGGAACAGCGGAGCCCAGCGCCTATGGCCGCTCGCCCCCGACCCCGGTCGACACGCAAGCGCTCCCCGTGACGCTCGCGCCCACTGAGCACGCCGTTCGAATTTTCCGGAGCTCGCGGCCCAGGCTCACCACTCCACCCTTCAGTGCCGTCGGCAACGTCCGGCGACATGCACGCGCGCGTGATGGACTCGGCTGTCGCCGGGCGGGACTGAGCGGCGCAGGCGGTCAGTTCTCACGTACGGCCAGTGCGAGGAACCGGGCTTCCTCGTCGACGTACGACGTCAGGCGCCAGCCCGCCCCGACCAGCAACGGCCCGAGCCGGGGCTCGGCACGCAGGTCGTCCGGGGTGATCCGCCTCCCCTGACGTGCCGCCAGGGCGGCCCGCCCGATGGGGTGGAACAGCGCGAGTGTGCCGCCCGCCCGCACCACCCGGGCCAGTTCCCGCAGGTTCTCGCCGGGCTGCGGCAGGTGCGCGATGAGGCCGGCCGCGAACACCGCGTCGAGGGACCGGGAGCGGAAAGGCAGCGCGGCCACGTCCGCGATCAGCAGGCGCCCCTCACGGTCCCGGCCCGCGCGTACGGCGGCCTGGAGCATCGCCAGGGTCAGATCGGCGCCGACCACCAGTCCGGCGGGCCCCACCGCGGCGCGCAGCGGCGGCAGCGCCCGGCCCGTGCCGCAGCCCGCGTCGAGCACCCGGTCACCCGCGCGCAGTCCGAGGCGGGCCACCGCGGCGTCGTAGGCGGGCCCGTCGTCGGGGAACCGGGCGTCCCAGTCGGCCGCCCGGGCGGTGAAGAACTCCTGGACGTGCGTGTGGTCGTCGCTCATGACCGCATCATTCCTCACCGGTGCGAGGGACGTCCTTGTGCGCATGTTCGAGCGGGACGCGATCGTTCCGTCGCCTCTCTGTGTCAGATTGCTACACCTTTCGAAATGCGCCCCCTTAGTGCCACCGTGCCCCGGCTAGCGTCCCGGGGCCATGGGACACCTGGACCACGCCGCCTTCGGCTGGCTGACCCCCGTGCTGTCGTACGTGATGGCCTGCACGGGCGCCGCACTGGGACTGCGCTGCACCGTCCGTGCGCTCGGCGCCTGCGGACGCTCGCGCCGCAACTGGCTCGTCACCGCCGCCTCCGCGATCGGGACCGGCATCTGGACCATGCACTTCGTGGCCATGCTCGGCTTCCGCGTGAGCGGCACCGACATCCGCTACGACGTACCGCTGACCATCCTCAGCCTGCTCGTCGCCATGGCCGTCGTCTGCGCAGGCGTGTTCGTCGTCGGCTACAGCCGGGACCGCAACCGGGCGCTCGTCCTCGGTGGCCTCACCACCGGGCTCGGCGTCGCCAGCATGCACTACCTGGGCATGGCGGCGGTACGGCTGCACGGCGACGTGACCTACGATCCGGTCCTCGTCGGACTGTCGGTGCTGATCGCCGTGGTGGCCGCGACCGCGGCTCTGTGGGCGGGGCTCAACATCAGGTCCCCCCTCGCGGTCACTGTCGCCTCGCTCGTCATGGGCGCGGCCGTCAGCAGCATGCACTACACCGGCATGTTCGCGGTGAGCGTGCGCGTCACCCCGTCCGGCGAGGCCCTGCCCGGGGCCACGGCGATGCAGTTCATCTTCCCCCTCGCCGTCGGCCTCGGGTCCTACCTGTTCATCACCTCCGCCTTCGTCGCCCTCTCGCCCACGACGGACGAGCGATCGGCGTCCGCCTCGGCACAACAGCCCGTGCGGAGCGCCGCCCATCAGCCGGCACCGGCCTCACCCGCCCGGCCCGGCGCCGGAGCGTTGCCCGACCCACGTCCCGAGCGAGGCGGCCATGCGCCCACCACGTGACATACCGGCCACCGGCACCCGCGTACCGCCGGCGCACCGCCGCGGCCGGCGCGCGCACGCCGGACCACCCGCCGACGAAGACACCCAGCGCACCCTCGGAACACTGCCGGACGGCGCGCGCCCGCGGTCGAGGCGGTGGCACACACGCCCCCGGACCGTGCGCGCCAAGGTCGTCTGCCTGCTCATGGTGCCCGTCGTCTCCCTCCTCGGGTTGTGGGGCTACGCCGCCGTCAGCACCGCACAGGACGTGGCCGGGCTGCGCGCGTCCCGGCGGGTCGACGCCGAGCTGCGGACACCGCTGGCCGCGGCCGTCGCCGCGCTGCAGGCCGAGCGCGCCGATGCCGTGCGCCGGGCCACCGCCCCGGACGCCGACGGCACCGGTGACTACGAAGGGTTCGCCGCCCGCACGGACCGGGCGGTGGCCGCGCTGCGGCTCGGTGACGACGGCACCGTCGCTGACGGCCAGGAACTGCCCGCCCCCGTCTCGGGGCGCCTGAAGGCCTTCGTCACCGGCGCCGAGCGCCTCGGCGCGCTGCGGAAGGCCGTACTCGACCACACCGCAGGGTGGGACACGGCCTACGGGCAGTACACCCGTACCATCGCGTCGGCGTTCGCCGTGGACGGCGCCCTCACCGGCATCCAGCAGGCCGACATCGGCTCCCACGCGCGCGTACTGCTCGAATTCTCCCGCGCGGAGGAGGCGTTGGCCCAGGAGGACGCCGTCCTCGGAAGCGCACGCCTGGCCCGAGGCCTCCAGGGCGAGCGGCTGCGGCTCTTCACCGGGGCCGTCTCCACCCGCCGCACCTTCACGGACACGGCTGTCGGCGACCTGCCCGGTCCCGAGCGGTCCGCGTGGCGCGACCTCGTCCACAGCGGCGCCCTCCCCGCGTTGGACGGTGCGGAGGACCGGATCCTCGCCGCGCGGCCCGGCGCCCCCGCCCTCGACGCGGCTCCCGGGCCGGCTTGGAACGCCGCCTACGCGCGCGTGCGCGACGGAATGCGGGCCGTCGCGACGGGCACCGGCCGGGCCGTCGCGGGGAACTCGGACCCCGTGACGGGCGGGCTGCTCACTCCGGCCGGCGCCGCCGTGCTGCTCGGGCTCGCCGCCGTCGCCGCGTCACTCGTCATCTCGGTACGCATCGGCCGCGGCCTCGTCGTCGAACTGGTCAACCTGCGCGACGACGCTCTGGAGATCGCCCGCCGCAAACTCCCCGAGGCGATGCGCAGGCTCCGTGCGGGCGAGGAGATCGACATCCAGGCCGAGGCGCCCTCAGGACCGCCCGCGGAGGACGAGACCGGCCAGGTGGCGGAGGCCCTCACCACCGTGCACCGGGCCGCCCTGCACGCCGCGGTCGAGCGCGCCGAACTCGCCGGCGGCATCTCCGGAGTCTTCGTCAACCTGGCCCGGCGCAGCCAGATCCTGGTCCACCGCCAGCTCGGGCTGCTGGACCGCATGGAACGACGCTCGGACGACCCCAGCGAGCTGAGCGACCTCTTCCGGCTCGACCACCTCACCACCCGCATGCGACGCCACGCCGAGAGCCTGATCATCCTCTCGGGAGCAGCACCGGGCCGAGCCTGGCGCATGCCGGTGTCGCTGACGAACGTCGTCCGCGCCGCGGTGTCCGAGGTCGAGGACTACGCGCGCGTGGAGGTACGCCGCCTCCCCGAAGCGTCCGTCATCGGCACGGCGGTCGCCGACCTCACCCACCTGCTCGCCGAACTCGTCGAGAACGCCGCCCAGTTCTCCCCGCCGCACACGCGCGTGCGGGTCACCGGCGAACCCGTCGGCAACGGCTACGCCCTCGAAGTCGAGGACCGGGGCCTCGGCATGGGAGGCGAAGCCCTCGCGGAGGCCAACCGGCGCATCGAGCAGTCCGAGACCCTCGACCTGTTCGACAGCGACCGCCTCGGCCTCTTCGTGGTCAGCAGACTGGCCTCCCGGCACGGCATCAGGGTCCACCTGCGGACCTCTCCCTACGGCGGTACGACGGCCGTCGTCCTGCTCCCCACGGCGCTCCTGCACACCGCGCCGACGGAACGTTCTTCCCCGGGCGGGGCACAGGCGCCGGCGGAGCGGCACCGGGCGTACGCGCACGCGCCTCGTGCCACCCCGCCGGGGGACGCCATCGCCGCCCAGGAGCACCGTCCCGCTCTCGCGGTCACGGCCCCCGCACCGCAGACGGAATCGCAGACCGCACCGCAGACGGGGCCGCCGACCGCCACGAACCAGCCGCCACCCCCGGGAGTCGCCACCTTGAGGCCGCATCGCCCACCGAACGACCCCGAACCACCCGACGGCCTGCCCCGCCGGGTACGCCAGGCGAGCCTCGCGCCGCAACTCCGTCATCCGCCGGCCGGCCACCCGCCGGCCGCCCCCGCTCCAGGCGCCGACGACCCGCGCACCCCCGAACTCGTACGGGACCGGATGGCCGCCTACCGCGACGGCTGGGCGCGCGGCGGCGGCAGGCGACCCGGGCGCGGCACCACCACGGGCCCGGAAGCGGGCAGCGACAGCAGTGAAGGAGACGGCGCATGATCCACGACCCGAACCCGGGGGCCGCCCAGCGGTCCGGCGAAGTCGACTGGCTGCTGGACGACCTGGTGGCGCGCGTGCGCGAGGTACGGCACGCCGTAGTCCTGTCCAACGACGGCCTGGCCGTCGGCGCCTCGACGGGCCTCGAACGCGCGGACGCCGAGCATCTCGCCGCCGTGGCGTCCGGCTTCAACAGTCTCGCCAAGGGCGCGGGACGCCACTTCGGAGCAGGGAGCGTACGCCAGACCATGGTCGAGATGGACGACGCCTTCCTCTTCGTGGCCGCCGCCGGTGACGGCTCCTGCCTCGCGCTGCTCACCGCCGCCACGGCGGACATCGGCCTGGTCGCCTACGAGATGGCACGCCTGGTCAAGCGCGTCGGTGAACACCTGGGCACGGCACCGCGCGCCGCGGCCCGGCCGCCGGCCGCCGGATGAACCCGGAGGGCGGCACGCATGACCGAGGACAGGACCGGCGTCTCCCTGGAGCCGGGCAGCCAGTGGTACGACGGCGAGGCCGGGCCCCTGGTCCGCCCGTACGCCATGACCGGTGGCCGCACCCGGCCCGGCCCCACTGGAGTGCGCTTCGACCTGATAGCCCTCGTCACCCTGGACCCCGGTGCTCCCGCGATCGGTCCCGACTCCCCGTTCGGACCCGAACACCGCACCCTCATCGGCCTGTGCTGCACGGAGACCCAGTCCGTCGCCGAACTCGCCGCCGACGCCGACCTCCCCGTGGGGGTGGTCAGGGTGCTCCTCGGCGACCTCCTGGAACTGGGGTGCGTCACCGTCAGCCGCCCGGTGCCCCCGGCCCACCTTCCCGACGAACGGATTCTGCGCGAGGTCATCGCCGGACTGCGGGCCCTGTAGACGGACGTCCACGACCAGCCCAACGCCGCCCCGGCACCCCGCCGTCTGAGCCCCGCCTCCCGCCTCGCGCGCCCCGCCCTCCACGTGCCGATCACGCCGACATCGACGAACCCCCGCCCACCCGAGAGAAGTGATCATGGTCTCCGAGCAGCACGGCCCCGGCGGCGACGCGTCCGCCCTGGCGCTAAAGATACTGGTCGCCGGTGGCTTCGGCGTCGGCAAGACGACCCTGGTGGGCGCCGTCAGTGAGATCCGCCCCCTGCGCACCGAGGAACTGCTGAGCGAGGCGGGACAGTCCGTGGACGACACGGACGGAGTGGACCAGAAGGTGACCACCACCGTCGCCATGGACTTCGGCCGGATCACCATCCGCTCCGGCCTCTCGCTGTACCTCTTCGGCACGCCAGGACAGGACCGCTTCTGGTTCCTGTGGGACGAACTCTCGCAGGGCGCGCTCGGTGCCGTGGTCCTCGCGGACACCCGGCGGCTGGAGGACTGCTTCCCGGCGGTCGACTACTTCGAGCACCGGCGGATCCCGTTCGTCGTCGCCGTCAACTGCTTCGCCGGGGCCCGCACGTACGGCGCTCCCGACGTCTCCCGCGCCCTCGACCTCGACCGGGGCACACCCGTCGTCCTGTGCGACGCCCGCGAGCGCGACTCCGGCAAGGACGTCCTGATCCAGCTCGTCGAGTACGCCGGACGGATGCACACCGCCCGGCTGCTCGACTCGGTCGGCTGACCGCGTTCCTCAGTCCGCGATGCCCCGCACCGCCAGGGCCTTGTCGATCGTCATCCGGACCAGCAGCTCGCCCGGAACTCCGTTGCGCTCGCCGAACTCCCCGGCGCGCGCCTCGCCCATGTACCGTGCGGCGATCCGGGTGGCCCACAGGCGCACCTCGTCCAGTTCCTCCGACAGCCGGGCGCGACCGCTGAGCACCACGAAGCCGAACGGCGGCCGGTCGTCGTCCACGCACAGGGCGATCCGTCCGTCACGGGCGAGATTGCGCCCTTTC
This sequence comes from Streptomyces sp. NPDC047028, assembly GCF_040644095.1. Lineage (NCBI taxonomy): Bacteria > Bacillati > Actinomycetota > Actinomycetes > Kitasatosporales > Streptomycetaceae > Streptomyces > Streptomyces sp. NPDC047028. Next base: position 271,939 of record NZ_JBEYVS010000002.1, read on the forward strand.
ACGGTGTCCTTCCCGGTGTTGAACACCACCTCGTCCCCGTCGAGCAGAAACCAGACCGGGGCGATGTGCGGGCTCCCATCGGCGCGAACGGTGGACAGCTTGCCGGTGCGGGTGCCGTGCGAGACGAACGCCCGCCATTCCTCGTCGGTCATCTTCCCTGCCATGCCCCCATCCTCCTTGCTCCGGACGCGGGTGGTGGGGAAGGCTTGCGGGCAGATCCTCCAGCCAGGGGGAGACGGAACACGGGGAGATGAACATGGGGCAGAACCAGGGACTCGGCTGGCTTCTCGACGATCTGACCGAGCGGGTGGACCACGTGCGGCACGCACTGGTCCTGTCGAACGACGGACTGGTGACGGGATCGAGCACGGGCCTGCGCCGGGAGGACGCCGAGCATCTGGCCGCCGTGGCGTCGGGCCTGCACAGCCTGGCCAAGGGGTCCGGACGCCATTTCAGCGCGGGCAGGGTACGCCAGACCATGATCGAGTACGACGACGCCGTCCTGTTCGTGACCGCGGCCGGCACGGGCAGTTGCCTGTGCGTGCTCAGCGGCGCGGAAGTCGACATCGGGCAGATCGCCTACGAGATGACCCTGCTCGTCAACCGGGTCGGTGAACACCTCGGTGTGGACGCCAGGCAGCCCGAACGCACGCCCACCACAGACCTCTGACCTGTCGATTCGTTCAGTCCTCCGGAGTTATCCACAGGCCCGCACGAGATCCGCCCGGGCGGCTACCGTGTGTGTACGGCGATCGCACAAGGCGTGAGCCACCGACTCCACGGGGGAGTACGACCATGTCCGCAGAGATCATTGCCCCAGTCCGGCCCCTCACCTGGGGGCCCAGCCGCGCGGCGCGTGAACTGGGACTCAGGCGGAGCGAGTTCGACCTGGCCGCCCACCTCGGCCTCATCCGGACCGTGCCCGACGAGGGCGGCGGCGAGCGCCGTCGGATCGAGCGGGCCGAGGTCGAGCGTCTCCTCGCTCAAGGCGGCTTCCCGGACACGGTCCGCGAGCGCGTCGAAGTCGTCGGCGTCGCCCAGGGCGCCGCGCTCATGGAGATGCCCGCCGGCAGGTTCAGCCGGCTCGCCCGACTCGGCCTGCTCGTCCCGGTCCGCTTCTACCTCAACCGCTACCGTGCCGTGGTCTGGCTCTACCTCGCCGAAGAACTACGCCAGTTCGCGGCCGACGGCGCCAACGCGTCCCTGCTCAAGGGCCCGACGCCCGAGCCGCTGCGGGGCCGGCTCGCGGCCGGAGTGGACCTGCGCGCCCGCAACTGGCGAGGACGGCAGCTCGGATTCCTGCTGCGTCAGGCGGACGACGACCCCCGGCAGCGGGCCGGCGCCTTCGCCGCCTTCCTCGACCCCGTCGAGGTCGCGGACGTCGTCAGGGACCCTGACGAGCGGGCGCGCCTGCACCGGTTCCGGCCCGGCCCGCCCGGCCACGGCGCACCCGGTTCCCCCTCCGCCCACCTCGCCGAGGCGATCACGACCGCCGGCGATCCCGACGAGATCGGCTGGCTGCGCAGCGCCCTGGCCCGCGAGATCCGGGAAACGCGTGCCCATCGGCCCGCGCCTCACCCGGCGGCCCCGCAGGGCGACCGGCCGGAACGCACCGCCGCGGCGCGGACGAGGCCCGGCCGGGGCGCCACCCCCGGGCGCCCGGCGCCCACCGCGCCGGTCCCGCCCCGAGGGCTGCGGGCCTGGCTGCGGCGGAGAGGCCCACGTCCCGCGGTCGTCTGACGGAACCGGGCTACTGGGCCCGGAACAGGCCCTCCTGGACGACCGAGACGAGCAGGCGCCCCCGCAGGTCGTAGATGCGGCCCCGCGCCAGACCGCGGCCGCCGGTGGCGATCGGCGACTCCTGGTCGTACAGGAACCACTCGTCGGCCCGGAACGGCCGGTGGAACCACATGGCGTGGTCCAGCGAGGCCATGTCGAAGCTCCGTGGCCCCCACAGCGGCTCGACCGGGATGCGGACCGCGTCCAGCAGGGTCATGTCGCTGGCGTAGGTCAGCGCGCACGTGTGCACCAGCGGGTCGTCACCCAGCGGCCCCACCGCACGCATCCACACGGCGCTGCGGGGCTCGGCCCCCCGCACGTCCTCGGCGTTCCAGCGCAGCCGGTCGACGTACCGGATGTCGAACGGCTGGCGGCGCGCCATCCGCTCCAACTGCTCCGGCAGAGCACCCAGATGCTTGCGGACCTCGTCCGTGACCGTCGGCAGGGACTCCGGGTCCGGCACCTCACGGGGCGGCAGCTGATGCTCGAAGGAACCTTCCTCAGGCTTGTGAAAGGAGGCGGTCAGATTGAAGATCGTGCGGCCCTGCTGCACGGCCGTGACCCGGCGGGTCGTGAACGACCGCCCGTCCCGGACCCGTTCCACCTGGTACACGATGGGCACACCCGGCCGGCCCGGACGCAGGAAGTACGCGTGCAGCGAGTGCACCGGGCGCTCCCCGTCCGTGGTGCGGCCGGCGGCGACCAGGGCCTGGCCCGCCACCTGCCCGCCGAAGACCCGCTGCAAGGACTCCTGCGGGCTGCGGCCGCGGAAGATGTTGACCTCGATCTGCTCCAGGTCGAGCAGGTCGACCAGTCGCTCGGCCGGGTTCGTCATCGTCATCGGTGAGAGTCTCCTGTGCTCACAGCTGGCCGACTTCGGTGACACGGACGACCGCACGGCCCTCGGCGTCGGAGGCCGTCAGATCGATCTCCGCGCTGATGCCCCAGTCGTGGTCGCCGCTGGGGTCGTCGAAGATCTGCCGGACCCGCCACAGCCCGTTCTCCGGCTCCTCCTTGATCACCAGCAGCTTGGGCCCCCGCGCGTCCGGACCGGTGCCGAGATCCTCGTACGCGTCCCAGTACTTGTCCATCGCCGCGCCCCACGCCTCGGCGTCCCAGCCCGCCTCGGCGTCCAGCTCGCCCAGTTCCCCGACCTGGTCCAGGGCCGCCAGCTCCACACGACGGAACATCGCGTTGCGAACCAGGACCCGGAAGGCGCGCGCGTTGGCCGTGACCGGCTTGACCTCGTCGGCCTTCTCCTGGGCCTCCTCGGCGGTCATCTCCTCCGGGTTGGCCAGCTGCTCCCACTCGTCCAGCAGACTGGAGTCGACCTGGCGCACCATCTCGCCGAGCCATTCGATCAGGTCCTGCAGATCCTCGGACTTGAGGTCGTCCGGGATCGTGTGGTCCAGGGTCTTGTAGGCGCTCGCGAGGTAGCGGAGCACGATGCCCTCGGTGCGGGCCAGCTCGTAGAAGGACACCAGCTCCGTGAACGACAGGGCCCGTTCGTACATGTCCCGGACGACCGACTTGGGCGAGAGCGGGTGGTCGCCGACCCATGGGTGGCTCTTGCGGTAGGTGTCGTACGCGTGGAAGAGCAGTTCCTCCAGCGGCTTGGGGTAGGTGATGTCCTGGAGGCGCTCCATCCGCTCCTCGTACTCGACACCGTCCGCCTTCATCGCGGCCACCGCCTCGCCGCGCGCCTTGTTCTGCTGGGCGACCAGGATCTGCCGCGGATCGTCCAGGGTGGACTCGACGACGGACACCATGTCCAGCGCGTACGACGGCGACTCGGGGTCGAGCAGCTCGAACGAGGCGAGCGCGAACGTGGACAGCGGCTGGTTCAGCGCGAAGTCCTGCTGGAGGTCCACCGTCAGGCGGACGATGCGGCCCTCGGCGTCCGGCGTGTCGAGCTTCTCCACGATCCCGCCGTCCAGCAGGGAGCGGTAGATCGCGATCGCCCGCCGGATGTGCCGCAGCTGCTGCTTGCGCGGCTCGTGGTTGTCCTCCAGGAGATGGCGCATCGCGTCAAAGGCGTTGCCGGGCCGGGCGATGACGGACAGCAGCATGGTGTGCGTGACCCGGAACCGCGAGGACAGCGGTTCCGGCTCGGCGCCGATCAGCTTCTCGAAGGTGGTGTCGGACCAGGCGACGAAACCCTCCGGCGCCTTCTTGCGGACCACCTTGCGGCGCTTCTTCGGATCGTCGCCCGCCTTGGCCAGAGCCTTCTCGTTCTCGATGACGTGCTCGGGCGCCTGCGCGACGACAAGACCCGCGGTGTCGAAGCCCGCCCGGCCGGCCCGGCCGGCGATCTGGTGGAACTCCCGGGCCCGCAGCGTCCGCACCCGGCTGCCGTCGTACTTGGTCAGCGCCGTGAACAGCACCGTGCGGATCGGTACGTTGACACCCACACCGAGGGTGTCGGTGCCGCAGATGACCTTCAGCAGGCCCGCCTGCGCGAGCTTCTCCACCAGGCGCCGGTACTTGGGCAGCATGCCGGCGTGGTGGACACCGATGCCGTGCCGCACGTAACGGGACAGGTTGCGGCCGAACTTGGTGGTGAAGCGGAAGTTGCCGATCAAGTCGGCGATCTGCTCCTTCTCCTCGCGCGAGCACATGTTGATGCTCATCAGCGCCTGCGCCCGCTCCACGGCCTGCGCCTGCGTGAAGTGCACGATGTACACCGGCGCCTGCCGGCTCTGCAGCAGGTCGGTCAGGGTCTCGGTGAGCGGTGTGCGCTGGTATTCGTAGGAGAGGGGCACCGGGCGGGTCGCCGAGCGGACCACCGCCGTCGGACGACCGGTGCGGCGGGTGAGGTCCTTCTCGAAGAAGGAGACGTCGCCCAGCGTGGCCGACATCAGGATGAACTGCGCCTGTGGCAGCTCCAGCAGCGGGATCTGCCAGGCCCAGCCGCGGTCGCCCTCCGCGTAGAAGTGGAACTCGTCCATCACCACCTGGCCGACGTCCGCGTGCTTGCCGTCGCGCAGCGCGATCGACGCCAGCACCTCGGCGGTGCAGCAGATCACCGGCGCGTCGGCGTTCACGGACGCGTCACCGGTGAGCATCCCGACGTTCTCGGTGCCGAACAGCTTGCACAGCTCGAAGAACTTCTCCGACACGAGCGCCTTGATCGGGGCGGTGTAGAAGGTGACCTCGTCCCGGGCCAGCGCCGTGAAGTGGGCGCCCGCGGCGATCATGCTCTTTCCGGAGCCGGTCGGTGTCGACACGATCACGTTCGCCCCGGACACCACCTCGATCAGCGCCTCCTCCTGGTGGGGATAGAGGGTGAGACCGCGCTCCTGGGCCCACGACTCGAAGGCTTCGTACAGGGCGTCGGGGTCGGCGGTCGGCGGCAGCTGATCGATGAGGGTCACGCCCCCATCTTGCCTGCCCTCCCGGTCGAGGGGGGAATCGGCTGCGGGTCCGAAGATCACGGCAGCTACGCTGTGTCGCCGACGGAGCGTCAACGCACCCGGTCAACTGGACAGCGGCACACGAGGAATGGGGCGGGAAGCGGCCATGATGGGACCAGCACACTCACTGTCGGGCGCCGCGGCCTGGCTGGGCGTCGGAGCGGCGGCGGCCGCGGCGGGGCACCCGATGCCCTGGCCGGTGCTGCTCGTCGGCGCCCTGATCTGCGCCGGAGCCGCCCTCGCCCCGGACCTCGACCACAAGGCGGCCACGATCTCCCGGGCCTTCGGCCCACTCTCCCGCTGGGTCTGCGAGATCGTCGACAAGCTGTCGTACGCCGTCTACAAGGCGACCAGGAAGCCGGGGGACCCCCGTCGCTCCGGCGGCCACCGCACGCTGACCCACACCTGGGTGTGGGCGGTCCTCATCGGCGGGGGCTGCTCCGCGGCGGCGATCGCCGGAGGCCGCTGGGCGGTGCTGGCCATCCTGTTCGTGCACATGGTGCTGGCGATCGAGGGCCTGCTGTGGCGTGCGGCGCGCGGCTCCAGCAGCGACATCCTGGTCTGGCTGCTGGCGGCGACCAGCGCCTGGATCCTCGCCGGGGTCCTGGACAAGCCGGGCAACGGCTCCGACTGGCTGTTCACCGCGCCCGGGCAGGAGTACCTGTGGTTGGGGCTGCCGATCGTGCTGGGTGCGCTGGTGCACGACATCGGGGACGCGCTGACCGTCTCCGGCTGCCCCATCCTGTGGCCGATCCCGCTCGGCCGCAGGCGCTGGCACCCTCTGGGCCCGCCGAAGGGCATGCGGTTCCGGGCGGGCAGCTGGGTGGAGCTGAAGGTGCTGATGCCCGTGTTCATGCTGCTGGGCGGCTGGGGCTGCGCGGCGGCCCTCAACGTGATCTGACCCGCCGCCCGCGGTCAGGTCGCGTCGCCCGGGTCCGCGCCGCCGTAGCGGCGCTCGAAACGGGCGATACGACCCTCGGTGTCGACCGTACGGGCCTTGCCCGTGTAGAAGGGGTGGCTCTCGGAGGAGATCTCCACGTCGACTACCGGGTAGCTCTGGCCGTCGTCCCACTCGATGGTCTGCTCGCTGCGCGCCGTGGAACGGGTCAGGAACGCGTAGCCGGCGGTGCGGTCGCGGAAGACCACCGCGTGGTAGTCGGGGTGCTTGTCCTGCTGCATGGCGGCTCCTCGGACGGTTCGGTCGGGCGGGGGAGGCCCGGTTCAGCCGGAGACGCTGTCCTCGTCGACGATGTGCATCGCGGCCTCCTCGGCGGAGGCCGCCGCGCCGTCGATGCCGACGTCGGTGGCGACGAGTGCGCTCTCCTCGTCCTCGTGGGCGCCCTCGTCGGGGGCGACGAGCCGGCCGGAGCGCAGGTGGCCGACCTCGTTGTCCAGCGGCTCCCCGTCGGTGCCGTCACAGTCACCGATGCCGTCGCCGTCCGGCACCGCGGCGTCCGGAAGCTCCTCGGCGAGCCGCTGGTCCAGGGTCTCCCCGGTCAGGCGTTCGCGCGCCGTCACACCGGTGTGCTCCACCGCCCACGGCCGTTCGGGAGGGGACCAGCCCCGGTCGAGGGGGTCGGAGACACCGTCGGCGTCCAGGGTGTCCTCCACGTCGAGGACACCCGAGTCCTCCCGGATCTCGGACGTATCGGGCTGGTATACGTCGTCTCCCCATCCGTCGGCGCTGTCCACGGGTACCTCCAGCTGGTGAGGACGGCCTCATGCCCCGGAACGGGGCGGCGGACCGCCGGCACGCCCGGCCCGGGACGCACGCCGCGCGAACCGGACGGTTCCCCGGCGCCCCCGAACCGGTGCCGCCTTCCAGCCTTCCACCCGAGTTCACCACCGCGCAACGGCAGGAACCCGGGCCCGGCCCGGGACACCGCCCCGGCCCGGCCGTCGGCCACCCGCACGTGTCCGGCCCGGCCGTCGGCCACCCGCACGTGTCCGGCCCGGCCGTCGGACACCCGCAGGCCCCCGGACCGCCCTCCCGCGGGATGCGCTCCGTGCCCGCCGACGGGGGCAGCCCCTGCCTCACCCGTGCCAGGACCGCCACAGCGCCGCGTACGGGCCGTCCGACGTCACCAGCTCCTCATGGCTGCCCAGCTCACTGATGCGGCCGTTCTCGACGACGGCGATCACGTCGGCGTCGTGGGCGGTGTGCAGGCGGTGGGCGATGGCGACGACCGTGCGGCCGTCGAGGACGCGGGCCAGGGAGCGTTCCAGATGACGGGCCGCGCGGGGGCCGAGGAGGGATGTCGCCTCGTCCAGCACCAGCGTGTGCGGGTCGGCCAGCACCAGCCTGGCCAGCGCGATCTGCTGGGCCTGCGCCGGGGTCAGCGCGAGCCCGCCGGAGCCCACCTCGGTGTCCAGGCCGGCGTCCAGCGCCCGCGCCCAGCCGTCCGCGTCGACCGCGCCCAGGGACGCCCACAGCTCGGCGTCGGACGCGTCGGTCCGGGCCAGCAACAGGTTGTCGCGGAGCGAGCCGACGAATACATGGTGCTCCTGGTTGACGAGGGCGACGTGCGAGCGGACTCGTTCGGCCGGCATCCGGGACAGTTCCGCACCGCCCAGGGTGATCCTGCCGTCCCGGGGCGCGTAGATTCCCGCGAGCAGCCGGCCCAGGGTGGACTTGCCCGCGCCGGACGGGCCGACCAGGGCGAGGCGGGTGCCCGGGGCGACCCGCAGCGACACCTCGCGGAGCACGTCGACGCCCTCGCGGTAGCCGAAGTGCACCCGGTCGGCGTGCACCTCCCGGCCCTCGGGGGCCGGCGCGGCCTCCCCGGTGTCCGCTTCGATCTCCCGCACGCCGACCAACCGGGCCAGCGACACCTGGGCGACCTGCACCTCGTCGTACCAGCGCAGGATCAGGTTCACCGGGTCGACGAGCATCTGGGCGATGAGCGCGCCCGTCGTCAGCTGCCCCACCCCGATCCAGCCGTGCAGCACGAAGACGCCGCCCACCATCAGCACCGAGCCGAGCACGGTGACGTGGGTGACGTTGATGACCGGGAAGAGCACGGACCGCAGCCACAGCGTGTAGCGCTCCCAGGCCGTCCACTGCTTGATCCGCTGCTCCGACAGGGCGATGCGCCGGGCGCCGAGCCGGTGCGCCTCGACGGTGTGCCCGGCATCGACCGTCTCGGCGAGCGCGGCGGCGACGGCGGCGTAGCCGGCGGCCTCGGAGCGGTACCCGGCGGGCGCCCGCTTGAAGTACCAGCGGCACCCCGCGACCAGCACCGGCAGTGCCAGCAGGACGGTGGCCGCGAGCGGCGGTGCCGTCACGACCAGCCCGCCGAGCAGCAGCAGTGCCCACACCACACCGATCGCCAGTTGGGGCACGGCCTCCCGCATAGCGTTCGCCAGCCGGTCGATGTCCGTGGTGATCCGGGACAGCAGGTCGCCCGTGCCCGCCCGCTCCAGCACGCCCGGCGGCAGTCCGACGGAGCGCACGAGGAAATCCTCGCGCAGGTCGGCCAGCATCCGCTCGCCGAGCATCGCGCCACGCAGCCGCACCTGCCGTACGAACACGGCCTGCACGGCCAGTGCGAGCACGAAGAGCCCCAGGGTCAGGCCGAGATGAAGCTCCCGTGCCCCGTCCGACACCCGCTCGACCAGGTCGCCGAGCAAGTAGGGGCCGGCCATCGAGGCGACCACGGCGACGGTGTTGACGCCGACGAGGAGCAGGAAGGCCCGGCGGTGCCGACGGAACAGCTCGGCCACGTAGGCGCGCACCGTCGCGGCGGCACCGACGGGCAGGGTGGTGGCGGTCGTCGGGGCCGCCGGGTCGTACGCCGGTGGTGCGACGCCGATCACGCGCTCTCCTCGATCTCTGCCAGCTCGCCGAGACCGGCGGGCAGGGTGTCCCGGCCGGCCGTGTCCGCCGAGCCGAGTTGGTCGTCGGTCGCGCCGGGTTCGCCCTTGGTCTTCCGCGTCATCACGGACGAGGCCGGCTCGTCCTCGGTCTCCCGCGTCACCACGGCCCGGTACCGGGGCTCGGTGACGACCAGTTCGCGGTGCGCGCCGACCGCCACGACCTCGCCCTCGTGGACCAGGACGACGCGGTCCGCGTGGTCGAGCAGCAACGGCGACGAGGTGAACACGACCGTCGTACGCCCCGACCGCAGGCGCCGCACGCCCTCCGCGATCCGTGCCTCGGTGTGCGAGTCGACCGCTGAGGTCGGCTCGTCCAGGACAAGCACTTCGGGGTCCGTCGCGAGGGACCGGGCCAGCGCGAGCCGCTGCCGCTGGCCCCCCGACAGCGAGCGACCGCGTTCGGTGATGCGGGCGTCCATCGCGTCGGCGGCACCGAGCGAGCCCTGCACGAGCGCCTCCAGCACGTCGTCGCACTGGGCGGCCGCGAGCGCCTCCTCGGCCCGCACGGCACCGGAGGACGGCACGTCGAGCAGGTCGCGCAGGGTGCCCGACAGCAGCACCGGATCCTTGTCCTGGACCAGGACCGCGGTGCGGGCGCAGTCGAGGGGGAGTTCGTCCAGCGGCACCCCGCCGAGCAGGACCGAAGGACCCGCTTCCCCGGGATGCCCGCCCAGCCGTTCGGCGAGCCGGCCGGCGGCGTCCGGGTCCCCGCACACCACGGCGGTGAGCCGCCCGGCCGGTGCGAGCAGACCGGTGGCCGGGTCGTACAGCTCACCCCCGGGCACCTCGGGTGTGCGGGAGCCGCCGGCGTCCGTGGGCCGGTCCAGTGACAGCACGTGGGCCGCCCGCTTGGCGGAGGGCCGCGAGAAGGAGTAGGCCATGGCGATCTCTTCGAAGTGACGCAAGGGGTAGTTGAGGATCATGACCGCGCTGTAGACGGTGACCAGCTCGCCGACGGTGATCCGGCCCGCGCGGGCCAGATCGATGCCGTGCCAGACGACGGCGATCAGCAGCAGCCCGGGCAGGAGCACCTGGATCGCCGAGATGAGCGACCACATCCGAGCGCTGCGGACCGCGGCGTGCCGTACCTCCTGCGAGGCGCTGCGGTAGCGGGCGAGGAACAGTTCCTCACCGCCGATGCCGCGCAGCACCCGCAGGCCGGCGACGGTGTCCGAGGCCAGTTCGGTGGCACGGCCGGCCTTCTCGCGCTGGACGTCGGCGCGGCGCGTCGCCCGGGGCAGCAGGGGCAGGACGGCGAGCGCCACCACGGGCAGGCCGGCGGCGATGAGCACGCCCAGCGCGGGCTGGTAGAGGAGCAGGGCGACGCAAACCACGACGACCGTCGTCGCGGCCGCCGTGAACCGGGAGACCGCCTCGACGAACCAGCCGATCTTCTCCACGTCGCCGGTGGACACGGCCACCACCTCGCCGGCCGCGACGCGCCGGGTCAGCGCGGACCCCAGCTGGGCCGCCTTGCGCGCGAGCAGTTGCTGCACGCGGGCCGCGGCGGTGATCCAGTTGGTGACCGCGGTGCGGTGCAGGAAGGTGTCGCCCACGGCGATACCGGCCCCGCACAGCGCCATCAGACCACCTGTCAGGGCGAGCCGGGAGCCCGAGCGGTCGAGGACGGCCTCGACGGCCAGACCGACGCAGAAGGGCAGGGCGGAGACGGAGACGAAATGGAGCAGGCCCCACGCCAGCGACTTGAGCTGGCCCCCCAGCTGATTGCGCCAGAGCCACCACAGGAATCTGGGCCCGGAACGTGCGTCCGGCAGGCCCGGGTCGGGATACGGAAGGTCTTGGATCTGCATGACGTCCCAGGGACTCGTCTCAGTTCAGGAGCGGCGAGCGGAAGAACGGCGAACGGAAGAACGTGGGTGAACGAAGGAGAAGAGAAAGGTTCGCCTCGCGGAGCGGTGAATTTCAAACGGTTTTCCGTGATCCGGCGTGGAATCGCCGGTCGCCCGCCGACAGGCACGCCGCACCGGCCGACGCGCCCCGGGGTCGTGCCCGCCGACACGACGAATGTCCAAAACTTCGCACAATCGACCGGTCTGTAATGCCACCATGGGCGGGTGCAGATCGACAGTGTGCGGCGTGCGGCGGCCGCGGCGGCGGCCCTGGGAACCCTGATGGCCTGTCTCTCGGGGTGCGGCGGAGCGGGGAGCGGTGCCCCCGGCACCGCCGGGCCGGGCGCCGAACCCGCCCACGGTGCCACCGTGTCGAGCGCCCCCAGCGGTGACCCCACCCGTATCCCGGGCGTCGGCGACCGGCTGTACCGGCGGATTCCCGCCGACGCGGGCCAGGTCGTGACCGTCTACGGCCAGAACCGGAAGTCGGCCGATTCCACGGTCGTGCTGTACACCCGGACGGGCACCACCTGGCGGCCGGCGGCCAGTTGGCCCGCCCACAACGGACGCAAGGGCTGGACCACGGACCACCGCATGGGCGACCAGCGCAGCCCCGTGGGCGTGTACACCCTGTCCGCGGCGGGCGGTGTCCTCGACGATCCGGGCAGCAAACTGCCGTACGACCAGGACGAGGACGCCTACACGCCCCCGGCCGCGTGGGGCGGGACCCATGAGCACGACTTCGACTACGTCATCGCCATCGACTACAACCGCGTCAAGGGCACCCCGCCGCACGACGGCACGCTTCCCTGGGGTGCGGCCAAGGGCGGCGGCATCTGGCTGCACCTGGACCACGGCGGCGGCACCTCGGCCTGTGTCGGGCTCTCCAAGGACGCCATGCGGTACCTGCTGCGGACGCTCGACCCGGCCCGCCACCCGGTGATCGTGATGGGGGACAGGCGCGAACTGGACGCCTGACCGCGCTCTCGGCGCACCCGCCCGGGCCGTGGCGCCGGACGCCTCATTGCGGTGGTGGCCCTGTTCGCCGTAGAACACCGCCCATGAGAAGTCGGATAGTCATGTCCATGCTTACCGGAGCGACCCTCCTGGCGAGCGCCCTCCTCGGCACCGGTGCCGCGACCGCACAGGCAATGTCCGGCCCTGCAACGTCCGGCCCTGCAACGTCCGGCCGGGCGGCGTCCGCCCATGACGCGACCGGCCGGGCCGCGCACCCAGTCGCCGCCCCGGCGACCGCCCCGGTGGCCGACCCGCCGGCCGAGTTCGGTACCGACTGGCACGACCCGGTCACCGCCGCACCGCCCGTCGACCGGCCGCACTCCAGGTCCTGCCGCGTCACCCTCGCCGACGTCCAGTTCCGCGACTTCACCCCCTACCGCGGCACGTACACACCGCCGCGCGGCTGCGGCGACCACTGGAGCAAGGTCGTCCTGCGCCTCGACGGCTCGGTGAAGGGCCGTCAGTACGACCGGCTCGGCTACCTGCACGTCGGCGGCGTCGAGGTCCTGCGCACCTCCACACCCGAACCGTCGGCGGACGGCATCGCCTGGCACGTCGAGAAGGACGTCACCCGCTACAGCGACACCTTCCGCAGCGCCCAGGACGTCGAGATGCTCATCGGCAACGTCGTGAACGACACCTACACCGGTGTGATCGACGTCAAGGCCACCCTGACCTTCTACGCGGGCCGCCCGGCGACCGCCGCGCCCGACCGCGTCCTGACCCTCGCCGACACCCCCGACGGCACCACCCTCACCACGCCGCGCAACAGCGAACGCATCGTCGCCGAGGTGTACGCCACCGGATCCGGCGGCGGCTGCGAGGAGTTCTGGTACCTGACGGTGGCCGACCCGGCGTCGTACTCCTGCAAGGCCGACCACGGGCCGTACCGCGAGGTGCAGATCAAGGTCGACGGGCGTCTGGCGGGAATCGCCTCGCCGTTCCCGAACGTGTGGACCGGCGGCTGGTCCAACCCCTTCCTCTGGTACGTCGTCCCGGCCCCGCGCGCCTTCGACGTCAAGCCCCTCACCTACGACCTCACGCCGTTCGCCGGGCTCCTGAACGACGGCCGCCCGCACCGCGTCGAGGTCTCCGTCGTGGGCGTGCCCGCCGGACAGGCCGGCTGGAGCACCCCGGTGAACGTCCTGGTCTGGCAGGACGCGCACCGCGCCCGCCTCACGGGCGCGCTCACCGAGGACCGGGCAGGGGACCTCGCCAACGCGTCGACGTACACGCCCGGTACGGAGAACCGGGTGGACACCCGGGCCGGCCACCGGCTCACCACCGCCGGCTACCTCGACACCTCGCACGGCCGGGTGACCACCACCGTCACCCGGACGCTCGCCAACACCTCCGTGCACCGCTGGACGGACGGCGAGAACACGGACGGACTCGACGCCACCTGGACCGACGACGAGACGGTCACCGCCGGCGGGCCCGGAGCCCGGTATCCGACGGAGCACGGGTCGGGCAAGGGGACGCCCCGGACCACCCGCACGCACCTCACCTACACCCTGAACGGCACGATCACCCTCGGCACGGACAACCGGCTGCGCACCGTGCTGACCCTCGGCGACCGGGCGGCGGTCGACGAGCGCACCGGTGGCCGGCGCACCGCGTGGTCTTGGCTCGACGACACCTACACCGGTGATGCCGCGTTCACGCTGGACGCCCCGCGGGACCAGCGGCACGCGGTCGGCACCTCGAGCGAGCGATACCGCGACTACGGTTCGGACGGCTGCTACGACCACACACTGAGCACCGCGCAAGGGGCGCTCACGCAGGACCTCCGCCGCTGCTGAGGCCTGAAGGACCGTGCTCGACGGCCTCCGCGCGGACGTCCGACCGGCGGGGTGACCGGCCCGGCGCTCTCAGCAGCGCTTGGCCAGTTCTCCGTCGATCAGCGCCTCCAGCAGGCCGCCGAGCACCGTCCGCTGCTCCTGCGAGAGCGGTGCGAGGATCTCCTCGGCCGCCGACCGGCGGGCGCCGCGCAGTTCCCGCAGGGTCGCGCGGCCCTCGTCGGTCAGCTCGATCCGGGTCACGCGCCGGTTCGTGGGGTCGGCCACCCGCCGCACCTTGCCGCTCGCCTCCAGACCGTCGACCAGAGTCGTCACCGCGCGCGGCACCACCTCCAGGCGCTCGGCCAGGTCGGCCATGCGCGGGGCGGCGCCGTAGTGCGCGAGGGTGCGCAGCAGACGGGACTGGGCCGGGGTGACGCCCAGGTCGCGCCGCTCCAGATGGCGCTTCTGGATGCGGTGCACCCGGCGGGTCAGCCGCAGCAACTGCTCGGCGAGCACGCTGTCGGGGTCGGGGGTGGTCATGCGGGAACAATATCAGGATGCCGTTCATTGTGAGTATAGGTAACAATGAGCTACGATCCGCCAGCCATCGCCGGCCGCCCCTCGTGCCGGCGCCCGCATTCCCGTAGGAGCCCATGCATCCCGACCGTGAAACCTCCTGGACACCGCCCGCCGACGCCGGGGAACAGCCCCGGCAGGTGCGCCGCATCCTGAGACTCTTCCGCCCCTACCGCGGCCGGCTCGCCGTCGTCGGCGTGCTGGTCGGCGCCTCGTCGCTGGTCTCGGTGGCGACGCCGTTCCTGCTGAAGGAGATCCTGGACGTCGCCATCCCGCAGGGCCGCACCGGCCTGCTGAGCCTGCTCGCGCTCGGCATGATCCTCAGCGCGGTCCTCTCCAGCGTCTTCGGCGTGCTCCAGACGCTGATCTCCACCACCGTCGGCCAGCGCGTCATGCACGACCTGCGCACCGCCGTGTACGGCCGTCTGCAGCGCATGTCGCTCGCCTTCTTCACCCGCACCCGCACCGGTGAGGTGCAGTCCCGCATCGCCAACGACATCGGCGGCATGCAGGCGACCGTCACCTCCACCGCCACCTCCCTGGTCTCCAACATCACCAGCGTCGTCGCCACGATCGTCGCGATGATCGCGCTCGACTGGCGGCTCACCGTCGTCTCGCTCGTCCTGCTGCCGGTGTTCGTGTGGATCAGCCGCCGCGTCGGCAGGGAACGAAAGAAGATCACCACCGAGCGGCAGAAGCAGATGGCCGCGATGGCCGCGACGGTCACCGAGTCGCTGTCCGTCAGCGGCATCCTGCTCGGCCGCACCATGGGCCGCTCCGACTCCCTGACCAGGTCCTTCGCCGAGGAGTCCGAGGGCCTGGTCGACCTGGAGGTGCGGTCGAACATGGCCGGCCGCTGGCGCATGGCCGTGATCACGATCGTCATGGCCGCGATGCCCGCCGTCATCTACTGGACCGCCGGCCTCGCCCTCCACCTCGGCGGCCCGCAGGTGTCGCTCGGCACGATCGTCGCCTTCGTCTCGCTCCAGCAGGGCCTGTTCCGCCCGGCCGTGAGCCTGCTGGCGACCGGCGTCCAGATCCAGACCTCCCTCGCGCTCTTCCAGCGCATCTTCGAGTACCTGGACCTGCCGATCGACATCACCGAACGCGAGCGGCCCGTCCATCTCGACGAAGTCAAGGGCGAAGTCCGCTTCGAGGACGTCGAGTTCCGCTACGACACCGAGAGCGGCGGCGCGCCGGTGCGCCCCGTCCTCGCCGGCATCGACGTCACCGTTCCGGCGGGCGGCAGTCTGGCGCTCGTCGGCCCCACCGGAGCGGGCAAGTCCACGCTCGGGTACCTGGTGCCCCGCCTCTACGACGTCACCGGCGGCCGGGTCACCCTGGACGGCGTCGACGTGCGCGACCTCGACTTCGACACCCTCGCCCGCGCGGTCGGCGTCGTCTCGCAGGAGACGTACCTCTTCCATGCGTCGGTCGCCGACAACCTCCGCTTCGCCAAGCCGGACGCCACCGACGAGGAACTGCACGCGGCGGCCAGGGCGGCCCAGATCCACGACCACATCGCCGCGCTGCCCGACGGCTACGACACGGTGGTGGGCGAACGCGGCCACCACTTCTCCGGCGGTGAGAAGCAGCGTCTGGCGATAGCCCGCACCATTCTGCGCGACCCGCCGGTCCTCATCCTCGACGAGGCCACCAGCGCCCTGGACACCCGCACCGAAGCCGCCGTCCAGGACGCCATCGACGCACTGTCGGCCAACCGGACGACCCTCACCATCGCCCACCGCCTCTCCACCGTCCGCGATGCCGACCAGATCGTCGTCCTCGACGCAGGGCGGGTGGCCGAACGGGGCACGCACGAGGAGCTGTTGGAGCGGGACGGCCGGTACGCGACCCTGGTCCGCCGGGACGCGCGACTGGAACCGGCGAGCTGACGAGCTGACGATATGCCGGGTTTGTGACGATGCGCGCGTTACCGTGCCCGCATGCAGATGAACATTCCGCCACGCGGCACGATGCGCCTGACGCGCCGGGGCAAGCTCGTCCTCGCCGTGGCCGGCGCCGTCCTGGCCGGCACCGCCGTGGCGGTGCCGCTGCTGACCGTGCACAACACCCCCCGTGAGGTGGCGAAACCGGTCACCCTCGTCGTCCCGGAGGGCGAGCGCTCGGGCCAGATCTACGACGCCGTCGACAAGGCCCTGAAACTGCCGCCGGGCAGCACCCGCAAGTCCGTCGGGAAGGCCGGCCTGAAGCTGCCCGGTGAGGCCGAGGGCAACCCGGAGGGCTACCTCTTCCCGGCGACGTATCCCGTCCCGAAGGGCGCGACACCCGAGTCGATGCTGCGGTCCATGGTCGACACCGCCAACCAGAAGTTCAGCGCGGCGCCGGTCGCGGCCGGGGCGCAGCAGAACCCGATGAACCTCTACCAGACCGTCACCGTCGCCAGCATCGTCCAGGCCGAGGCCGACACCAAGGCCGACATGGGGAAGGTGGCCCGGGTCGTCCTCAACCGGCTGCAGCGCGGCATGCCCCTGCAGATGGACTCCACCCTCAACTACGCGCTGAACCGCAGCACCGTGAACACCAGCACGGACGACACGCGGATCGAGAGCCCGTACAACTCCTACCAGCGGATGGGATTGCCGCCCACCCCCATCGACAGCCCCGGTGAGGACGCGATGGCGGCCGCGCTGAACCCGCCGCCGGGCGACTGGCTGTACTTCGTCACGGTCAAGCCGGGCGACACCCGCTTCACGGCCGACTACGCGCAGCACATGCGCAACGTGGCCGAGTTCAACGCCCGGCACCAGCCGAAGACGCAGAGCCCGGGTGCCACTGCTCCACGGACCCCGGCGGCTTCACCGGGACGGTGACGGGCGCTCGCCGAGGGGCGGCCCGGCACTCCGGCCGGCGCCGCGAGGTTCCGTCGGCCATCACGCCTGTCGGCCATCACGCCCGTCGGCGTCCGCCCGTGGTCCGGTCCGCCCGTCGGCCGTCACGCCCATCGATGGGCCCTCAGGCCGCCAGCGGCTCCGCGGCCAGCAGTCTCCTGATGTCGCGGGCCGCCGCGCGTCCGGCGCGATTGGCGCCGACGGTGCTGGCGGACGGCCCGTAGCCGACGAGGTGGACACGGGGATCGCGCACCGCGCGGGTGCCCTCCACGCGGATCCCGCCGCCCGGCTCCCGCAGCCCCAACGGTGCCAGATGACCGAGCGCGGGCCGGAAGCCGGTCGCCCACAGAATGACGTCGGCCGCGACGCGCCGGCCGTCCGGCCCGGCGCCCCACTCCACCCCGTCCGGAGTGATCCGGTCGAACATCGGCTGCCGGTCCAGGACCCCGTCCGCGAGCCCCTGCCGTACGGCGTCGGTGAGGGGGAGCCCGGTGACCGAGACGACGCTCCTCGGCGGCAGCCCCCGCCGCACCCGGTCCTCGACCAGAGCCACCGCCGCACGCCCCGCCTCCTGGTCGAACGGACCCTCCCGGAACACCGGCGGCCGCCGCGTCACCCAGGTGGTGGAGGCCGCGTACGGTGCGATCTCCAGCAGATGCTGGGTGCCGGACGCGCCGCCGCCCACCACGACGACCCGCAGCCCGCCGAACTCCTCCGGTCCCGCGTACTGCGCGGTGTGCAGTTGCCTCCCGCAGAAGGACTCCTGGCCCGGGTAGCGGGGCCAGAACGGGCGGTCCCAGGTGCCGGTCGCGTTGATCAGCGCCCGCGTCGACCACATGCCGTCCGAGGTGTCGACGAGCAGCCGTCCGCCGTCCCCCTCGCGCACGGCGCGCACCCGCACGGGGCGCCGTACCCGCAGCCCGAAGGTCCTCTCGTACCGGTCGAAGTACTCGCGGATCACCTCGGCCGAGGGCCGGTCCGGATCGGCGCCCGTCAGTTCCATGCCGGGCAGGGCGTACATCCCGTGCACCTTGCCGTACGTCAGCGACGGCCACCGGAACTGCCAGGCACCGCCCGGGCCGGGGGAGTGGTCGAGGACCACGAAGTCGCGCTCCGGCACGAGACCGGTGCGCCGCAGGTGGTAGGCGCCGGCCAGCCCGGCCTGACCGGCGCCGATGACGACTGCCTCGACCTCACGCGTTTCGTTCACGCTTCTACCAACCGGCGGCCGTCCGTGGATCTTCCCGGCGCCGCGGCGTGTGAAAGCCCGCCCATGGGTGAGGATGAGGGCATGTCCGATGCCTTCACCACCCGAACGCTGAACATCGCCACCGGCTCCCGGGAGCGGGTCGTCGACCTCACCCGGGACTGCGAGGACTTCCTGAGCGAGGCGGCGGCCGGACGCGACGGCCTGCTGAACCTCTTCGTCCCGCACGCCACCGCCGGCATCGCGATCATCGAGACCGGCTCGGGAAGCGACGACGACCTCCTCGCCGCCCTGCACAGCCTCCTGCCCGCCGACGACCGCTGGCAGCACCGCCACGGCAGCCCCGGCCACGGCCGCGACCACGTCCTCCCCGCGATCGTCCCCCCGCACGCCACACTCCCGGTGATCGCGGGCCGCCTGGAACTGGGCACCTGGCAGTCCGTGTGCCTGGTCGACACCAACCGGGACAACCCCGACCGTCACGTGCGGCTGAGCTTCCTGGGTTGAGCCGGTCCTCGCACCGCGGAAGACGGCCGCGGGCAGGCGCTCAGCGCAGGCCGGCGAAGAGGTCGTTCTCGGGCAGGGCCGCGCCCGTGGTGTCATGGACCCGGACGAACGTCTCCACGCCCATGAGCTGGGTGAACCTCTCCTTGCCCATCCGCAGGAAGAAGATGTTCTCGCCCTGGCTGGCATGCGCGGCCAGGGCGTCGAACTTCTGGCCGCCGAACTCAGTCGTGTCCACCCACGTGGTGATCTCCTCGTCGGGCAGGCCGATCTCGGGCATCGCTCCGGACTCGGCAGGATCCGGCTGATCCGTGTGATCCGGCTCCTCCCACTCCGCGCCGAACTCGCGCATGATCTTCCCGAACTCCTGCATCATCGAGCGCGGGGCGGTCGTCCAGTACACCTTCGGAGCCATCCCGGTGAGCGAGAGCGCCGCCATGGTGATCCGGTTGGCCTGGATGTGATCGGGGTGGCCGTAGAAGCCGTTCTCGTCGTAGGTCACGACGACATCAGGCTGGTGACGCCGCATCAGTTCGGCCAGCCGGGCGGCCGCCTCGTCCACGGGCGTGCTCCAGAACGAGCCCGGCGCGGTGTTGGCCGGCCAGCCCATCATCCCGGAGTCGGCGTACCCGAGCAGTTCGAGGTGACTGATGCCCAAGACCTCGCAGCTGGCTTCGAGTTCGGCTCGCCGCATCTCGGCGACGGCGGCGGGATCGTGCCCGGGGTCGCCCGGCTTGGCACCGCCGGGGCCGTCACCGCACGCGCCGTCGGTACAGGTGACGAGCACGGTGCGGATGCCCTCCGCCGCACAGCGGGCCAGGACGCCCCCTGTACCCGTGGCCTCGTCGTCGGGGTGAGCGTGCACTGCCATCAGCGTCAAGGGCCGGTCAGCCATGAGGTCCATCCCTGGTCGGTCAAGTGGTAGGTGCCAGTCTGCGGCACAGCGGTACCCGACCGCCCGCAGCCCGCCGGGAGCCACGGCCGGGGATCACCTCCCGGACGGCGTGCGTGTCAAGCGGCGCCTCACTCCGGCTTGCGCCACACGGAGATGTGCTTCGTGGAGTCCTGGCCGAACGGTGACCCGTCCCAGTCCGCGACGCGTCGTTCCAGTCCGAGCCCCGCGATCCGGGCCATCAGGTCCAGCTCGGCCGGCCACGCGTACCGGTGCCGGGAGTCGTCGCGGCGGTAACGGCCGTCGTCGCCACGCGTGAGGTGGTGCGAGACGAGGAGCTGCTCGACCAGGTCGAAGGTGTCGAAACCGAGGTGCCGCTCGGACACGTCGAAGGGCACCGCGACCTGACCGGGCGGCAGGAGTCGCAGGGGCGGTACGCCCAGTTCGACGACGAAGCGGCCACCGGGCGCCAGGTGACGCGCGGCGTTGCAGAAGCACTCGACCTGTTCGTCCTGCGTGAGCAGGTTCGAGATGGTGTTGTAGACGAGGTAGACCAGGGTGAACTCGCCCGGGACGACGGTGGTGGCCATGTCCCCGATGATGACCGGGAGCGTGTCTTCGTCGACCTTGCGCCGCAGGACCGCCGCCATGTGCGGGGACAGTTCGATGCCCACGACCGGTACGCCGCGTTCCCGGAGCGGGACACCCACCCGCCCGGTGCCGATGGCCAGCTCCAGAGCCCCGCCGTCTCCGGCGAGTTCGGCTAGGAAGTCGACGGTCGGTCCGAGGACGGCGGCCGAGGACATCTCGGTCTCCTCGGCGTCGTAGCGGTCGGCGTTCGCTCGGGTCCACAGCTCACTGCTCGTCACGGGCGGCCACTCTGCCGGACGGGGCGGGGCGGTGTCGAAGCATTTGCGCCACCGCCGGGCCGGCGGCACGACTCGGAGGAACCTGCCCCGGCCGCGAGCGGCGTGCCGCTGTGGTGGGACGGCACAGGGCCCGTACGTACGAGCCGGCGGAGCGCGCCGTTCCCTGTGCCGCCAGAACCGCGGCCGTCAGCGGCGCGGACGCTCGAGGGTGAGCAGCAGACCCTCGACCGCACCGGGCCCTATACGGCCCTTGACGTCGGCGGACGTGATCGCCTTGAGCGCCCAGCCGTCCTCGGCGTGCTTGTTCAGGACCTTCTCCAGCTTGTCGCTGTCCAGCGCGTCGCCGATCAGCGATTCGCGGAAGGTGACGACCTTGTACTCGAGTGCGGCGGGGTTGCTCATGGCTGGGACCTTCCCTCGGATGGACCGGTTGGACGAACCGGCACAGCCAATCACCTTTCGGCGGCGCCGCACACTGGGGGGCCGGGTCAGTGCGGGAAGCACCGTACGCCCGGCTTCGTACGGGGACGGGCCAGGCGGACCGGACCCGCCCGAGGCCGGGGATCAGGCGCCGCCGGACGCCGAACGCCGGCCGGACGCGCGGCGGGCCCCGCCGGAGCCGGCACCGGAGCCTGCACGGGCACCGGAGCCGGAGGCGGCACCGGACGCCGTACCGCCGCCGGCCCGCCGACCGGAACGGCTGCCGCCCGAGCCCCCCGCACCGGCGGCCGCGGCCGTGGACTTGCCGCCCCCCGACCGGCGGCCGGAGCCGCGCCCGCCGCCTGCGGACGGCTGGCCGGCCCCGGCCACACCGGCGGCAGCGGTCCCGCGCGCCGAGCCCTGGTCCCTCGCTCCCGAGGCAGCCCGGCGCGTCGCGCCCTCGTCCCTCGCTCCCGACGCGCCCCTGCGGCCCGCGCCCTGGGTGCTGGCACCGGTACCGCCGCCCGCCGCCTCCGCGCCGCCCGCCCTGCGGCGGCGACTGGACCGCCTGCCCGGCTCGGCACCGGCCCTCCGCTCCCGGCGGGGCGCGGGCGGGGTGGCCGGCTGGGGAACCTCGATGGTGACGGGCACGCCGGACGGCTCACGGGCGCCGGTGATGGTGGCCAGTTCCGCGTCGGCGGACGTGACGCGGGCCGTCCTGGCGCGGATGCCCGCGTCGGACATGAGCCGGGTGACCTCCCGCTTCTGCTCGGGCAGGACCAGCGTCACCACGCTGCCGGACCCTCCGGCGCGGGCCGTACGGCCGCCCCGGTGCAGGTAGTCCTTGTGGTCGGCGGGCGGATCGACGTTCACGACGAGGTCGAGGTCGTCGACGTGGATGCCTCGCGCCGCGACGTTCGTCGCCACCAGCGCGGTGACCTGCCCGTTCTTGAACTGCTCCAGGGTGCGGTTGCGCTGCGGCTGGCTGCGGCCCCCGTGCAGCGCCGCCGCGCGGACACCGACCGCCAGGAGCCGCTTGGCGAGCCGGTCGGCGGACCGCTTCGTGTCCAGGAAGAGGATGACCCGGCCGTCCCGGGCCGCGATGCGCGTGGTCACGGCCTTCTTGTCGGTCTCGTCCAGGACGTGGAGCACGTGGTGCTCCATGGTGGTCACCGCCCCCGCGGACGGGTCCACCGAGTGCACGACGGGGTCGGTCAGGAACCGCTGCACCAGACGGTCGATGTTGGCGTCCAGCGTGGCCGAGAAGAGCATGCGCTGCCCGTCGGTCCGCACCTGCTGGATCAGCCTGGTGATCTGCGGCAGAAACCCCATGTCGGTCATCTGGTCGGCCTCGTCCAGCACCGTGACCCGCACGTCCCCGAGCACGCAGTCTCCGCGCTCCACGAGGTCGTTGAGCCTGCCCGGAGTCGCCACGAGCACCTCGGCGCCGCGCCGCAGCGCACCGGCCTGCTTGGTGATGGACAGCCCGCCGACCACGGTGGCGAGGCGCAGGTTCACCGCCGTGGCGTAGGGGGCCAGCGCGTCCGTCACCTGCTGGGCCAGCTCACGGGTGGGCACCAGCACGAGGGCGAGCGGCGCCTTGGGCTCGGCCCGCAGCCCGGCGGTGCGAGCCAGCAGGGCCAGCCCGAACGCGAGGGTCTTGCCGGAACCGGTCCGCCCGCGCCCCAGCACGTCACGCCCGGCGAGCGAGTTCGGCAGTGTGGCGGCCTGAATGGGGAAAGGGGTGGTGACACCCTCGGCGGCGAGGGCCTTCAGCAGCGCCTCGGGCATCGCCAGACCGGCGAAGTCCTCGACGGGGGGAAGCGCGGGCGTCGTGTTTTCCGGCAGCCGGAATTCCCTGGACGACGACGCGGACGGTGCGGGCGACGAGGGGCGCCGGTTCGACTTCTGGGGCCTGCGGGACATGCGGATATCTGCCTTCCTGGAAACAGCGCAAACCGGGGCCCGCACCCTCACGGTGCGAACCCCGGTGAGCGAAAACGCCGCCGGCGATCAGGCGGGGACGATGTTCTCCGCCTGCGGGCCCTTCTGGCCCTGCGTGACGTCGAAGGAGACCCGCTGGCCCTCCTGCAGCTCACGGAAGCCCTGGGTGGCGATGTTCGAGTAGTGGGCGAAGACGTCCGGGCCGCCGCCGTCCTGCTGAATGAAACCGAAACCCTTTTCGGAGTTGAACCACTTCACGGTTCCCTGTGCCATGACTTTCTCCTTCTGTAGGCAGAGGCCCCATCCGGAGAAGCCGGAAAAAAACAACTAATGCGCCTGAGGAGAAACATTCCTGTCAGGCGCACATAGGTTCATGGGTACCACAACTGCAACTCCTGAAAGCGTAGCACAGCGGCCGGGCACCGCTCGGCTTCCCCGGCTCCTCCGGGCGAGGCGGACTGGGAATCGGCCGAAGATCCTTCTACCGTGGGATCTGCCTCCCCGGTGGGGGCCGACGACGTGAAGGGGGCCCGGTGTAAGCCGAGTTGGGGACACTCGCCGCGCAGGGGGCCACGACCCTGATCGGTCTCATGGCCGCGGACGTGTGGACACACCTCAAACAGAGGACACGCCGGCTCACCGGGTGACTCTCCCGCCGGGGCGCCGGGGAGGAGGAGCTGGAGGCCTCCCGAGAGGAACTGGACGAGGCCCGGCAGCGGGGCGACGAGGACGAGGTGACGCCCCGCCTCGCCGTCGCCTGGGAACGGCACCTGCACACCATCCTGAGCGACCACCCGGAGGCGGCCGAGGAACTGCGGCGACTGCTGGCCGACCTCCTGCCGGCGGCGTCGTACGACATCACCTTCGACGTGCGGTCCACCGGGCCGACCGGTATCAGGCCGGACAGCCGGTCGTGCGGGCCGCGCGAGTCCGGGACCCGCTTCTGGAAGCCCACGCCGTGCGGCAGCACCGGGACCGGGTGGTCGCCCTCGGGTATCTCCAGGTTCTCGCTGGCCGTGAGCAACAGGTCGGGTCGGCTCCCCGCGAGCTGCTCCCAGGGCATGACCCGGCACCCGGAGGCGTGCAGGAGGTCCAGCACGCCCGAGGCGAACGCGGAGGTGGGGTCGTAGGCGAAGACGACGCTCACTCGCGGGTCGTCACGCAGGAGCGCGGGCAGCGATTCGAGCACGCGCACGGTCGAGTGACGGTACGGGCGGCGACGACGAGGGTCCGCTCGGCCGGGAAGGTGCGCCAGCGCTCGGCGTCCGGGCCTACCGGAACCCGCAGGAAGGGCAGGGACACCGGCAGGGACAGGGGGGACAGGGGACTACGACCGGACAACACGTCCGCCCCCGCACCCCGAAGCTCCTACCGCTGGCGGCTCACGGCTCGCGGGCACTGTTGCCGTATCAGGGGACAAGTTGGGTGACAACCCTTCAGGTACGAGCGCCGCAGGTGAACCGGTCCACCGTAACGAATCGGGGGTGCCGGCCCAGGGCTACGCCGGACGGGACGCCGGGACCAGGCCGAGCCGCTGGGCGCGCAGCACGGTGCTGACCCGGTCGCGGGTGCCGAGCTTGCGGTAGATGTTCTCGACGTGCTTGTGCACCGTCCGGGCCGAGATGCCCAGGCGACGGCCGATGGAGTCGGCGGTCAGGGCGTCGGTGAGCAGCAGCAGGACGGTCGTCTCGCGGGGCGTCAGCGCGCAGTCCGCCGCCCGTTCGTCCAGCTCCGCCGCCGGTCCGGCCGACCGCCACTCCACCAGCAGCTGCCGCTGCCGCTCCACCCCGCCCAGCAGTGGCTGCACCCGCTCGGCCATGTCGAGGTGGTCGTCGGTGAAGTCCCGGCCGGAGCGGTAGACGAGGCACCCGGTGATCGGTGCGGTGGTCCCCGGCAGGGGCAGCGCCAGTACGTGGTGCACGCCGAGGGCGTCGCTGAGCAGGCGTGCGGTCGGGCTGTGCGGCCAGGACCGCCCCACCACCCTGAGCGCGGTGAGCGGTACCCGGTCCGGCCGGGCGGCGTAGTGATCGGCGAACGGGTAGCCCGCGCGGACGAGGCCCAGCTGGTCGTCCCCGAGCCGGGCCAGTTCGGCGCCGGCCGCGTCCGGTGCCGTACCGACCGTGCCCCGGCGTTCGCTCCACTCGTCCAGCTTGTAGATCACCGCCTCCCCACCGCACAGCTCGGTGAGGGTGCTGCCGAGCAGGGGCCACAGGCGCTCCGGTTCCCGTTCGTGGAGCGCCGCCACAGCGATCGCGGCCATCCGTTCGTAGGCCCTGTCCAGCCCTCGTGCCACGTGTTCCTCTCCGGGTGTGCCGTCCGTCCTGCCGCCGACCCCGTCCGTAGAGCGTACGTACTTGTACGCATACCCGTGCCGCTCCGGGGCGGAGCAGAATGCCTCCAGGCGGCGGCCGACCTGCTCGGACGCGCGCCGGAGGCATGCCGGGCGGGCCGCCGGCACGGGGGAACGGCGGCCCGCCCGGTGTGTCCTCGGGAACCTCCCCCAAGTGGCGCCCGAAGGGGCGCGGGGGACTGCGCGACCAGCCCCACCGGCCCGCGGAACCGGCACCCTGCTTCCCTCGGCTCCCTCACCGTTCCCCGCCTCCTTGGCAGGGCCGCCTCACCCGCCCCAGGCCGCCACGCACAGCGCACGGTCCACCGCGTCGGTGTAGTGGGCCGCAGCCAGCCAGGCCCGGGTGAAACGGTCCGGATCGGCCGGCCGCAGGCGGCCGAATTGATCGCGGTCCCGCTCCGCGGCCGCCGCGTTCAGTTCCTCCAGGATGTCGCCGGCCGTCGCGAGCCCGTCCCGGCTCAGCCGCCGCGCGTCGGCGCCGGTGCGGCCCGGGAAGGACAGCGCACGCCGGCCGCCCGAGGCCGCCTGGTGGACGCGGCGCCGCAGCAGGTGCACCGGCGCCTCGGCCGGCGCGGGAGCGAGGACGTCGGCCGGTGCCCCCGGCCGCCCGGCCGGCAGGTCCGCTCGCAGCAACCTGTCCAGGCCGATGTCGACCCGGGTGCCGGCGACGGTCGGGTGCTCGCTCGCCAGGAGCTGGGCGCGGGCATGCGAGGCCGGGGCGAGCCGGGCGACGATCCGCAGCCGGCTGCCCCGCGCGGCGGACAGCAGACGCAGGTTGTCCCGGTGCGGGAGCGCCGGATGCTCGTGCGCGGCGCTCAGCCTCAGCGGAACTCCGCCGCAATCGGCCAGCAGACAGTCACCCGCCGCCTCCCGGACCGCGCCGGCGAGTGTGACCTCGATGAACAGCAGGTCTTGGCCGCTCTCGCTCAGGGCCCGCGCGACCTGGTCCGCGACGGGCACCGCCCACAGCCGGTCCAGTGGCTCCGCGCGCCAGGCCGCACCGGCGGCGCGCACCGCCCGTACACGGGCGCCCGCACCGAGCCGCCCGGTCGGCGACACCGTGGCCCCCGACACCGCGAGCCCCGCCCGGGACAGCTCACGGTGGGTCAGGGCCGTGTCCCCGACGCGTACGGCCCGGTCCGCGGCGCCCGCCGCCCGGCCCGCCCCTCCCGGCGCCACGTCCGCCACCTGGTACAGGCGGCCCTCCGCGTCGGCGGTCCAGGTGACCGCGCCCGCGTAGCCGCTCGCCGTGAGCACCGGCTCGGAGAAGAGGCCGTACAGCCGCAGTGAGCCGTCCGGACGGTACGGCTGCCGGACGCTGCCGCGCAGCCCGGCCAATTCCGCCCCCTCGGCCCGGGGGAGGCGATGGGCCGTGGACAGCACCTCGCGGAGTGCCGCGACGAGGTCGACCAGGTGGTATGCGGGGTCGGCGCCGCGGGCAGCGCGCAGGGCGGTGACCACGGAGACGGCGGAGGCCGCGGCCTTGGGCAGCCCCGCGAGTCGCGCGGTGTGTCCGGCCCGCAGCAACTCGGCCTGGAGCACAGCTCCGGAACCGTCCGCGCCGGCCTCCAGCACGGCGCTCGCGGCGACGTGGATCGCGCGGGCCGCGGAGCGCTGCTCGGGCGTGGCCGTCTCACGCGGTCCGTTCGCCTCGGCCGGTATGTCCGGCCCGCCGGTCTCGGGGTTCCCGGAGCCGGCCGCGGCCGCTGCTGAGTTCGGTTCCGTGCGCGATGCCGTGTGGGGTCCCGTGCGCGGTGCCGTGTCGGATCCCGCCGTCGCTCCGGCGGCGGGTTCCTCTTCCGCTATCGGTGCCGCCGACGCCGCCGCGGCGCGGTGCAGGCAGTCCGGAGCCAGCAGACAACCGCAGCGCACGGCGTCCGCGCTCGTCACCGCGCCGCCGGGAGCGTCGAGTTCGACGTACGTGCTGTCGTCTACGGCGATGCGGACGGTGTCGCCGTCGTCGACGACCGGCCGGTCCGCGAGCTTGGCGACGCCCGCGTCGAGACGCTTGCGCAGCCGGGGCGACAGCGCGGCGACCAGTTCGGCGGTCACCGACGGGGCGACCCGAGGCAGGCCCGGGCTCATACGGTCTTCTCCCTTACCCAGCGGGCGAGTTCGAGCGGGCTGAGGGCCGCGACCGGCATGCCGGCGGCGACCAACTGCCCTGCCACGCCGGTCGAGTACCGGGGGCGGCCCGCGTCGTCGAGGCTCGCGCAGCCGAGCACCTGACAGCCGGCCCCGACCAGCGCGCGGACCTCGGCGAGCAGCCCGCCGAGCGGAAAGCCCTCCTCGAAGTCGCTGACGACCACGACGAGTGTGCGGGACGGCACCGTCACCAGTTCCCGGGCGTGCCGCAGTCCGGCCGCGATGTGCGTGCCACCGCCCACACTGACCTCCAGCAGCAGCGACAACGGGTCGTCGACGTGGCCGGTGAGGTCGACGACCTCGGTGGAGAACGCCAGGAAGTGCGTGGAGAGGGTGGGAACTCCGGCGAGGACGGAGGCCGTCAGCGCCGCCCAGATCGTGGACGCCTCCATCGACCCCGACACGTCGGTGACCAGGATGAGCCGCCAGTCCGCGGCCCGCTTGGCCCGGGCGCGGAACACGGGTCGTTCCGGAATCACCTGGACCGAACCGTCCGGGGTGCGGCGCGCCGTCGCCAGGTTGGCGCGCAGCGTTCGGGGTAGGTCGAGGCCCCCGCCCGGGCGCCGGCTCGGGCGCGGCAGGGCGGTGCCGTGTAGGGCGGGACGCAGCCGGGTGGCGAGCTGCCGGGTCAGGGCCTCGACCAGGTGCCGGACCAGGGGACGCAGCGCCGCCAGCCTGGCCTCGGGCAGGCCGCCGGCGTGGCGGAGCACCGAGCGCAGCAGATCCACCGAGGGCCGTACGGTGTCCGGTTCCAACTCGGCGAGCACGTCTTGTCGGCCCGTCGCGGCGGCCGCCGCCAGCACCTCTTCCCGGACGCCCGGTCCGAACAGTGCGGCCAGCTTCTCCGACCACTCCCGTACACCGGGATACGGCGCCTCGCGTCCGCCGCCGCTCCCCGAGCCGACGAGGCCGCCCCGGCTTCCTTCGCCGCGCCCGCTGCCGTACAGCTCGTCCAGCGCTGTGGCCAACGGACGTGCGGTGGAGGGGAGTTTCTCGCTGCGGCGGCCCAGTACGAGGCGCCAACGGTCGGCGGGGGCGAGGTGGCGCCCGGCTGTTGAGCCGTCCGGGGTGCCGGGGACTCCGGCGTGGTCCGCGGGTTCGGTGCGGGCGGATGCCGCGGCCCGCGAGGACGACGGCCCAGGGTCCTGGGCCTCGACGGCGGGGGGAGCCAGCTGTGCCTGTGGGGATGCGGGAGGCAGCAGACCCAGCGCGGCGAGAGCCTCGCGTGCGGCGAGGTCGGCGCGGGCCCAGTTGGCCAGGGCGAGCGGGTCGGCGGGGGCGGTGTCGGCCAGGCGCGCTGCGCCGAGCCGCTCCTCCACGGTGACCAGGAGTCGGTCGCGGGCGGCGGGGCTGAGGGCGTCGAATCCGCCGCGCAGCGCCGGCAGCCGGTCCAGGAAGTCCCGGTCGGGCAGCTCCGCCACCCGGTTCAGCAGCGGCTCAAGGGCGGGTGCCGCGGACTCCAGCAACGGGCCCGCCGCGGTGAGCAGTCCGGCGAGGCGCGCGGTGAGCGCCGACCGGGACGCGGTGTCGTGGGCGCCGTCCACCCAGGACGCCACCCGGTCGCCGAACGCCCGCGGATCGTCCTGCCCGAGCAGCACGCGTACGGCCCCCGCGGCGCCGCGCATCAGCGGGGAGCCCCCTTCGGCCAGCCGGGCCAGCGCGTCGGTCAGCCGGATACCCCCCACCAGGTCGGCCCGGTGGGCGAGTTCGAGGAGGGCCCGGGCGTCGGAGGGGTCCTCGGATCCGGTGAGCCCGTCCACTTGGCGCACCGCGGCGGCGGTGAGCGACTCGGCCACGGCGGCCGCCCGCGCCGTACGGTGCTCGTCGGCGTCCAGCCCGGCGATGTGACCGGCCCGCAGCCGGTCCAGCAGGGCCAGCCCGGCGAGGAGTTCGGGCAGGGTGCCAGAGTCGGGCAGCACCTTCGCGGTGTCGGTGAGCCGTTCGCCTGTGAGGACCGGCAGGCCGCATTCCGCCGCCTCCTCAAGGCCCCGCAGGGTCTGGGCGGCGGTTGGACCACCCTCGTCGCGCTCGTCACGCCACCGCTCCCGCAGCAGGCCCTCGACCGCCTGGGCGGGGGTGACCCCGCGGATGCCGGCCGCGGTCAGCACCGCCGCCGTGGCCGGGGTCCAGCGCACCTCCCAGCGGGACGTGAGGGCGTCGGCGCCGCCCGTGCCGGCGACCGCCTTGGGCTCCGCGTAGGGCACGCCGCACACCGTCAGCCGGCGCAGCAGGAGTTCGCGGCGGCGGTCGAGGCCGGAACGGAGCGGGTCGAGCCGTAGGTCCCGAGCCGAGCCCGGGCCGCTGTCCGCCGGCCCCGGGAGCCCCAGCGCGGACAGTTCCGCCTCCACCGCCGGCACCAGCCCGCTGCGCGGCGCGCCCGGCGCCGGCCGGCCGGCCCGCGTCCCGACGAGCACCGTCTCCAGTGCCCGCGCGACGGCCCGCCCCCTGCCGTACGGCTCGCCCTGCGCGAGGACCGTCTGCACCGCCTCCACCAGCTCGCCCCGGCCCGCCGCGGGGAGTCCGCGCAGCCGGGCCAGATCCCCGGCCAGCCGTACGATCTCCCGCGCGTCCGCGGGCCCCGACGGGTGGCCGAGGGCGCGCAGTTCCGCACAGATCCGTACGGCCGCCCGGGTCAGGACGTCGTCCAGCGCGGTGGGATCCCCCGCCGATTCGAGCACCATGTGCTGCCACTCGGGGTCCCGGATTCCCGCGGGGTAACCGGACCGGGCGTCCAGCAGCGCGTAGGTGTAGGGAATGAGCGACGTGGTCCACACCGGGCGCGGTGCCGTGCTCCGCCCGGTGCCGTCGGCATCGCGAGACGGGCCACCGCTGGCCCCGTCGCCGGCGCCTTCCACCCCGAGAGGTCCCCGGAGCGCCGGGGCGTGGAACGCGCCCACCACCACCGCGGCACGCTCGCCGTTCGCCGTGGCCCCGGCCAGACAGGACCGCATCCACTGCTCGCGCCGTAGATCCAGCTCCGGTACGCCGGCCGAGGCGACGGCGTCCTGGCGCAGCGCCCAGCCGGTGAGCAGGGCTGCCCGCCGCAGCGCCTCCGGTGGAGAGCCCGGGGCGGTGGCCTCTACGAGCCGGTCCCACAGGTCGTCCCCGGGGCGCCCGGTCAAACGGGCGCGGAGCGCGGTGACGAGACCGGGGGGCGAGGGCGGTCGCGGGAAGCTCTGCCGCTCACCCCATGCCCGGTCCGTGAGCGGCAGGTCGCAGGCGACCACGGGTACGTCCCGGCGCGCTGCCCACCGCACTGCCGCCAACTCGGGCGAGAATTCGGCGAAGGGGTAGAAGGCCGGGCCCGTCTCCCCGTCGGCGGAGGCGGCGGCCAGCGCGACCGGCGCCCGGGTG
This sequence comes from Streptomyces sp. NPDC047028, assembly GCF_040644095.1. Lineage (NCBI taxonomy): Bacteria > Bacillati > Actinomycetota > Actinomycetes > Kitasatosporales > Streptomycetaceae > Streptomyces > Streptomyces sp. NPDC047028. The sequence goes on from NZ_JBEYVS010000002.1 coordinate 302,768, forward strand.
TCCTCGTGGGCCAGCCAGGGCAGCCAGTCCTTCAGCTCCGCGGGCAGTTCCACGAGCAGCACGTCGGGCTCCGCCGCGTCCAGCAGCGCCGGCACGGCAGCGGCCAGGGAGGGCGCGTGGTGGCGCACCCCGATCAGGTAGGGCGCCCCCGGGGCGGTGAGGGCCGCCATGGCTGCTTCCGGCGTGGTGGGGTTGGCGGACGCAGGCGTTCCGTGCGGGGCGGTGGCAACCGGAGATGTGGGGTGCACGGTCGTCAGCCCTCCAGAACCGTGCGCAGGTCCCACAGGGTGCGCCAGGTGGCGGAGCCCTGCTCGGCGCGCCGCCGCACGGGCCCGTCCCAGTAGCCGCGCAGCCGCGCCGCGTCGGCCGGGTCGTCCTTGCGTACGACACCGAGCAGATGGCCCGGAAGCAGCCCGAGGACGTCGCGGTCACCGGGGAAGTAGGCAGCCGCCAGTCCGAGCGCGCCCGCCACGGACACGGCCTCGGCGGTGCTCATCACCGTGGACGGACGTTCCACCTCCCAGCCCTCCGCCGACCGCCCCTCCCGCAGGTCCCGGAAAGCGATGACGAGGGCTTCCAGCACCGCGTCGTCGACCTGGAACGGCGCCCCGGCCCGCTCCACGGACGCCCTGGCCTGCCCCCGGACCAGCGCGGTCTCGGCGTCGAGGTCGGGGATCGGGCCCACCGTCTCGAAGTTGAAGCGGCGTTTGAGCGCGGCGGACATCTCCGAGACGCCCTTGTCCCGCAGGTTGGCCGTGGCGATGAGACTGAAGCCCGGCGCGGCGTGCGCCGACGCGTCCTCGGTGCCGGCCAGTTCGGGCACCGCGATGCGCCGCTCGGAGAGCAGGGACACCAGCGCGTCCTGCACTTCCGGCAGACAGCGGGTGACCTCCTCGACGCGGGCGACGGCTCCCCGGGTCATCGCGGTGAGCACCGGAGACGGCACGAGCGCCTTCCGGCTGGGGCCCTGCGCGAGCAACAGGGCGTAGTTCCAGCCGTACTTGAGCTGGTCCTCGGTCGTGCCCGCCGTTCCCTGCACCACCAGGCCACTGGTGCCGCACACCGCGGCGGACAGCAGCTCCGACAGCATGGACTTGGCGGTACCGGGCTCACCGACGAGCAGCAGTCCCCGCTCACCGGCGAGTGTGACGACGCATCGCTCCACCAGCGCCCGGTCACCGACGAACTTGCCCTCCACCACCAGTCGGCGCGACACACCCTCGGGCGCCCGGGCGTCGTCGGGCAGCCGCAGCGCCTGTCCGCCGCTGCCCATGACGAACGTGACGACGGCCCTCGGCGTGAGACGCCACGCGGGCGGCCGCGGCCCGCTGTCGTACGCGGCGAGAAAGGCCAGTTCGGCGGCGAACCGGTCCTCGGGCGGCACGATCTGCCGCATCGGGTCGGGAGCGAGAGCGGTGGTCATCGGCGTGGATCCTTCGGGGTGGCGCGGAGGGGGATGGTGGGGCCGGAACCGGTGCGGAGGGAACCGGTGCGGAGGGAACCGGTGCCCGAGCCGGACGAGCCGGAGCCGGACGTACCCGAGCCGGAAGAGCACGAGCCGGCCGGTCCGGCCGCCGGGACAGTGGTCGTTGGTGTGCCGTTCATCGGCGCCGCCCCTTCCGGGTCGCCCGTGTGGTCAGTTCCTCGTACGCCGGGGCGTCACCGGACCCGACACGGGCCCAGGCCCGTGCGAACAACTCCGGGACCGGGAGCAGCGGGAGCGTGCGGCCGTGGCCCATGACCGGGTACAGCCCCTCCTTCCAGGTCTCCACCGGCAGCGCGGGTGACTTCAGGTCGCGCCAGCCGCCCGGCAGGAACAGGGTCCGTCCGGCGCGCGGCCGCTGGGCCTCCACGACCAGTTCGGTGGCGGCCAGTTCGGCCCGCGCCCGCTTCAGGCGGGCGGGCTTCCAGCCGGTCCAGCGTGCGCAGTTGCGGTCGGTGGGGTCGGGCAGCGCCAGCAACTGTAGGTAGAGCGCCGCGGCGTCCTCGCCCAGACCGTGGGCCGCGGCTATCTCGGCGACCAGCGCGGGCACGGAGACGGTGGGGTCCTGCGCATAGCCGCCGGTGCCGTCGAGACCTGCCGTGACGGCCCGCGCCAGTTCCTCGCCGAGCACGGTGTGCAGGGTCCGCAGGCCGTCGCCGCGCGCGGGGCCGGCCAGGCCTTCGAGCAGCCCGAGGACGGCGTCGTCGGGGCCGGTGAGCGCGGCCGGGCGGACCTGCACGCTCTCGATGTCGCGGTACCAGGGGCGCAGCACGATCGCGTCGCCTATCCGGGTCAGCCCGTGCGCGTCGCCGCCTCCGGACTCGGGCAGGCCGTGGAGCCTGCGGAGTTCCACCGCGATGGAACCGCCCTTCTCGGTCCAGTCGACGTCGAGACCGAGGAGCAGTTCCGGGTCGGTCAGCCGGCGGCGCAGCGCGGCGAGCCCCTCCGGCAGGGCGGCGCGCAGCGAATGGGCGTACGGCAGGACGTAAGCCAGCGAGGCGAGGGACGTCACCGCGGCGCTCAGTTGGTGCCGGCTGGGTACGGCCGAGGGGTCCTCCGGCGCGAGGGTGCCGTCCTTGTCGGGACGCAGCACCGTGGTGCGGCTCAGCCAGGGTGTCCGGGACGGGTTGAGTACCTCCTCCGTGTATCCGATGCCGGTCAGGTCGGCGGCGAGTTCCTCGGGTACCCGGACGAGCGAGGCGAGCCGCTCGGCCCACACCCGCCCCGCGGCCTCCGTGTCCGGACCGCTGGTCCACAGGTCCGCGGGGTCCGCCGGCAGCAGTGCGCCGAGCAGGGACCAACGCTCGTCAGAAGTGAGCGAGTTCAGCCGGCCGACGCCGAAGTCCCGCTGGCGCGGCTTGAGTCCCAGCAGGGCCATGCCCTCGGCGTCCGGCTCCGGTACGAGGCCGCCGAGCAGCACGGTGGCCTGCAGCGGGCCCAGCCCGCCGCGCGTGGCCGTCACCAGCCGCTCGGGTGCCTCGGACTGCCAGGGCACCGCTCCCTTGTCCCGGGCCAGGCGGGTGACGGTCCTGAGGTCCGGGGCGGAGATCGTGGCGGCGTGCCGGGTCTCCTCGCCGAGCGTGAAGTGGGCGACGGCGCCGAACGCGCCGGACGGGTCGTGGTCCAGGGCCAGCCAGTTGACCCGGCCGTGCCGCGAGTCGATGTTCTGGCAGCCGAGGATCACCACGGTCCTGCCGTCCCGGCGCAGCACCTGGCCGGCGCGGTCCTGCCGGTCGTATGGCTCGCTCAGCACGATCTCCCGCAGTGTGCCGTCGGCCTCCGCGAGCGGCCCCTCGGCCACCGCCTCCAGCAGCAGGAGCAGGGGTTCGCGCCGGCTGTCGGCCACCACGGGGGACACGGCACGGTAGGCGATCGGGCGCAGTGCACTCAGGAGGGGCGGCCACACCGCGGTGTTGTCGGGAACCGTGTGGTCGTCGGTGCGCCAGCCACCGGTGAGGGCGTGGGTCTTCTCCTTCAGGGGCAGCGGCTTGCCGTCGGCGGGCCGGCCCGACAGCACGTGGTTGACGGCGCGGATCTGCCGGAGGGTGATCCACTGCTCCCCGTGCCACCAGCCGCGCAGTCCGGTGATCCCGGCGAGGGCCTCGCGCAGGGCGCGGTCCTGGCCGTGTTCCGGGCGGTAGTCGGCGAACATGCCCTCGGTGCGGTTGCGCGGCTGCCGGGGTCGCTCCCGCACCGGCGAGGCGAAGACCTCGGCGGACTCCGTGACGCGCAGTGCCGAGCGGACCAGGGCCGCGACGCCGGTGAGCAGGGGACCGTCGGTCAGGTCGGGCAGGGCGCGGGCTACTGCGGCGCGGGCGACCTTCTCGGCGGGCGGGACGGCGGACCTGGCGGTCTCGTCGGAACCGGCGTCGGTTAGCGCCTGCCGCCGCTGTGCGAGCGCCTCGGTACCGGCGCGCAGCACCTCGGCCGCGCGCCCGTCCGTGAGGGCGCGCAGCAGCGCCGAGCCCCGCTCGTCCCGGGGACGCAGGGCGTGCCAGTAGGGGAGCGGGGGCAGGAGCCGCGTCCCCGCCGCATACTCGTTGCTGCCGGTGCCTGGGAGCACCCGGCCCAGTTCGCCCGTGGCGGCGGTGTCCTCCGGCGCGAACAGGGCGACGTGCCGGAAGAACTGCACCGCGACCGGCTCGGCGCCACCGGGCAGCCGCAGCCCGCCGAGCGGCACGGGCACCTGCCCGGGGGCGTTCACCGGGACGGTCACGGTCCTCCCGTCGGGTGTGCCCGCGGCGCGGCGGGCCGTGTCGCCCTCGCCCTCCGCGCGCACCCAGCGGCCGAGCACGGTGCCGTCCGTGCCGAATGGGCTGCCCTCCAGGCCCGGTTGCAGCGGCAGCACTTCGCAGAGGCTCTGCAGCAGCCGGGCGTCGTCCCGGATGCCGGCCCGCAGCGGCGAGGGCAGGGACGCCCGGCCGTGCGTGCCGGTCGCCGGGTCGTACTCCAGCCAGACCGCCTCGCGGCCCTGCGCGCCCAGCCGCCAGCAGCCGGTGCCGTCCCCGGCGATGTGACGCCCCGGCGGCAGCACCGTGTCCCCCGCGTGCAGGGTGCGGCCACCCGTGGCACGGCCGCCGCCCGGCAGCGGGATCGACGGGGCGACCGTCTCGTTGCTCGACCACCACGAGGGGATCTGGTCCCCGCCGAGTTCGAACACGTCGGCGGCCCGGGCGGACCAGTAGCCGTACTGCTTGCTGTCCTGCCGCCACATCACCAGCAGTTCGCCGTCCACGTACCGGAACCGGGGGCGCTGCCAGCGGTCCGCTGCGTGCGGCACCCGCAGTTCGTGCTCCAGCAGCACCTCCTCGGGTCCGACGACGACGACCCGGTCGCCGCGGGCGACGATCAGGGCCGGCCAGGCGTCGTGGTGGGTGAGCGTGTCGTCCTGGCCCTTGCGGGTCTTGGCGTCGAGCAGGCGCAGCGCCTCCTCGAGTGCCGGCCAGCCCAGCTCGTCCAGGATTCCCGCGCGCAGCGTGCGACCGAGCAGCGGAGCGACCTCGTGCCCCGCGACACGCGCGACGGCGGCCGGGTTGACCTCGGCGGCGACGGGCCGGAAGGGCCGCAGCCGGTCGAGCGCGGCCCGCGCGCCGGGCAGTCCCACCGCGCGCAGGTAGTCATCGGCGGCCTCGTCCAGCCACTCGCGCAGCACCCCGGAGAGCACCGGATAGGTGGCGAGGCTCTTCTGTTCGGCGGAGCCGAGCCGGGCGGAGTGTCCCGTGCTCTCCGTGTCCAAGGCCTGGTGCAGCAGGCGCCGCAGGCGCCGGTCCGCGCCGGTGGCCACCAGGTCGCGGCGACCGGCCCGGGTGTCCTTCAGCCAGTCGGAGACGGGCAGGTGGACCCGCACGTCGGCGCCGGGCACCGTGAGCGGGACGCCCCGGGCCACGCACAGGTCGAGCAGGTCGAGATCGGCGCCCGCGTGCCAGCGGCCGGTGAACAGGTCGACCGGCCGGCCGGCGGCCACCAGCCGCGGGGCCATCCGCTCGACGAGGGCCAGCGTGGCGGGCGAGCGGTGGGAGTACGAGCGGCCGTGCTTGCGGAACGTGGCCCACCGGCTCAGCCAGTCGGCGGCGTCGGCAGGGCCGGGGGCGTCTGCGGGTCCGGCCTCGGCGGAGTCGTCGCCGGCGTCGGTCAGTAGCCGGTCCGCCCCGCACCCGGCGAGCAGGTCCAGCCAGAACTCGTCGTCCTCGACCGCGCGGCCCAGCCCGGCCGGCATGATCTCCAGCAGCCGGGAGCGGACCGCCGGCCGCCGTTCGGCGAGGACCGGCAGGACGGTGCGGTAGGCGTTCCAGAACGAGGCGGGCGCGCGGACGGCGGCGGGCGAGGCGATGAGATCGGCGACGAACGCGCACTCCTCGGTGGCCCGGTCCAGACCCGCCGCCTTGATCAGCCCGCGCGCGTCCTGCGGCAGTGAGGCGTACGGCGGCATGCCCGCCGCGCAGCGCTCCACGGTCAGCTGCCTGAACTGTGCCCACGCCGTGGCCGGGTCGAGCCGCCGGGAGAGGTCCTTCACATGCTCCTTGAGCGCCTTGACGGTGAGCGCACCTGCGAAGGCGAACTCCAGGAACACCGCCCGCTGTCGCTCCTCGTCCACCGTGAGCGCGTGCACCCGCTCGGCCTCGCGGGCCTTGCCGAAGAAGGCGGCCGCGTACGTGGTGTTCTCGTGCTGGAGGAAGATACGGGCGGCCTGCTCGTAGAACGTCGGCAGGAAGTGCGGCACGGCCCGGCCCAGCCGTTCGCCCAGCGCCTCGAAGCCCTCCTTCGCGGTGCCCGGACGGGACTTGGCCTGCCCGGCGAGCCGCTCGACGTCCTTGACCAGGGCGAGCGCGTGGTGCCCGTTCGCCGGGTCGTTGACCAGCGCCCAGGCCGGGAAGCCCAGGGTCACCCGGCGCACCTGACCGACCTCGGGCGCCTCCGGCTCCCGGGCCATGCCGAGGAACTCCAGCGCCAGGTCCTCGGCCTCGCCGAGCGTGCCGGGCACCAGCCGGACCACCCGGCGGTCGTCCAGGGCGGGATGCGTGTACGTGCGCACGGTGAGGCCGTCGGCGTCCTCCCGCGCGGACGTGCCCGGCGGCAGGACGGCGCCGGCGTCCAGCAGCGTGGCGACGGTGGTCTCGTCGTATCGTGTGATGCCCGTCATGCCGCCCTACCTTCTTGAGTGCGTCCCGTGAGTTCGCGACTCTGGGACGGCGCGGGTGGGGCAGGGATGGTTTTCATGCTGGCTGCCCTAGATGGCTCAGGTGGCTGATCCCCCTGCCCCGCCACTTCTTCCGGACTGCTGATT